>JADJNZ010000006.1:0-300000 GCA_016714015.1 Gemmatimonadota bacterium
CCGGCGCGAGCGTGCCGAGCGCGCAGGGGAACGCCGTCGTGCAGTCCCCGCTCGTCGAGACGAACGTCAGCCCGCTCGGCGTCGCACTCGCGACGCTCACGGCGAGCGCGTCCGACGGCCCGTTGTTGGTGATCGTGTAGGTGTACGTGACGTTGTTCCCCGGCACCACCGACGCCGAGCCGGTGGCCGAGATCGCGACATCGGCCTCCGGAACGAGCGCATCGGTCGCGGTCGCGGAGTTGTTGCCCGCCGGATCGTTCGTCCCCACCGGCGCGGTGACCGTCGCCGTGTTGACGAGACTCCCGGTCGCGCTCGCGGCGATGGTCCCCGTCGCGGTGAACGTCACGGTGCCGCCGCTCAGCACGTTCACGCTCGCGCTCAGGTCACCGCTGCCGGTGGCGGCGGGACAGGCGGAGCCGGCGGTCGCCGTGCAGCTCCACGTGACGCTCGTGAGGATCGCCGGGAAGTTGTCGGTGACCGTCGCGCCGGTGACCGCGCTCGGGCCGGCATTGCTCACCGCGATGGTGTAGGTCGCGCTCGCGCCCGGGACCGGCGTCCCCGAGGTGAGCGTCTTGGTGATCGAGAGGTCAGCGGTCGGCGTGATGACGGTGTTGCCGTCGGTCGCGCTGTTGTTCCCCGCGGGATCGTTCGTGCCCACGGGCGCCGTGACCGTCGCCGTGTTGGAGATCGTCCCCGATCCCGAGGCGATGGCCGTGACGGTGAAGGTGGCCGTGCCGCCGGAGAGGAGGCTCACCGACGCCGAGACGTTGCCGGTGCCGCTCGCCGGGCAGCTCGAGCCGGCGCTCGCGACGCAGGTCCAGCTCGCGCTCGTCACGCTCGCCGGGAAGATGTCCGTGACCGTCGCGCCCGTCACGGCGGACGGACCGGCGTTCGACGCGACGATCGTGTAGGTGAGCGTCCCACCCTGGTTCACGCCCGTCACGCCGTCGGTCTTCGTGATCGACAGGTCCGCCGTCGGCGCGATGACGGTGTTCCCGTCGGTCGCCGAGTTGTTCCCCGCGGGATCGTTCACGCCCACCGGGGCGGCGATCGTCGCCGTGTTCGAGATCGTCCCCGACCCGCTCGCGGTGGCCGTGACCGTGAAGGTCGCCGTGCCGCCGGAGAGCAGGTCCACCGTCGCGGCGAGGTTGCCCGAGCCGCTCGCCGGGCAGACGGAGCCGCCGCTGGCCGTGCAGGTCCAGGTCGCGCCCGTGAGCGAGGCCGGGAAGTTGTCCGTGACCGTCGCCCCCGTCACCGCGCTCGGACCCGCGTTCGACGCGACGATGGTGTAGGTGACCGTGCCGTTCTGGTTCACCGCGGTGACGCCGTCGGTCTTGGTGATCGACAGGTCCGCGGTCGGCGTGATGACGGTGTTCGCGTCGGTCGCCGAGTTGTTGCCGGCGGGATCGTTCGTGCCCACCGGCGCGGTGATCGTCGCGGTGTTGGAGATCGTCCCCGACCCGCTCGCCGTCACGGTGACCGTGAAGGTCGCCGTGCCGCCGCTCAGCAGGTCCACGCTCTCGGCGATGTTCCCCGAGCCGCTCGCCGCGCAGCTCGAGCCCGCGCTCGCCACGCAGGTCCAGGTCGCGCCGCTCAGCGCCGCCGGGAGGTTGTCGGTGACCGTCGCCCCGGTGACCGCGCTCGGCCCCGCGTTCGACGCGACGATGGTGTAGGTGAGCGTCCCGTTCTGGTTCACGCTCGTCACGCCGTCGGTCTTGGTGATGCTCAGGTCCGCGGTCGGCGTGATGACCGTGTTCGCGTCGGTCGCGCTGTTGTTGCCCGCGGGATCGTTCACGCCCACCGGCGCGGCGATCGTCGCCGTGTTGGAGATGGTGCCCGACCCGCTCGCCGTCGCCGTGACCGTGAAGGTCGCCGTGCCGCCCGAGAGCAGCGTCACGCTCGCGCTGATGTTCCCGCTCCCGCTCGCCGGGCAGCTCGATCCGGCGCTCGCGCTGCAGGTCCAGGTCGCGCCGGTGAGTGCGGCCGGGAAGTTGTCCGTCACCGTCGCGCCGGTCGCCGTCGACGGCCCCGCGTTCGACGCGACGATCGTGTAGGTGACGGTCCCGTTCTGATTGACGGCGGTGACACCGTCGGTCTTCGTGATCGACAGGTCCGCCGTCGGCGTGATGACGGTGTTGCCGTCCGTCGCCGAGTTGTTGCCGGCCGGGTCGTTCGTGCCCACCGGCGCGGTGATCGTCGCGGTGTTCGAGATCGTCCCCGACCCGCTCGCCGTCGCCGTCACGGTGAAGGTCGCCGAACCGCCGGACAGCAGGTCGACCGTCGCGGCGAGGTTGCCCGAGCCGCTCGCCGGGCAGACCGAGCCCGCGGTCGCGCTGCAGGTCCACGTCGCGCCGCTCAGCGCCGCCGGGAAGTTGTCGGTGACCGTCGCCCCCGTCACCGCGCTCGGCCCCGCGTTCGACGCCACGATCGTGTACGTGACCGTTCCATTCTGGTTCACGCTCGTCACGCCGTCGGTCTTCGTGATCGACAGGTCGGCCGTCGGCGTGATGACCGTGTTGGCATCCGTCGCGCTGTTGTTCCCCGGCGCGTCCGTCACGCCCACCGGCGCCGCGATCGTCGCGGTGTTCGAGATCGTCCCCGACCCGCTCGCCGTCGCCGTCACCGTGAACGTCGCAGTGCCGCCGCTCAGCAGGTCCACGCTCTCGGCGAGGTTCCCCGAGCCGCTCGCCGCGCAGCTCGAGCCGGCGCTCGCCACGCAGGTCCAGCTCGCGCTCGAGAGCGAAGCCGGGAAGTTGTCCGTCACCGTCGCGCCCGTCACCGCGCTCGGCCCCGCGTTCGACGCGACGATCGTGTACGTCACGGTGCCGTTCTGGTTCACGCCGGTCACGCCGTCGGTCTTGGTGATCGACAGGTCCGCCGTCACCACCACCGCGGTGCTCGCCGTCGCGCTGTTGTTCCCCGCCACCGCATCCGTCGTCGCGCTCGACACCGTCGCCGTGTTCTCGATCGGGTCGGGCGTCGTGTACGTCGACGGCACCGCATAGGTCGCGACGATCGTCCGCGTCGCGCCCGGCGCCAGCGTGCCCAGCGCGCAGGGGAACGTGGTCGTGCAGTCGCCCGTCGTGCTCACGAACGTCAGGCCCGACGGCGTCGGGTCGGCGACCGAGACCGTCGTCGCGCTCGAGGGACCGTTGTTGGTGACGGTGATCGTGTAGCTGATGTTCGTGCCCGGCACGATCGTGGGCGGCCCGGTCTTCGAGAGCGCGAGGTCCGCGCTCGGCGCCAGCGTGTTCGCGTCGGTGCTCGTCGCCGGCGTCGGGTCGGTCGTGCCCACCGGCGGCGTCGCGGTCGCCGTGTTCGAGAGCGTCCCCGTCGCCGCGGGATCGATCGTGCCCGTCGCCGTGATCGTGACCGCCCCGCCCGGCGGGAGATCGACGCTCGCCGCGAGGTTGCCGCTGCCCGAGGCCGGGCAGACCGCGCCGCCCGAGGCGACGCAGGTCCAGGTCACGCCGGTGATCGACGCCGGGAAGTTGTCGGTGATGGTCGAGCCGAGCGCCGTGCTGGGTCCGGCGTTCGACGCCGTGATCGTGTAGGTGATCGGGTTGCCCGGCACCGCGCTCGCGGCGCCGTCGGTCTTGGTGATCGTCAGGTCCGCCACCGGCGCGCTCACCGTGGTCGAGACGCTCGCCGTGTTGTTGACCGACGCCGGATCCGCCGTCGTGCTCGAGACCGTCGCCGTGTTCACGATCGGCGCCGGCGTGGTGTAGCCCGCCGGCACCGTGTAGGTGACGACGATCGTGCGCGTGTCGCCCGGCGCGAGCGTGCCGAGCGCGCAGGGGAACGCCGTCGTGCAGTCGCCGCTCGTCGAGACGAACGTCAGCCCGCTCGGCGTCGCGTTCGCCACGCTCACCGCGAGCGCGTCCGACGGGCCGTTGTTGGTGATGGTCAGCGTGTACGTGACGGTGTTGCCGGGCACGACCGACGCCGAGCCGGTCGCGGTGATCGCCACGTCGGCGGACGGCACCAGCGCGTCGCTCGCGGTCGCGCTGTTGTTCCCCGCGGGGTCGTTCGTGCCGACCGGCGCCGCGACGGTCGCCGTGTTGGCCAGCGTGCCGGTCGCGCTCGCCGAGATCGTGCCGGTCGCCGTGAACGTCACCGTGCCGCCGCTCAGCACGTTCACGCTCGCGGCGAGGTTCCCGCTGCCGCTCGCCGCCGGACAGGCCGAGCCGGCGGTGGCCGTGCACGTCCAGGTGACGCCGCTGACGATCGCCGGGAAGTTGTCGGTGACCGTCGCGCCGGTGACCGCGCTCGGGCCGGCGTTGCTCACCGCGATGGTCCAGGTCGCCGCGGACCCCGGCACGGGCGTGCCGGAGCTGAGCGCCTTGGTGATCGACAGGTCGGCCGTCGGCGTGATGACGGTGTTGGCGTCCGTCGCCGAGTTGTTGCCGGCCGGGTCGTTGGTCCCGACGGGGCGCGGTGATCGTCGCGGTGTTCGAGATCGTCCCCGACCCGCTCGCCGTCGCCGTGACGGTGAAGGTCGCGGTGCCGCCCGAGAGCAGGTTCACGCCCGCCGAGACGTTTCCGGTGCCGCTCGCGGGGCAGCTCGAGCCGGCGCTCGCGGCGCAGGTCCAGCTCGCGCTCGTGACGGTGGCGGGGAAGATGTCCGTGACCGTCGCGCCCGTGACCGCCGACGGGCCCGCGTTCGACGCGACGATGGTGTAGGTGACGGTGCCGCCCTGGTTCACGCCGGTCACGCCGTCGGTCTTGGTGATGCTCAGGTCCGCGGTCGGCGTGATGACGGTGTTGGCGTCGGTCGCCGAGTTGTTGCCCGCCGGATCGTTCACGCCGCCCGGGGCGGCGATCGTCGCCGTGTTGCTGATCGTCCCCGACCCGCTCGCCGTCGCCGTGACCGTGAAGGTCGCCGTGCCACCCGAGAGCAGCGTCACGCTCGCACTGATGTTCCCGCTCCCGCTCGCCGGGCAGGTCGAGCCCGCGCTCGCGGTGCAGGTCCAGGTCGCACTCGTCAGCGACGCCGGGAAGTTGTCCGTGACCGTCGCACCGGTGGCCGTGGACGGTCCGGCGTTCGACGCGACGATCGTGTAGGTGACCGTCCCGCCCTGGTTCACCCCGGTCACGCCGTCCGTCTTGGTGATCGACAGGTCGGCCGTCGGCGTGATGACGGTGTTCGCGTCGGTCGCCGAGTTGTTGCCGGCGGGGTCGTTCGTGCCGACCGGGGCTGCGATGGTCGCGGTGTTCGAGATCGTGCCCGACCCGCTCGCCGTCGCGGTCACCGTGAAGGTCGCCGTGCCACCCGAGAGCAGGTTCACTGACGCCGCGAGGTTGCCGCTGCCGCTCGCCGGGCAGACCGAGCCGGCGCTCGCGGTGCAGGTCCAGGTCGCGCCGGTGAGCGACGCCGGGAAGTTGTCGGTCACCGTCGCTGCGGTCACCGCGCTCGGCCCGGCGTTCGACGCGACGATCGTGTAGGTGACCGTGCCGTTCTGGTTCACGCCCGTCACGCCGTCGGTCTTCGTGATGCTCAGGTCCGCCGTCGGCGTGATGACGGTGTTCGCGTCGGTCGCGCTGTTGTTGCCCGCCGGATCGTTCACGCCCACCGGCGCGGTGATCGTCGCCGTGTTGGAGATCGTGCCGGAGCCGCTCGCCGTCGCCGTCACCGTGAAGGTCGCGGTGCCGCCGGAGAGCAGCGTCACGCTCGCGCTGATGTTGCCGCTCCCGCTCGCCGGGCAGCTCGAGCCCGCGCTCGCCGAGCAGGTCCAGGTCGCGCCGGTGAGCGCCGCCGGGAAGTTGTCCGTCACCGTCGCGCCGGTCGCCGTGGACGGGCCGGCGTTCGACGCGACGATGGTGTAGGTGACCGTGCCGTTCTGGTTGACGCCGGTCACGCCGTCGGTCTTGGTGATCGACAGGTCCGCCGTCGGCGTGATGACCGTGTTCGCGTCGGTCGCCGAGTTGTTGCCCGCCGGGTCGTTGACGCCCACCGGGGCCGCGATCGTCGCCGTGTTGGAGATCGTCCCCGACCCGCTCGCCGTCGCGGTGACCGTGAAGGTCGCCGTCCCGCCGGAGAGCAGCGTGACGCTCGCGCTGATGTTCCCGCTGCCGCTCGCCGGGCAACTCGACCCCGCGCTGGCCGAACAGGTCCAGGTCGCGCCGGTGAGCGCCGCCGGGAAGTTGTCGGTGACCGTCGCGCCGGTCGCCGTGGACGGCCCGGCGTTCGACGCCACGATCGTGTAGGTGACCGTGCCGTTCTGGTTCACGCCCGTCACGCCGTCGGTCTTCGTGATGCTCAGGTCCGCCGTCGGCGTGATGACGGTGTTGTTGTCCGTCGCCGTGTTGTTCCCGGCCGGGTCGTTCGTGCCCACCGGCGCCGTCACCGTCGCCGTGTTGGTGATCGTGCCCGAGCCGCTCGCCGTGGCGGTGACCGTGAAGATCGCCGAGCCGCCGGAGAGGAGCGTCACCGAGGCATTGATGTTGCCGCTCCCGCTCGCCGGGCAGCTCGACCCCGCGCTCGCGGTGCAGGTCCAGGTGACGCCGGTGACGTTCGCCGGGAAGACGTCCGTCACCGTCGCACCGGTCGCGGTGCTCGGCCCGGCGTTCACCGCGGCGATCGAATAGGTGAGCGTCCCGTTCTGGTTGACGCTCGTGACGCCGTCGTCCTTCGTGATGTAGAGGTCGGAGGTCGGCGTGATGACGGTGTTGTTGTCGGTCGCCGAGTTGTTGCCGGCGGGATCGTTCGTGCCGCCCGGGCCGGTGATCGTCGCGGTGTTCGAGATCGTGCCCGCGCCGCTCGCCGTCGCCGTCACGGTGAAGGTCGCCGTGCCGCCGGAGAGCAGGTTCACCGACGCCGCGAGGTTGCCGCTCCCGCTCGCCGGGCAGACCGAGCCCGCACTCGCGGTGCAGGTCCAGGTCGCGCTCGTGAGCTGCGCCGGGAGGATGTCGGTCACCGTCGCTGCCGTCACCGCGCTGGGGCCCGCGTTCGACGCGACGATCGTGTAGGTGACGGTCCCGCCCTGGTTCACGCCCGTCACGCCGTCGGTCTTGGTGATCGACAGGTCGGCCGTCGGCGTGATGACCGTGTTCGCGTCGGTCGCCGAGTTGTTGCCGGCCGGGTCGTTCAGGCCCACCGGGGCCGCGATCGTCGCCGTGTTGGAGATCGTCCCGGATCCGCTCGCCGTCGCCGTCACGGTGAAGGTCGCCGTGCCGCCCGAGAGCAGCGTCACGCTCGCGCTGATGTTGCCGCTCCCGCTCGCCGGGCAGCTCGACCCCGCGCTCGCGGTGCAGGTCCAGGTCGCACTCGTGAGCGCGGCCGGGAAGTTGTCGGTGACCGTCGCACCCGTCGCCGTGGACGGGCCGGCGTTCGAGGCGACGATCGTGTAGGTGATCGTGCCGCCCTGGTTGACGCCCGTGACGCCGTCGGTCTTGGTGATCGAGAGGTCGGCCGTCGGCGTGATGACCGTGTTGTTGTCCGTCGCCGAGTTGTTGCCGGCGGGGTCGTTCACGCCAACGGGTGCCGCGATCGTCGCCGTGTTCGAGATCGTCCCCGACCCGCTGGCGGTCGCCGTCACCGTGAAGGTCGCGGTGCCGCCCGAGAGCAGGTTCACCGACGCCGCGAGATTGCCGCTCCCGCTCGCCGGGCAGACCGAGCCGGCACTGGCGGCGCAGGTCCACGTCGCGCTGCTCACGCTCGCCGGGAAGTTGTCCGTGACCGTCGCGGCCGTGACCGCCGAGGGACCCGCGTTCGACGCGACGATCGTGTACGTGACCGTGCCGCCCTGGTTCACCCCGGTCACGCCGTCGGTCTTGGTGATCGCGAGATTCGCCGTCGGCGTGATGACGGTGTTGTTGTCCGTCGCCGTGTTGTTGCCCGCCGGGTCGTTCACGCCCACCGGCGCCGCGATCGTCGCCGTGTTGGAGATCGTCCCCGAGCCGCTCGCCGTCGCCGTGACGGTGAAGGTCGCCGTGCCGCCCGAGAGCAGCGTGACGCTCGCGCTGATGTTCCCGCTCCCGCTCGCCGGGCAGGCTCGAGCCGGCGCTCGCGGTGCAGGTCCAGGTCGCGCCGGTGAGCGCCGCCGGGAAGTTGTCGGTCACCGTCGCGCCGGTCGCCGTCGACGGCCCCGCATTGGACGCGACGATGGTGTAGGTGACCGTGCCACCCTGGTTCACGCCCGTCACGCCGTCGGTCTTGGTGATGCTCAGATCCGCCGTCGGCGTGATGACCGTGTTGGCGTCGGTCGCCGAGTTGTTGCCGGCGGGATCGTTCACGCCCACCGGGGCCGCGATCGTCGCGGTGTTGGAGATCGTCCCCGAGCCGCTCGCCGTCGCCGTCACCGTGAACGTCGCGGTGCCGCCCGAGAGCAGCGTGACGCTCGCGCTGATGTTGCCGCTCCCGCTCGCCGGGCAGCTCGACCCCGCGCTCGCGGTGCAGGTCCACGTCGCGCCGGTGAGTGCCGCCGGGAAGTTGTCCGTCACCGTCGCGCCGGTCGCCGTGGACGGGCCGGCGTTCGACGCGACGATCGTGTACGTCACCGTGCCGTTCTGGTTCACGCCCGTCACGCCGTCGGTCTTGGTGATCGACAGATCCGCCGTCGGCGTGATGACCGTGTTCGCGTCGGTCGCGCTGTTGTTCCCCGGCGCGTCGTTCACGCCCACCGGCGCGGTGATCGTCGCGGTGTTGGAGATGGTCCCCGACCCGCTCGCCGTCGCCGTCACGGTGAAGGTCGCCGACCCGCCGGAGAGCAGGTTCACCGACGTGGCGAGATTGCCCGACCCGCTCGCCGCGCAGCTCGAGCCCGCGGTCGCGGCGCAGGTCCAGGTCGCGCTCGTCACGCTGGCCGGGAAGTTGTCCGTCACCGTCGCCGCCGTCACCGCGCTCGGGCCCGCGTTGGACGCGACGATCGTGTAGGTGACGGTGCCGTTCTGGTTCACGCCCGTCACGCCGTCGGTCTTCGTGATCGACAGGTCCGCCGTCGGCGTGATGACCGTGTTGTTGTCGGTCGCGCTGTTGTTGCCCGCCGGGTCGTTGACGCCCACCGGCGCGGCGATCGTCGCGGTGTTCGAGATGGTGCCCGACCCGCTCGCCGTCGCCGTCACGGTGAAGGTCGCCGTGCCACCACTCAGCAGGTTCACCGACGCGGCGAGGTTGCCGCTGCCGCTCGCCGGGCAGACCGAGCCGGCACTCGCCGTGCAGGTCCACGTGGCGGCCGTCAGCGACGCCGGGAAGTTGTCCGTCACCGTCGCCGCCGTCACCGCACTCGGCCCCGCGTTCGACGCGACGATGGTGTAGGTGACGGTCCCACCCTGATTGACGCCCGTCACGCCGTCGGTCTTCGTGATCGCCAGATCCGCGGTCGGCGTGATGACCGTGTTCGCGTCGGTCGCGCTGTTGTTGCCGGCGGGATCGTTCACGCCACCCGGCGCCGTGATCGTCGCGGTGTTCGAGATCGTCCCCGACCCGCTCGCCGTCGCCGTCACGGTGAAGGTCGCCGTGCCGCCGGAGAGCAGGTTCACCGACGCCGCGAGGTTGCCGCTCCCGCTCGCCGGGCACACCGACCCGGCGCTCGCGGTGCAGGTCCACGTCGCACTCGTCAGCGACGCCGGGAAGTTGTCGGTCACCGTCGCCGCCGTCACCGCACTCGGGCCGGCGTTCGACGCCACGATCGTGTAGGTGACCGTGCCGTTCTGGTTGACGCCCGTCACGCCGTCGGTCTTCGTGATCGACAGGTCGGCCGTCGGCGTGATGACCGTGTTGTTGTCGGTCGCCGAGTTGTTGCCGGCCGGATCGTTCACGCCCACCGGCGCGGTGATCGTCGCGGTGTTGGAGATCGTCCCCGACCCGCTCGCCGTCGCCGTCACGGTGAAGGTCGCCGTGCCGCCGCTCAGCAGGTTCACCGACGCCGCGAGATTCCCGCTCCCGCTCGCCGGGCAGCTCGACCCGGCACTCGCCGTGCAGGTCCACGTCGCACCCGTGACCGATGCCGGGAAGTTGTCGGTCACCGTCGCCGCCGTCACCGCGCTCGGGCCTGCGTTCGACGCGACGATCGTGTAGGTGACCGTGCCGTTCTGGTTCACCCCGGTCACGCCGTCGGTCTTCGTGATCGCGAGGTTCGCCGTCGGCGTGATGACCGTGTTGTTGTCGGTCGCGCTGTTGTTGCCCGCCGGATCGTTCACGCCCACCGGCGCCGCGATCGTCGCGGTGTTCGAGATCGTCCCCGACCCGCTCGCCGTCGCCGTCACCGTGAAGGTCGCCGTGCCGCCGCTCAGCAGGTTCACCGACGCGGCGAGATTCCCAGACCCGCTCGCCGGACAGACCGAGCCGGCGCTCGCCGTACACGTCCAGGTCGCCCCCGTCAGCGCCGCCGGGAAGTTGTCGGTCACCGTCGCCGCCGTCACCGCGCTCGGCCCCGCGTTCGACGCGACGATCGTGTAGGTGACGGTGCCGTTCTGATTGACCCCGGTCACGCCGTCGGTCTTGCTGATCGACAGGTCCGCCGTCGGCGTGATGACCGTGTTGTTGTCCGTCGCGCTGTTGTTCCCCGCGGGATCGTTCGTCCCCACCGGCGCCGCGATGGTCGCGGTGTTGGAGATCGTCCCCGACCCGCTCGCCGTCGCGGTCACGGTGAAGGTCGCCGACCCGCCGGAGAGCAGGTTCACCGACGCGGCGAGGTTGCCGCTCCCGCTCGCCGGGCAGACCGATCCCGCGCTCGCCGTACAGGTCCACGTGGCACCCGTGACCGACGCCGGGAAGTTGTCCGTCACCGTCGCCGCGGTCACCGCGCTCGGGCCGGCGTTCGACGCGACGATCGTGTACGTGACCGTGCCGTTCTGATTGACGCCCGTCACGCCGTCGGTCTTGGTGATCGACAGGTCCGCCGTCGGCGTGATGACGGTGTTGTTGTCGGTCGCCGAGTTGTTCCCCGCCGGGTCGTTCGTCCCCACCGGCGCCGCGATCGTCGCGGTGTTGGAGATCGTCCCCGAGCCCGACGCCGTCGCCGTCACCGTGAACGTCGCCGTCCCGCCGCTCAGCAGGTTCACCGACGCCGCGAGATTGCCCGACCCGCTCGCCGGGCAGCTCGATCCCGCGCTCGCGGTGCACGTCCAGGTCGCGCCCGTCAGCGACGCCGGGAAGTTGTCCGTCACCGTCGCCGCCGTCACCGCGCTCGGCCCCGCGTTCGACGCGACGATCGTGTACGTCACCGTGCCGTTCTGATTGACGCCCGTCACGCCGTCGCTCTTGCTGATCGACAGGTCGGCCGTCGGCGTGATGACGGTGTTGTTGTCCGTCGCCGTGTTGTTCGCCGGCGTCGGGTCGGTCGTGCCCACCGGCACCGTCACGGTCGCCGTGTTGGTGATCGTCCCCGCGCCGCTCGCCGTCGCCGTCACGGTGAAGGTGACCGAGCCGCCGCTCAGCAGGTTCACGCTCGCCGCGAGGTTCCCGCTCCCGCTCGCCGGGCAGCTCGACCCCACGCTCGCGGCGCAGGTCCAGGTCGCGCCCGTCACGCTCGCCGGGAAGTTGTCCGCCACCGTCGCCGCGGTCACCGCACTCGGCCCCGCGTTCGACGCGACGATCGTGTACGTGAGCGTCCCGTTCTGGTTCACCGCCGTGACGCCGTCGGTCTTGGTGATCGCGAGGTTCGCCGAGGGGATCACCGCGGTGACGTCGTTCGCGCTCACGTTGTTGCCGTTGAGCGTCGCCGGCTCGCCGCCGCCCGACACCCGCGCCCGGTTGGTCACGCTCGTCGCGGCCGCGGCCGCGACGCCCACGGTGAGCGTGATCGTCGAGGTGCCACCGTTCGCCGCGATCACCGTCGCCGAGGTGCAGGTGACCACCTGGCCCGCCGCCGCGCAGGCGAAGCCGCCGCCCGTCCCCGAGACGAAGCTCAGCCCCGTCGGCAGGGTGTCGAGCACCGTCACGGTGCCGGCGCTCGCCAATCGACCCTGGTTCGTCACGACGAGCGAGTACACGCCGTTCACGCCGACGGTGAAGCTCCCCGTGTGGGACTTCGCGATGATCAGGTCGGTCTGCGCGTTGACGGTCGTCGGGTCCGACGCGAGGTCGTTGCCCGTGAGCAGGCCGTGCCCCGTCGGTTGCGTGCCGCCGCTCGTGCGCGCCGTGTTGGTGACCGTCGCCGCCGCGGTCCCGCTCACCGTCGAGGTGATGGTGACCGCAGGGTAGGCCCCGCCCGAGGCGAGCGCATCGGAGCGCGTGCAGGTCACCACCTGGCCCACGATGCCGCAGGTCCAGCCTGTCCCGGTCGCCGCCGTGGGCGTGAGCCCGGCCGGGAGCGTGTCGAGCATCGTCACCACGCCCGACGTCGCGACGTTGCCCGAGTCGCGGACGGTCACCGTGTACTGCGCGTTCGTCTGCCCTTGCGTGAAGTTGCCGACGTGCGACTTGGTGATCCGCAGGTCCACCGCGAGCACGCTGCCGAGGTCGCCGATGTCGAAGCCCGTGGTGAGCAGCGCCGTCGCCGCGCCGCCGCCGAGCGGGACCGAGTAGATGATCGAGCTCGTCGCCGAGTTGGAGACGAGGAGCCGCCCCTGCCGATCGAACGCCGCGCCGGTGGCCGTGCCCGCCATGCCGGTGATCGCCGAGCCCGTGGCCGCGCCGCCTGCGAGCGGGATGGTGTAGACCGTCGTCCCGATCACGGCGTAGAGCGTGCCGTTCGGCGCGAACGCCATGTCGCCGCCGCCGCTGGGGATCCCGGTGATCGCCGCCCCCGCCGTGGTCGCCGCGCCGTTCACGAGCGAGATCGTGTAGCGCTGCGTCGAGGCGGTGTTCATCGCGTGCAGCGTGCCCGCCGCGTCGAACGTCAGGCGCGGGAGGTATGGCACGCCGGCGCCGGTGCGCCCGAGGAACACCGGCGCCGTCGCCGGCGTGTTCGGGTTCCAGGTGAAGACGGAGTCGTTGCCCGCGGTCCCGGCGATGAACGCCATGAGGCCGTCGGAGGTCCGCTGCGCCAGCGAGGCCTTCTGGCCCCCCACGAGTCCGGTGTAGACGGTGACCGGCAGCCCCGTCGCGAGGCCGATCGCCCGGATCGTGTTCTGGTTGATACTATAGACGTAGAGCTGCGCCTCGGCGGCGCGCGTCGCGCCCACCATCGACAGCACGCCCAGGAACGCCGCGACCGCCGTCGCGCGTCGGCGCGCGAACCGGTGGAGCCAGCGATCGAGGAGCGACGGGAGCGCGGTCAGGCCGCGGCTCCCTGGCGGTGGCGGGGATTGCTCACACTCGGATTCTCACATTCTCCGAGTGTCGAAAAAGAGGCGGTGTCACATTCTTTCACGTAGTGACGGTGCCAGAATGTCGCGCCCGACCCCGTCACGCCCGGAGTCCGTGCACCTCGGCGTGGTCTCCCAGCGTCACCGACCCCGTGATCCCCTCCAGATGCGCCTGGTCCCCGATCATCGAGTCGGTCAGGACGCAGGAGACCAGGACTGACCGGTCCCCGATGATCACGTCGCGCAGCGTGCAGTTGGTGACCGTGCTCCCCGCCCCGATCACCACGTTGGGACCGAGGATGCAGTCGGTGACGATCGCCCCGTCCTCGATGCGGACCGGGTCCACCACCTCGACGTTCTTGAGACCCCGATTGGGGATCGACGCCCGCCCCTTCTCGAGCATCGTGCGGTTGGTCTCGAGCAGCGTGTCGAGCTTCCCCGCGTCGTACCAGCCCTCGACATCGACCACGCGGATCTTCGCGCCCTTGTCGATCATGTACTGGAAGGCGTCGGTGAGGTAGAACTCGCCCTTGTTCGCCGGCTGCTTGAGCACGTGCGCGATGCCCTCGTACAGCAGCTGCCAGTTCTTGATGTAGTAGAGCCCGATGTTCGCCCGCTTGGAGATGGGCGTGCTCGGCTTCTCGACGATCTGCGTCATGTGGCCGTTGGCGTCGGTCACCACCACGCCGAAGCGCTGGTAGTCCTCCACTTCCTTGGTCCAGATGATGCCGTCGTCCGTGGACGTCTCGACGATCGAGAGGTCGGCGTCGAAGATCGTGTCCACGAAGATGATGAGGACCGGCTGGTCCACGTACGGGCGCGCGAGTTCCACCGCGCCGGCGGTGCCGTCCTGCACCTTCTGCTCGACGTAGACCCCCGGGATCGCGTACGTCGCGCGGGCGTGCTTCTCGACGGTCTCCTTCAGGTGCCCGGTGATGTAGACGACCTGCTCCACGCCCTTGAGGCGCGCGACGTCCTCCATCACGTAGTCCATCACCGGCTTGCCGGCCACCTTGAGCATCGGCTTGGGCACGGTGTGCGTGTGGGGGCGGAGGCGGGTGCCCTTCCCGGCCAGCGGGATGATCACTTTCATGGATTGGAGGTCCCTTCGCGGCCGTAGCGGTCGGTGAGGCGCACCACGTCGTCGAGGTGCGGGGTGGAGGCTTCGAGGATGTCGCAGTCGGTCACCGCTTCCATCTGGTGGACGGTGCCCGGCGTGTTGCGGTAGCTCTGCCCCGCCTTGAAGGGGACCTCCACCAGCCGGTCGCCTTCCTTGATGCGGTAGATCATCTCGCCGCGGAGGAGGTGGATCGTCTCGTCCTTCATGTTGTGGTACTGGAGCGAGAGCGCGTGCCCGGCCTTCACGTGGAGCACCTTGCCCACGTAGTCCTCGGTGATGGCCCAGATCGTCTCGTGGCCCCACGGCTTCTGCACGAATCGCACATCGAACCAGCCGGCCTTCGCGGTCATCTCAAGTCCCCTTGGGGGTGGCGGCGAGGCTCGACGGCGTCGTGACGCACGCCGCGATGCACTGCCCGCACCCGGTACAGGCCGCACCCACCACGGGGCGGCCACGCTCATCCAGCCTGAGTGCGTCCTCGCCCACCGGGCAGACCCGCACGCAGATCCCGCATTCCACGTCGCGCCAGGTGATGCAGCGCCCCTGGTCGACCATCACCTCCGCCATCCGCACGTCGCGCCAGCCCCACGGCGGCACCTCCAGCGCCGGCGTCGGGCAGGCCGTCGCGCAGGGCATCCCCTCGCACATGATGCAGGCCGTCGCGGCCACGTCGAGCACCGGCGTCCCCGTCGCGAGCCCCGCCGACGGCGGGAGCATCGTGATCGCGTGCACCGGGCACGCGGTCGCGCACTCCCCGCACCGCGTGCACGCCGCCACGAACGCCGGCTCCGGCAACGCCCCCGGCGGACGGACATGCACGCCCGGCGCCACGCGGTCGCTCAGCGCGTCCACCGCTTCGCGGAGCGCGCGCTGCAGTCCCTGCGTGAAGAACCCCCGCCGGTCGAGCCGGTCGCCGTCGTCAGGCGCCATCGCGGATAATTGACGAGTGAAGGGGTGAAAAGGACAAAGGGGGCTTGGACGGCCGACGACTGGGATCGGACGTTCCGCGCCGTTCGCGGGCGGCCCGTCCACCTTCGCCTGGGTCTTTCGGAGCAGCAGGTCGACGGCAAGCTTTCGGCAGCGGCAGGCCGGTGGACAAGGGACCGACGGGGCTGGGCCTTGGGGCTAGAGGGTCTTGCATGCTGAATAGGGGCGGTTGGGGGGGGGGGGGGGGGGGGGGGGGGGGGGGGGGGGGGGGGGGGGGGGGCCCCCCCGGCGCGGGGGGGGGGGGGGGGGGGGGGGGGGGGGGGGGGGGGGGGGGGGGGGGGGGGGGGCCCCCCCCCCCGCCGCCCCCCCCCCCCCCACCACCCCGGCCCCCCCCCCCCCCCCCCCACCACGCGCCCCCGGGGGGCCCCCCCCCCCCCCCCCCCCCCCCCCCCCCCCCCGGGGGGCCCCCCCCGCGGCGCCCCCCGGGCCCCCCGGGGGGGGGGGGGGGGGGGGGGGGGGGGCCGTTCTTCCCCCCCCCCCCCCCCCCCCCCCCCCCCCCCCCCCCTCCCCCCGGGGGTGGTTCCCCGGGGGGCGGGGGGGGGCGGCCCCCCCCCCCCCCCCCCCCGGGGGGGGCCGCCGCCCCCCCCCCCGGGGCGGGGGCCCCCCCCCCCCCCCCCCCCGCGGGGGGGGGGGGGGCGGGCCGGGGCCGCTATCCCGATCGGCCGGGGGGGGGAACCGGCGGCAGGCGGGCGGGGGGGGGGCAACGGCGGCGACCCGGGGGGCGCGCGCCCGACCCGCCCAAGAAGGGGGGCGAGGCCCCGGCGGGCGCAAAAGCCGCCGCGGGGGGCGTAGGTGGAGGCAAGAGACGAACAGTGGGGGCCGGGGGAGTCGCGGGCAGGCGGAGCGGCGGCGCGGGGGGCGCGCGCCGCCCCGGGGCCGGGCGGGGCCGCCCCACCCGCGGGACAGAAGCGGGGGCCCGGCGTCCGCCCCGACCAGAGGGGGACCGGGGCGGCGGCGGGAACCCCGGCCCGCGGGGGTTCGGGGCGGAGCCAGCGACCGGGGGCCCGTGGAAGCGGCAAGGGGCGGCGACGTGGAAGGCGGGCGGCGGTACGGCGAGAAGAGGCGGCGAGCCGCCGGCACGAAGCGAAGGCCGCACCCGCGGGGCAGACCACACACGCCCGCACCACCGAGGCGCCAGCGGGGCGAAGTGGGGGGCGGCGCGCCGCCGGGGGCTCCGCGGGGAGTCGGCGGTCAAGAGCGCCCCAGAGAGGCCCGCGCCCGCGCCGCCCCCGGCGGCGGCGCACTGGAGGGCGCGGGCCGGCCCCCGGGGTGTCCCCCGACCCGGGCCCACGCCGGCGTGGAGCACCGCCCGGGGCCGCCTTTCCGCGGGGGACCCCCGGGGCGCGGGGCCGCCCACAACGCCGCGGGGCGAAAGACGGGGGGGCGGGCCGCGGGCGTGCGCGCCGAAGAACGGGAAGGAGTGCCTGCCCAGGGCCGCCGGTGTCGGGAACGGGAAGAGGCGCCCGGGCGGCGCCGAGCGCGGCACCCCCGCGCGGCGCGCCCCCCCCCCCCCCCCCCCCGCCCGCCCCCCCCCCCCCGCCCCATGCCCCCCCCGGCCCCCCCCCCCCCCCCCCAGGGCCGGGGGGGGGGGGGCGGGGGCGGGTTTTCGTCCCCTTCACGCAGGAGGACCCGATCGGCTTGGCTGGCGGGCTCAATCTCTATGGCTACGCGGGCGGGGATCCCGTCAACTGGAGCGATCCCTTCGGGCTTTCCCCCGACACGCTCACCACGTACGAGCGAGAGCATCTGGGCGACTTTTGTAACCAGATTGATTGCTCCAAGGTGCAAGTGCATCGAGGGAACGACGACAAGGCCATGAATCAGCTACGGAGGGATATCCTCGGAATCAGCAGCGGGAGGTCCTTCACGTTTGGCCACCACATCTTCTTGGGCGATGGCAATGTCGGCGACTTCGCGGTGCTCGCTCACGAGGTGCAACACATAGTTCAGTACGACAAGTGGGGAGCCGCTGAGTACCTCAGGCGAGGGGCGCGAGAACGGATTGCCGAGATGCGAGGTCAGAATCCGTACTCGTACTCATTCAACGGCCGTAGGCGTGAACAGTATGGGATGGAGCAACAGGGCCAGATTGTCGAAGACTGCTTGAGAGGCAATACCGCCGCGTGTTGGGTTGCCCGGATACCATAAGTTCACGCAGTCACGAGGAGCTGACTATGACGAGACATCTGCGCACGATTCTACTGCCTGTGTTGGCGCTGCTTCTTGCGGCCTGCCCGCAGAAGACCTCCGTGTGGGTGCGGAGCGGATCAACCGCAGGGGAGCTAGTATTCGATTTCGGCGCGGCGAAGGGTGAGAAGGAGCTCGTAGATGTTGGAGTCGTGCGAGTGGAGCGATGCGCGTCATCGAGCCCGGCATCCGCCGCGCACTGGGTCGTGTGGCCGACGTCCGGAACTGTGCCGATGAGTGAGATCCGCTACGGCGTGGTGCCGCAGGGTTTTGCCACGAAGGGACCCGCTCAATCCTTGACCACGGGTTGCTACTCTGTGGTCATTTCCGGGACGGGAAGGACCACATTCACGGTCGATTCACTCGGGATCATCCAAGAACCTGGGGTGTCACCGTAGTATCTAGCTGGCATTGTGTGGCGCGTGGCATCGATTGATGGATGCTGAATCGCCCCGGGATCGTCGGAGGCCCCATACTCTGTGCGGTTGGAGCCACGTCCCGATCCCGCGTCGTGCCAACCGGACCGTGAGCGCACGATTGATCCTGGCGGTCGCGTCAGTCGGCTTGCGAGCCCCAAGGCTCACCTCCTTCGCGCAACCCTGACCCGATCGCGCGTGTCCACTGGGCATGGACGCCGCGGCCGAGTCGGGACCCGTCATCCGCCTGCTCGCGCACTATCATTCGCGCCTGCTGGCCAACCCAACGCTGTGCGCGCAGTTGGAGCGCCACGGGCTCGCGACACGAGCGACGATCATCGAGCACCTGCTCGGGTTCGTCGACCGTACCGTCCAGCGGGCGCTGCTGCCTCGGTCGCCACGCGATGCGGCGGTCATGCGCACGGCGTGGATCGCGGAGGGCTTCCTGTTGCCCAATGGGCGCGAACGCCTCCGTGGTTGCCTCGTGGTGCCGTTGCCTGGTACGTCAACCGCGATCGGTGCCCGCTCAGGATCCCGCACCGGGCACCCGATCTGGGAACTCGTCGCGCCCTCGGGCGCCCCGGACGCTCTGCTCTTCACCCCGCCAGCGGCGGCTCACGCCCGTGAGCTGGTCTGCACGCTCGACCCGATCGATGCGTTGATGCTGTGCGGCCATGGCGCCGATTGGGTGGCGTCGTGCGCGAGGGTGCCGGACGCGCACGGGCGCGCGCGTCTCATCGACCATCTCCTCACCGTGTCATCCGGCCCCCTCCGAGTCATCGCGGCCGGAACGCGGGACGGCCGTGCGTTGGTAGTCGAACTGCTGGCGGCGGCGTCGCGGGACCGACCGATCCGGATCATCTACCTACCGGCGGGCTGCTCCGTTCGGGACCTGCGGCGGCTCCACGGCGAACCGGCGATCGAGGCGCTGCTCAGCGATCGACGCCGGCCGACGCCGGCAACAGCGGTCCGGTCGCCCTCGGGGCGCTCGCGTGTCGTTCGACCCGTCGCGCCGTGGGCCGGCCGCACGGGCAGTCTGGTCAGCGCGCTCGACGCCCATCTTGCGCACCTCGAGGCTGCGGGCCGCCCGTCCGACGCGATCCGTCAGCACATGCGAGCGCTCGACCTCCTCCGAATGGTTTGCCTCGCGCAGGAGGTCGACTCCATCGGTGCGCTGACCGTGGAGACGCTCGAAGCCTTCCAGCGCTCCCTGCTGTCGCGCGAGACGAGCACGCCGGTTTCGAGGATCTTCGGTGCTCCTGGGCCTCCCCGATCCCGCAACGCGATTATCCGCGTGCTTTCGGCGGCACGCCAGTTCCTCGCCTGGGCGTTCCGGGCGGGACTCGTCACGCGCGACCTGCGCGAAGGACTCCCTCCCGCTCCGCCGCACGGCCGTCACTCCACCGCAGGTCCTCTCCGGCCGACGAGGTCGAGGCGATCCTCGACGCGACGCGCGTGCGGACCACCGCCGGCCTGCGCGATCGCGCGATGCTCGAGGTCCTGTACTCCACCGGCATCCGCCGTGTCGAGCTCGTCGGGCTCGATCTGCACGACCTCGACGAGTCGCGCGGCGTGCTCCGCGTGCGCCGCGTGCGCCGCGGCAAGGGTGGGACCAAACGGCTCGTCCCGCTGGGTCGCCGCGCACAGTACTGGGTGGCCCGCTACGTGGAGACGGTGCGCATCCGCCACGCGGAGTCGGCACACGAGCCCGCGCTCTTTCTCACGGGACGTGGGCGGCGGATCACCCCGAAGATGGTGACGGGCCGGATGCGCCAGTGTCTTCGCACCGCGGGCATCGGCAAGGCGGGGAGCTGTCACATCTTCCGGCACTCGATGGCGACACTCATGCACGACGCCGGCGCGGACATCCGGGACCTGCAGGCGCTGCTCGGCCACGCGCTCCTCACGAGCACGCAGCTCTACACGCGCGTGTCGATGCAGCGGCTGATGGAGGTGCATGCCCGCACGCATCCTGCCGAGTGCGGCGCCGCGTCGATCGAACCCGAGTGATCGGCCGGGAGTGGCGCGGACGACCTGACCAGGGTGCGGGGTGCGGTGCGCCGGCTCACGGGCCGTCTTCGGTGACCCGGGTCGTCGCGGCAAGCACGGTGGGGAAATCCCGTACGCTAGAGCCGGACGGCATGGGCAACACTCGTGTTCGGCCACATGTGTGACATGGGGCGTGTCACCCTCTGACCCCGTTCGAGTTCGCCCAGACCTTCGCCCGGCCCAGTTGTCAGCCTTGAACTGGAGCAGCGGCGGGGTGACCGTCACCCATGTTGCCGGACGCTTCCATTACCTATGCTCCCGACTGCACACTGGTACCGCGGCGAGCGGCGCGAGAAGGATCACTAGAGTGGGCGCACCGCAGAGTACTTGGTCTCAAACGAGGTTGCGGACCCAGTACTGTCAAACCGCACCGTGACCACGATACGCCACGAATACGGGCCGAGCCGTCGCGCGTTGCCGATGCTGCCGAACAGTGTTCGCGTCGCCGGGTCGTACTCGCCCACCACCATCCGCGAGTCCGCGAAAGGCGGCAATGATGCGAGTCGAGTCGCCACGTCTCCGGGGCCAAGCCCCACGATTCCCGCCGCGGCGAGCCGAGACCGTACGTCGGTCTCCGTGACGCGATTGCTGTAGACATAGCGAGGAACGACTACGCCTAGAATCAACAGCGCGAGCACGGCGCCGATCAGGATCCTTCTCGTGGCAGAGCGCATCCGAATGTCTCCCATGTTCACCAGATCGGCAGGACGGACCCCGCGCCCGGTGCGCGCCGCCCTCCCGGCTGCAAGAAGCCGAGGCCTGCCCGCAGAAGCAGCGTGTTCACCACAGAGTTGCTGTTGCGATTCAATCCATAGCCAATCTGCGCTTCATTGATTCTGCTGACCGACGATGCGAAGGAGCGCTCATACTTGGCGCAACTCTCGTCGTTGTCCACCAGAGGCGCGTCGTAACCGAGGGCCCCTGTGAGTCGTTCCCCGGATCATTTGGCGATTGTGATTCAGCCTGAATCGGACCTGCCACCGACTGGCCGTTCTGACTGACGTTCTTTGTCTCGGCGCTCGTCGCATCCGCATTCGACAGATATCCGTCAGCGCTGTTCTTGCTCGACGCCGATGAGCTCGCTCCCGTCGGCCCGCCTCGGAAGAATACGCGTGAATTGTCGGGTCGCGTTACCTCGATGAACGCGTGGCGCGTTCCCATTCCGACCGGCGTTGCGGTCCAGCCAACTCGCACCTTACATAGCCCAAACGGATCCCCAAAGTTGATCGGATCCCCGCCCGCGTAGCCATACAGATTGAGCCCACCCGCCAGCCCGATCGGGTCCATCTGCGTGGACTGACCCAATCTCACAACCAATCGCGGTTGACGACGCCGGCCGCCCCGGCGGGCGGCGGCGGCTCGCCGCGACGTTAGGCGATTGGTCCCGCGCGACCTCGGCCACCTTGGATGCTATCCACACGAATAAGTACTGGCGTGTGGTGCCAGCCGAAGACGGCTGCGAACGGGCGTCCAAAAACGGTCACCTCCTCGCCCACAACCTCCGAGAGCAACCGCGGATTCCACGCGAGTTGCACCTTTCGAAGAGTTTGGACTTCCGAGGCAGCATTGCGATAGGGTCCCTCGACGCAGAATCGGATGGCGGTCCGCAGTGTGAGCACGACCACAGTGTCTGGAGAGTCGAGAGATGGCGTCTCTCCATACCCCGGAGGACCCGGAAATACTTCTTGTCTCGCGACTCCTCGAATCGAGGTGCGCACGGTATCCGGGGGGCCACAGCCCCGAGCGGTCTTCACTGTGTCGGTCGAGTTCGCGGGAGGACTCGACAGCGGAGTGTTATGCACCTGCGTCTCACCCTCCAACTGCACTTCATTCGACCGCGCATCGCGAGATGCTTGATCGCACGCGCCGAGCTGTGTCGCCGCGAGGAAAGCGCCGGCAACCGCCACATCACGCAGTCGAATAGACATAAGCACCCTAGTCGGGGACGATGTAGACGGTTCCAGCCCTCCAGCCTTCATGCCGCTGCATCGCCCGAATCAGCGCGGACATGGTAGTCTCGGTGAGTGTCGACAGCACGGTGTTCGCTGGGAGACCGGTCGCGTCGGTGAGAACGCGAAGGTATGCTGCCTCGTCATTCCCGTCCGACGCTGGCGCGTACCGATGCACCATTTGCTGGAGCGTAAGGGGCTGGTAGTCCGGTCCCATCAAGTTGCGCCAGTGCGCTTCGTTCCCTTCTGCGACTGTGTTGAAGACGGCGAATCCACCGACGCGACCGACGGCGAGCCTTGACGCTCGCTGGTTTCCAGGATTGTTGTGCCGCCAAGCGGCGCTTCCCCCCCTCCGTACCTCCGCGGATCCGTCGGCGCAGTAGATGGTGGTTTCGCGCCTGCCCGTTCCCCGCGCAGAATCTGCCTGAACACCTTCGGGACAGAGGCCAAAGGGATCTGAGACATTCACCGGATCTCCACCGGCGAAGCCGTAGAGATTCAGTCCCCCCGCCAGCCCGATCGGGTCCATCTGCGTGGATTGACCCGCGCTGGATTCTAGCCGCGGTTGAAGCCGACGGCGGTCACGGTGGGGCGACCGCGGCTTCAAGCATCGTTAGGTTGCCCAGGATAGCTTGTTCGCGCACGCTACATGGGTGCAATCAATCTCGGCGCACGACTCGGAAATCATCGTCTCCGTTTCCTAGAACACCGTCGGCACCTAGAGAGAGCAAGAGCAACTCCTTCCCGTTCTTCGATCGTGACACGACTATCGGCCTGCCCCACCCGTCTTTCGCCCAGCTTGCGTTGGCAGGAACAGGCCCCAGCGTCGACTGAAGGATCTGCTCCATCGAGCTCGGCAACACTGACGTTGACTCCGCGATGGCTGTTGATGCACGGGTCAGAAGGAACAATCCGAGAGATGTCAGCGAATCCGGACCTACAAGTGCGACCGCGGTGCCGAGATCGGTAACGGGCGCTGTCCTCATCTGAGGCGCTCTTGACGACGAACATCCGAGCGAGAATCCAGCGGCGGCGAGTACCGCAACACTACTTCGACATCTCATGGCATCCTCGGTGGTGCGGAGCAGGTGTAGTGAGTCTGACCGATGAGTGCGGCGCCGGCTTCGTGCACAGTCCGGCTCGCCGCACTCTTCTCGTACGATGCCGTCGCCTGCGCCGGCGTCATGCCCTTGAACAGCTCAACGTGCCCCAATTCGTGGCTCAGCACGAAACCCAGACGAGGACTGAAGAAGAAGTTCCCGGATGCATGCCCACGGTTCACGAAGATCTGGTCGGGGGCAGAACGATAGGGCACCCCAGCTTCTGTCCTGCGGCCCAATTCCGAAGCACCGAGGTCGAAAGCGCGAACGTCTCCCGCGTAAAGCATGCTCTGGAGTCTGCTAGCGAACTCCGTCGACAGACAACTGTACGTCGCCTCAACCGCGTCCCATTCGTCGTCTTTGAGCCCGCCGGGGCACTCGCCACCCTTCTTGAGCGAGTCGGGACACAGACCGAAAGGGTCGCCGAAGTTGATCGGATCCCCGCCCGCATACCCGTAGAGATTCAGCCCCCCCGAGAGCCCAATCGGGTCCATCTGCGTGAACCGCCCCGAGCCCGATTCTATCCGCGGTTGAAGCCGCCGGCCGCCCCGCTGGAGCGGCCGCGGCCCAACGCGTCGCTAGGCGATTGCATGAAACACTCACAGCGGAGAGCGGCTAGACGCCCACGTGTTCGAGATAGGCGAGGCAGAGCCGAGACCGGAGATACCCGACCGCATCGTCGTCTCGGTCGCGGCACTGCTATCTGTTTGCCGACGACGAACGATTCCTCGTTAACTGAAACTCGCCACTCACCGCTCCACCGTCGACGCCCCAGCTGCCGTGGGCCTCGCTGCCCCGAACTAAGCCGTGGAATCCCGCTCCGGCATCCACCACATGAGGCGCAAGGTTGAACCCAAACTCGCTCCCGCTGACTCTCCCCGCAAAGCGCTGCGGGCTTGGTGGCATGGCACCAAGCCAAACCCCGAGCACACGCCAATCGGCTGAGTAGGAGCCGAAGATCGAGTCACCAGCCACACTGTCGACCTCTAGACTCGCGAACACAGTGTCTTTGAGGGTTCCGGAGTCGCGCTTCGCCTGTAGCGACGGACTGCGCGTCGCCACGTGCATCGCAAGCTCGTAGGTCTGGCCGTTCTGCCAGAAGGTAGCACCATCTGCACGCGCGCATGCCGCGATCGCCGCGCTCACGAGCGCCAGCCGTAGACCTGCGCGACGACACGTTGACCATGTCATAGTGGTGGTCTCCCTGTGTTCACGGCGAGCGCGTGCGGGTTCCATTCGCTTCGTCGTAGAACAGGCGAATGCCCCCTCGTGCCGAGGAAGGTAGCTGACCACGAATCAGGTTCTCATACCGCAGCGAGCATCGCGAGCTTGCGGGATGCGCGCCCCCGCACGACCTATCAATCACACCGAAGTGCCCGGCAGCATGTGACATCTCGTGACCCATCACGCTTGCCGCTGTAAAGAAGAAGCGTGTCTCGCCATTCTTCTGAAGGTCGTAGTTGCCTTGGTTCAAGTTCCGAGGATTGAAGATGATTGTCGACGTCGTCGCGTCAAAATGGTTTTGTACGCCGAACTCCATCTCCTGTTCAGTCGCATCGCGAATCGTCAATGTCACGCTGCGGTCCGCGTCCACCTTGTCGTACCATTCTCTGAATGTGCTTGAGTTCTGTCGGAGGTAGTCCACCGTCGCCTGAGCGTTGTCGCCCCGTACAATGATATCGGCTGGCGAGAGTCCGAACGGATCCCCGAAGTTGATGGGGTCCCCACCCGCATACCCGTACAGATTGAGTCCACCCGCGATCCCGATCGGGTCCTGCTGCGTGGACTGACACGTTCCCGAAGCTGACCGCCGTTGAAGCCGACGGCCGCCCCGGTGGAGCGGCCGCGGCTCAACGCGTCGTTGGCTCTTGTACCTATCTCGTCCGCACTCAAGGCGGAATTCGTCGTCGCCATTCCCCAGAAGCCCATCAGCCTGAGAGAGCAGGAGCAGTGTGCTCCCATTCATCGAGCGAAACAACGAACGGTTTACCCCACGCATCCCGCCCGAACGTGGGATGCGAGTTGATCGGCAACGACCGGAGCACCTGTTCCATCGAGTTTGGTAACTCTCCTGCCCTCCGCGAAAGTCGCGGCTGAAAGCGCCAGCATCGACAGTGAGAGCCGAGTCAGCGAATCAGGGGCGAGCGGTCCGGGCCTCTGTGCGCGTCGGTCAGGACCTCTTCCTGCAACTGTGGCGATTCCGGCGTCACCTGCGCCATTGAGCAACCGGTCAGGATCAAGACGAACGTGAGACTGGCTGAAGTCAGCGAGCGTCTCATGGCTCCCCTCGTCGCCGGGGGTACACTTGTAGTTTGCGTTTGCGATCAAATCTGCGCCCAACTCGTGTGTTCCTCTGTACCGTAAGTACTCTGCGGTCGCGGCCGCAGGCGTCATTCCTCTGAAAAGCTCCATATGTCCCAGCTCGTGGCTGAGCGCCCATCCGAGTCGCGAGTCAAAGAAGAAGTTGCCATGCCGGTAGCCGCGATTCACATAGATCCGATCGCAGCGGCGGGTGGCACCGCAGCCCACATCTTCCCTCCTTCTTCGGACGCGCTGAGGTCGATGGGTCGGATATTGCCGGCGAACAGCATTGTCCGTAGCTGAGTCGCGTGTGCCTCGGATTGGCACGCGTAGGTGGCCTCGACCGCGTCCCACTCCTTCGTTGTGAGGCCCCCAGGACACTTCGCCCTTCGAGGTCTTTACAGAATCCGGACACAGCCCGAAGGCATCCGAGAAGTTGATGGGGTCCCCACCCGCATACCCGTACAATTGAGTCCACCACGCGATCCCGATCGGGTCCTGCTGCGTGAAACACCCCGAACCCGAATCTAACCGCCGTTGAAGCCGCCGGCCGCCCCAGTGGGGCGGCCGCGGCCTAACGCTTCGTTAGGCTCCGCCAAGATTCACCTCAGGAACCGCTGCTACAATGTCATCCTCCGTGCCCCAGCGCCTGTCAGGACCTGCGCTGCGGAGCAATCGTTGACTCGATGCGGTGCCTTCGAGGCGAATCGGGGTGCCCCACGCATCTCTCTGCGCCGATTCGCGCTCGCTTTCGCTCAGGTACTCCGGCAAGACATCTCCAAGCGCGCGCGGCGGCGCACCGTTCTTCGCGACGAACTGACCCAGCAGGCGGTTCAACTGACGGAGACGAAACTCAGTCAGCTCGGTCGAGTCAGCAAAGATCATCTCATCAGTGTCGCCGCGAAGCACCGCTGCGCTGTCGACCACCGAATCGCTAGAGGACTGCTGCCGGCTGCAGGAACCCGTGGATACGAGAAGTCCCAGAGACGTGGCAATCATCACGCTCGTCCGACGAATCATCGACGTGAACCTCATCGGCAGGGAAGCTGGCTCGGAACGCGGGTGCTGCCTCGGGCGCTGGACAACATGCTCTCACACGCAAACGCCTCTGCGTCGATCTCCATCGGTCGTAGTCTCCAAGGCATCCGAGCCTCTGAACGACGAATGGACATCGCAGTGCTCGCACTCACTCCCGTAAGCTGAGTCGTGTGTCGGTACTCGTGCGCGACCAGCTTGGCGAGATCTGCCGCTCCTAGGTCGAAGGCGCTGCCGTAGAAGGTGTTGGTCATCAGAGTTATGTCGCCTGATACGGGATCGCCCCGGCCCATTATTCCCGCATCGGACTCCTCGCCAGCATGAATCTCACCCGCTGCCAGCTTCGCCCGAACTAGCGACGCGACATCTGAGCGCAACCACCCCGCGGCCTGATCGACTGCCTCCCATTGCGGAACCGAGAGACCGCCGGGGCAGTTGCCACTCCTATCTCGCTGTGCCTCGGGACACAACCCAAATGGGTCCGAGAAGTTGATGGGATCCCCACCCGCATACCCGTACAGATTGAGTCCACCCGCGATCCCGATCGGGTCCTGCTGCGTGGATTGACCCGCGCTGGATTCTAGCCGCGGTTGAAGCCGACGGCCGCCACGTTGGGGCGACCGCGGTCCAACGCGTCGTTAGGCACCACAGCTACGCCTGCACTTATGCCGCGCGCCGCGTGGCCGAGTACTCGTGTATCTACTTCTGTGAGTACCGTCGAAACGCGGCGCCTACGGCCGGAGCCAGGAGCGCACATACGGCGCTCGCGCCTAGCGCAATCAACAGTAAGCCTCCAATCCTGTGAGGTGACGCTCCGTCGTGAAAGAACTGCCCTCGGCGCATGAGGATGCTTGACCCGAACACGAGAAGTGCAGCCACCAGCACCGCGAGGCCTGACGTGAGGGCCGACGACAGCGCCCAGCGGACGCGCGCCCGGGTCGCCGCCCTTGCGGCAATACTGATATAGACGACAGTCGCAGCGCCGAGACAAAGCAGCTTTGCTGTCTGTCGCAGAGCTGAGCTGAGCGACGCATCATTCGCTGCGGCCAGCCACCCGAGATCGAGCAGCAGATACAAGAGCGCGCCCACTACGACCAGCGGTCGCTGAACTGCGCCCACGGCATCTCCAAGCTGAGAGTAGTGTGTCATCACGGCTTCGGCGTCGGAACTGTTGTCGGAGACGGATACCTGACAACTACTGTGATCGGCCCCTGATGCTGTTGCAGGTAGGAAACAGCATTTCCTCACGGAAGCAGACATCGATGCACCCGGCTGAACCGGGCTTCCGCCCTCCGTGCAGCATGATGCGGTCTCGGCCGTGCGTGTTCGTACCATCACTAGCGTGTAGCGGGACGCGGAAGTTACCCCAATCGCCGAGCTTGTTTCGGACCCACGCCTTGACCCCCGTCACGTGCGAGATCTCCTCGGGATTCAACGTGTACTCGCCCTCGGGGATCGGCCCGGTCCAGGCCTCGTTCTGCTGCGAGGCCGCTGTTCCTGGGCGTCCTGAGTAGGCCCGCCCGCGCCAGAGCACGGTCCCATCATCACCAATCAGAGTGAGTGCGTTTCCGTCGTACCTGAGCGTGTCAGCCGAAAGTCCGAACGGATCGCCGAAGTTGATCGGATACCCACCCGCATACCCGTACAGATTGAGTCCACCCGCGATCCCGATCGGGTCCTGCTGCGTGGACTGACACGTCCCCGAAGCTGACCGCCGTTGAAGCCGCCGGCCGCCCCGGTGGGGCGGCCGCGGCTTAACGCGTCGTTCGGCTACAAATCGCTATCAGGACCGACCCTGATGCCAGCGCAACTGCTCATCCAGGAGACGGCGACTCTTCGGCCCCAACATGTCGGCGACTGCTGCGATGGCCTCCGGCTCACCCCGAATGCGCTCAAGCACTGACACTCCAGCAGCTTCCGTAAGTCGCGGATCTGAACTCGCAGCCATCTCTTCGAGCACCTGAAGCGACGCGTACAAGTCGTCCGAGGATTGACTCTTCACCGCGGAGATAATCGACTCAGCGAGCACGCTTCCTGCCAAGACGTGCTGCGGGATCGCATCAGGCGCCCACCACTCGCGGAGCTCGCGCAAGCGCGCACGCTGCGACACGAGTCGCTGTTCTAGATCGCTGTCTAGTTCATCCCAGCTGAGAGATCTCATTCCGGTGGCTTGGTGTTGATTGCGTCTTGTAAGTCGTCTGCGATTGCATTAGCTGTTGTGCGATCGGCGTCAGAGAGATTCTCACGCTTGAGGAGCTTGCGCACTTGCGCCAAGCGCTGGGCCGCCTTCTGCAGATGGCTCTTTCCCCCCACTCGTGCACCAGTCAGGATCTCGTATCGCAGCGCACCGGCGGTGCCACCCGGAATCTCGTCCCCCGATCGAAACAGATGCGTAATTGCATCATTGAGCGCGGCGTTCTCTGCCGTTGGCGCTTCGTCCGCGAACCTACTCGCGCGGCGGGCGAAGCTAACTGCTCTGGAGTGTCGAACTCCCGCCGCTGCTCTCGATAGGACGCCTCGCGCCCCATCCAGCGCTGAGAACAGCACCATCCCAATCGCCGCGGCACCATCATAGCAGTTCGTTCCAACCGACACTTCGCTTCCTGAATCCCCTTCGTCCCACGGACACAATCCGAACGGGTCCGACAAGTTGATGGGATCCCCACCCGCATACCCGTACAGATTGAGTCCACCCGCGAGCCCAATCGGGTCCTGCTGCGTGGACTGCCTCTCGTCGGCTCGCAGTGGCGAGTCTGCCGATACGCCTCTCGCGGATCGCTCGTCGTGTAGGGCGTGAGCTAAGGGTCTCTGGCGCTTCGACGAGCGCGCGAGGGAGGGAAGATGATGTGGTAGTGGTCGGCCGTGGGAAACCCGAACACTCGCCCGACCCCCACACCGTCATACCGGAATGCGGCCAAGCCCTCGCCGTCTTCGACTAACTGTCCGGAATCGCAAGTCGTGATCAGCAGTGCGACGTATAGGCCTTCGCGTTCAAAGAATCGAGTGCAAGCCGCTCCGTAGCCCAGTCGCGCGCTGACGCTGTCTGCGCTGGCGCGCACCAAGCCCGGAACGTCACGCACGGCCCGCTCCACGAGCGTATCCGAATCGGACACTCCGAACTCCCGTGCCCCCGTCTCGGCCAGCACGAGAAAGCCTGGGGGATCGAGCGCCGACGAGAGCCCGTACCTCTGGCAACTCACCGCCGACGTGACGGCAGTCGATGCAGCGATCCAGATGGCGACCAGTTCGATGCACGAATGTCGCTTCACGGTGAACACCCTGCTGTTGAGTTCGACCACCGCTGATAGCAAGTCGTCTGGAGTGCACCAGACTTGTCGATGCGCAGACGATAAATGCTTTGACCGCTAATGATGTAAGAACTGACTCCCCGTCGTTGTGGACTAGAAGCATTTCTGCGATCGGCTCCGCTTGGAGCGTCCAAGAAGTAGAAGTCGCGGCGCCCGGGGCGCGGGTCGTCGCGACCTGCACTGTTGTGGGTGTGATACTGAAGGAGCGCGCCGGCGGGGCGCGCACCAGCCGAGCTACTGACGAGATTGCCTGCCGACAGCGAGCACGCGTCGACTATGCACCAGCCCGCTACTTCATTCTGGTAGCCTGGGTACTCGGCGCTGTTCGGTGCCTCCTTGTAGGCGTCTTCCAGTTGCTGTCGCATGTAGTCGTCGTCGAGGTGCTTGTCACCTGTCCTCTTGTTGCATGGCTCGGAGTTTTTCGGGGGACAGAGCTTGAACGGATCCGAGTTGTTGATCGGATCGCCACTCCCGTACCCGTACAGATTCAGTCCGCCCGCCAAGCCAATCGGGTCCATCTGCGTGGACTGACACGTTCCCGAAGCTGACCGCCGTTGAAGCCGACGGCCGCCCCGGTGGAGCGGCCGCGGCTCAACGCGTCGTTGGCTCTTGTACCTATCTCGTCCGCACTACAAGCCGGAATTCGTCGTCGCCATTCCCTAGAAGCCCATCAGCTCCGAGAGAGAGCAGGAGCAGTGTGCTCCCATTCATCGAGCGCGAAACAACGAACGGCCTACCCCACGCATCCCGCCCGAACGTGGGATGCGAGTTGATCGGCAACGACCGGAGCACCTGTTCCATCGAGTTTGGTAACTCTCCCTGCCTCTCCGCGAAAGTCGCGGCTGAAATCGCCAGCATCGACAGTGAGAGCCGAGTCAGCGAATCAGGGGCGAGCGGTCCGGGCTCTCTGTGCGCGTCGGTCAGGACCTCTTCCTGCAACTGTGGCGATTCCGGCGGCACCCGCGCCATTGAGCAACCGGTCAGGATCAAGACGAACGTGAGACTGGCTGAAGTCAGCGAGCGTCTCATGGCTCCCTCGTCGCCGGGGTACACTTGTAGTTTGCGTTTGCGATCAAATCTGCGCCCAACTCGTGTGTTCCTCTGTACCGTAAGTACTCTGCGGTCGCGGCCGCAGGCGTCATTCCTCTGAAAAGCTCCATATGTCCCAGCTCGTGGCTGAGCGCCCATCCGAGTCGCGAGTCAAAGAAGAGGTTGCCATGCCGGTAGCCGCGATTCACATAGATCCGATCCGCAGCGGCGGGTGGCACCGCAGCCCACAGCTTCCCTCCTTCTTCGGACGCGCTGAGGTCGATGGGTCGGATATTGCCGGCGAACAGCATTGTCCGTAGCTGAGTCGCGTGTGCCTCGGATTGGCACGCGTAGGTGGCCTCGACCGCGTCCCACTCCTTCGTTGTGAGGCCCCCAGGACACTCGCCCTTCGAGGTCTTTACAGAATCCGGACACAGCCCGAAGGCATCCGAGAAGTTGATGGGGTCCCCACCCGCATACCCGTACAAATTGAGTCCACCCGCGAGCCCGATCGGGTCCTGCTGCGTGAACCGCCCCGTATTCGGATCGACCATCCGGTTCCGCCGATACAGCAAGCTTGATTGGTCACGCTTTCCTTCGATCAACGTGCCGTGCCACGCCTTAGGAACATAGCTCCGACGCCCCATGCTGAACCACCCGTGGGGCCAGGGCACCTCGACGCACCGCGTCACCCCGGCATCGACCTCGCACTTCTCGTACGCGCCGTCCGCGAAGCTACCGTTCTCCGCCATCCCGCGGGCGTTCCACTGCGGGACGACCACGAAGGGTGCCCAGGTCTTCAAGGAGACGCTGGAGAGCTCGCGCATGCGGTACCCCACGCGCACCAGACTGAGGGGCTGGTCGAGCGCGAGTCCGAAGGTGTAACCTACGCGGCCCCACATCGGGTTCTGGTCCCAGCCGGATCCGTTCCCGGGGCTCGGCTGCGCCGCTACCGTGTCGATGTCGTTGTCCAGCACCGACGCCGAGGCCGACTCGTCACCGGGCACCTGGATCTCCCACAGCTCTTGCGCACCGTCCCAGACCGTCCGGCGCATGACGTTCACGAAGCAGTCGACGAGGTACGTGGTCTTCGCGTCGTCGTTGCACCAGCGGCGTGACCGGACGAGCACGCGCCGTCCCAACGGATCATACCGATACTCCTCGAACGTCATCATCTGCGGAACGGTGAGCGGCAATGACGCGTAGAAGCCGGATTGCCGCCGATCAACTGCGTAGAGCCGACCGAGCCCGTCGTAGTAGGACATGCGGTCGTCCGCGCCACGGCTGCCCTGCGCGAACCACGACTCGCAGCGCTGGTTCCCGGCCGCGTCGTAGGTGAGCGAGTCATAGAGCCGGCTCGAATCGACACGCTGCCGCAGGCGCCCGGTGCCATCACCGAAGTACGCATAGGATTGGATGTTCGCCGTCGGCGGCACGCCGACGCCGTCGAGCCCGGCGTACTGCAGTGTCGAGCTCACGAGGTTCCCGAGCGCGTCGTTGACGAAGGACTCCTGGGACTGCGCCGAAACCGCGACGCGCCCGGACATGTAGGCGTTGGCACTGTCGTGGAAGGCGCTGGTGCGCAGATGGCCGATCCCGCTGTAGCTGAACTCCATGGAATCCCGGATGTCCAGGGTGTTCTTGCTGCGGAGCAGCTTGCCACGCGCATCGTAGGCCATCCTCACGCTCCGGAGGAACGTATCCGGATGGCTGATAGTCACCGTGCTGCTGTTGTGCACGAAGTTCTTCCAGCTGCTCGGGGCTCACGTCCCCCAACAGCCGGTGGCGCCGGGTGGGGTGCAAGTCTTTGATCGGGGACACAAGCCCCGCAGAGGCGACCTCTCGGCTCGGAGGGTTTCGCCCTCCCGATGCGATACGCCTCCACGCGCCGGAAGCAGGTCTCGACCGCGACAGCTCCTCGAACACGAAGGGGCGCCCGACCCCCTGGGTCGGGCGCCCCGCTCCACATCCCGCGACCGTTACCGCGCGGCGATCAACCGATCCCGCAACCGCCCCAGCCGACGCTTCACCGAGCCGTCCATCACGGTGTCCCCCACGCGCACCACGACCCCGCCGAGGATCCGCGGATCGACCGTCACGTGCGGCACCACCGTCTTCTTGAGCGCCTTGCCGAGCGCGGCGGTCATCGCCTCGCGCGTGGCCGCGTCGAACTCGCGCGCCACCGTCACGCGCGCATGCACCCGCCCCTCGGCCTCGTCGAGCAGATTGTGGTACTCCACCGCGATCTCGGGGAGGAGCATCTGCCGGCGATTGGTCACCAGCTTCTGCACGAACCGCACGAAGTGCGGCGCGGCACCGGCGAGCGCCTTGCCGAGCACGGCGGTCTTCTGCGTGGCGCTCACCTGCGGCGCCTCGAGGAAGTGCCGCAGCGTGGCGTCACGCTCGACCGCGTCGCCGAGGGCGCTCACCGTCGCGCCCCAGCCGGCCGTGTCGTTCGCCTTGCGGGCGAGGGCGAGCAGGGCCTCGGCGTAGTTGCGGGCGATCGAGGTGTCGCGCATCACTTGGCCCCGAGCGAGCCGAGGTACTGCTCCACGAGCGCGCGGTCCGACGCGCCATCGAGCTTCTGCCCGATGAGCTTGCCGGCGCCGGCGAGCGCGAGGTCCACGGCTTCCTTGCGGAGCTCGTCGATCGCCTTCGACTTCTCGCTCTCGATCTCCTTGCGGGCCCGCTCGAGGAGCTCGGCCTGCTGGGTGCGCGTGGCCTCCAGCATCTCGCCGCGCATCGCCTCGGCCGTCGCACGCCCTTCGGCGATGTAGCGCTGCGCCTCGGTGCGCGCGGCCTCGATCGCCGCCTTCTGCTCGGCGACCAGCTTGGCGGCCTCGGCGCGATCGCGCTCGGCGGCGGCCATCGCGTCACGGAGCGCCTGCTCGCGACCGTTCACGGCCTCGAGGATCGGGCCCCACGCGAACTTCCAGAGACCGCCCAGGAGGAGGACGAAGACGATGATCGTCCACGTCATCAGGCCGAGGTGCGGATCGAGCAGCCCGGGCTTCGCGCCCGCCTCGGCCGCGAAGGCCGGAGCAGCGGTCAGCGAGAGCAGGGCAAGAACAAGCAGCGAAGAGCGCATGTGTAGAGGAGGTATTGAGTCGTGAGCGAGGCGCTGTGCGGCCACCCCGCATTCATCCTTCGACCTTCAGCCTGCATCGCGCAGGCGCGACCGCGGCGGCAGAGCCGCCGCGGTCACGCCAAGCACTTAGTTGAACTTGCCCTGGATCTGGAACGCCACCACGACGCCGAACAGCGCCGCACCTTCGATGAGCGCCGCGAGGATCAGCGCCGCCGTCTGGATCTTGCCGGCCGCCTCGGGCTGACGCGCCATGCCCTCGACCGCCTGGCCGCCGATGCGACCGATGCCCATGCCCGCGCCGATCACGGCGAGGCCGGCGCCGAGACCGGCACCGATGAGCGACAGACCCTGGTTGTTGTTGGCGACGGTCTCAGCCGCGGCCTGGAAGAACGGGAAGAACGCCATTGGAGGAACCCTTGAGAGTGTGTCCTGCGATTGACCTGCGCGACCGGGTGGTCACTCCCCGCCAACGGGCTCGCGCCCAGCGGGATTCGTTCGGCGGGCGCCGAACTACGGATGGAGGCTGAAGGATGAAGGATGAAAGCTCACCACTCCCGACCTCAGTCTCCGGCCCAACACCTTCATCCTTCAACCTTCAGCCTTCATCTCAGTGATGCGCCTCCCGGATCTGCCCGATGAACACCGAGCTGAGCAGCGTGAAGATGAACGCCTGGAGGAACGCCACGAACAGCTCGAGCACCATGATCATCACCGCCATCAGCAGCGGCGCGCCCGAGATGATGTTCCCGAACGTGAAGATGAGCCCCATGAGCGCGAGCACGACGATGTGACCGGCGGTCATGTTCGCGAAGAGACGGATCGCGAGCGCGAACGGCTTGGTCAGCTTCCCGATGATCTCGACCGGCGTCATGATGAGGAACATCATCGGCCGCATCACCATCGGCAGGTCGTTGTTCCAGTAGAAGATCGTGTTCAGGTAGCCGAGGCCGTTGGCGCGCATGCCGGCGATCTCGACCGTCACGAAGGTCATGATCGCGAGCATCGCCGTCACCGAGATGTTGCCCGTCGCGGTGGCGCCGTAGGGCACCAGGCCCAGCAGGTTGAGCGTGAGGATGAAGAAGAACGCCGTGAGCAGGTAGGGCACGAAGCCCTCGCCATGGTGCCCCACGTTCGGGAGGATGACCTCGTTGCGGATGTAGAGGATCATCGACTCGATCGCGTTCGCGAAGCCCTTCGGCGGGTCATTGCGGAGCGCGGCCTTCTTGTGCGCCCGGCCCACGGAGAACATCACCACGAAGAGCAGCGCCGCGCCGATCCACAGGAACACCACATGCTTGCTCGGCGAGAGGTCGATCTCCAGCGGCCCGACATGGATCGGCGCCCAGTGCGGCAGCGCGTACTCCTTGAAGAACGGGAACTTCCAGTACGGCAACTCGATGTGGTCCGAGTTGGTGATGTGCGGCGTGATGATGTCCACCGGGCCGGCCTCGTGCTCGCCGGCGGGCGCCGCATGATCGCCCTCGGCGGCCGGGGCGGCATGCGCGGTGTCCGGCGCCGCGGAGTCCGCGACGGCGGTGGTCTGGGGCGCCGCGTGCGTCTCCTGCGCGCGCAGGGGCGCGACGGCGAGGAGGACGGCGGCGAGAGGGGCCAGCAGGCGGAACGATCCGGTCTTCATGATTGCAGGAAGAGAGGCTCGACGATCATCGTGACGAACAGGAATCCGACCAGGCTCAGGAGGGCCGGCCCGGAGGCCAACCCCAGCGCCGGGATCCCGACGAAGGCATGCACCATCACCACCGCGAAGCGGATCAGCGACCCCAAGCCCCATCCGGCGATCGGATTGGACTTCACGAAGGGCTTGGCGACCGCGTACGAGACGAGCTGCACCCCGAACGCGATGACCGCGCTGCTCCACACCGCCTTGGCCAGCTCCGTCCCGGGCTTCAGGGCAGTGATGCCCCAGGCCCCGCCGAAGATGACCACTGCCGCGAGGCCGGCGAACAGGAGGCCCCGCTTCACTGCTGCTGCTTCTCCCGCTTGGCCCGCGCTGCCGCTTCGTCGCGCTTCTGGTCGGCCATGAGGTTCCGGTACATCGAGTAGAAAGCCGCCCCGGCGCCCGTGAAGACGCCCACGTACAGGAAGATCGGCGCCGTCCCCAACCTCCGGTCCAACCACTGCCCAGCGTAGAGGAAGACGACGATGGAGGCCGCGAACTGGATCCCCAGACCGGCGTACCGTCCGGCCGCCCCCATCGAGCGGGCCGACCCCTCGCCCTCCAACCTCGCCAGCGCTTCCGGCAGAGGCACCTCGGGCCGCGGTTCGGGCCCTTCGGACGAGCGGGGGGATTCGGCCATTCCAGCCTCGAATTCTAGGAGCTTGTGAAAAAAAGCGCAAGCGACGCACCCACCCTGTCCTTAGGGGTGGAACTCACCTTCTCGGACCCCGGCCCGACACTAGCGAAAGGCACCCTTCGTGCCCTCGCGGAATCGTCCCTCCGGGCACCGCGTCGAAAGACGTACTCGGCGACCCTTCGCCGGACCGGATCACCCCATGCGCTGGACCCTCCGCCGGAAGCTCTCCGGCCTCGCCGCCGTCGGTGTCGTCGGCACCCTCCTCGTCGCCGCCGCCGGACTCACCGGCCTCCGCGCGGGCCAGCGCAGCGCCGCCGCCCTCGTCGCCGGCACCCGGCTGCAGCGCCATCAGATGGACGTGGACATGATGCACGACGCCATCCGCGCCGACGTCCTCGCCGCCATCCTCGCCACCCGCGACACCGACGCCACCGCCCTTCAGGGAACGCGGACGGAACTCGCCGAGCACACCGAGCGCATGCGCGAGTCCGTGACCGGCATGCGGGCGACCACCGACACCGGCATCGTCACCGCCGTCGCCGCCGTGACCCCGGTGCTCGACCGCTACCTCGCCTCCGCCGACGGCATCGTCGCCGGCCGCAGCGGCGACCTCCCCGGCTTCCTGCAGGACTTCGCCGCCCTCGAGCAGCAGCTCGAGCAGCTCGGCGACCTCATCGCCGCCACCGCCACCCGCACCGAGCAGGAATCGGCCGCCCGGCTCGATCGCTTCTCCTGGATCATGGGCACCGTCGCCCTCGCGGTGCCGATCGTCCTCCTGGCCCTCGGCCTCTGGCTCGCCGGCCGCATCGCCGACACCGCGCACCGCGTCGCCGTGCGCGTCGCTCAGCTCGAGTCGAGCGCCGTGCACGCCCTCGGCGCCGCCATGGAAGCCCTCGCCGATGGCGCCACCGACCGCGCCGTCGCGCTCGGCGTCGCGCAGGAGCCGGTGGACGGCGACGACGAGATCGCCGAGGTCGCGCGCTCGGTGAACTCGATCATCGCCCGCACCGCCGAGACCGTCGCGAGCTACGATCGCGCGCGCGCCGCCATCGACGAGGTCTGCGCGACCACCACGCGCCTCACCGCCGCCGCACGCGCGGGCGACCTCGCCGCCCGTGGCGATGCGGCCAGTGTCCACGGACGCTACGCCGCCATGGTCGAGGGCCTCAACGCGACGCTCGACGCCGTGGTGCTGCCCGTGCAGCAGGCCACCGCCGTGCTCGAGCGCATCGCCGCCCGCGACCTCACCGCCCGCGTCACCGGCGAGTTCGCCGGCGACCACGGCCGCATCCGCGACGCCGTCAACGCCGCCGCCGACGCCCTGAGCGGCGCCCTCACCGAGGTGCAGCAGGCGACCGACCAGGTCTCCACCGCCGCCGAGCAGATCGCCGAGGCGAGCCAGCTGCTCGCGCGCACCGCCAGCGAGCAGGCGGCGAGCGTGGAGGAGATGACGTCGAGCATCCATGTGTCGTCGGCGGCGGCCAACGGCGTCGCCGAACAGGCGGGACGCGCCCACCAGGCGACCGCGCTCGCCACCGCAGGGCGTGAGGCGGGCGAAGCCTCCATCACGCGCCTCGCCGCGGCGGTCGCCGAGATCGAGCGCTCGGCGCTCGCCTCGGCGCGGATCGTGAAGGACATCGACGCGATCGCGTTCCAGACCAACCTGCTGGCGCTGAATGCGGCGGTGGAGGCCGCGCGGGCGGGCGATGCCGGCCGCGGCTTCGCGGTGGTGGCGGACGAGGTGCGCGCGCTCGCCATGCGCGCGGCGCAGGCGGCGCGGCAGACGGGGGACCTGATCCAGGAGAGCGTGGACCGCGCGAGCGCCGGGGCGGCGAACACGCGCGAGGCGGTGGAGCGGTTCAGCGCGATCGGCGAGCAGGTGACCGTGCTGGAGGGGCTGGTGGCGGGGATCGCGCGGGCGAGCGACGACCAGGCGCGTGGGCTCGAGTCGCTGAGCGATGGCGTGGACCGGTTCAGTGCCGCGGGCCAGGACACCGCCGCGCACGCCGAGGAGACCGCGGCGGCGGCGGAGGAGTTGCATGGGCAGACGTCGATGACGCGGGCGATGGTGGCGACGTTCACGTTGCCGGGCGATGCGCGTCCGTCGCAGCACCCGAAATCCCGAACACACCCCGAACAGCGGTATCCACACCGCAGCCGTGGGAGGGCGTCAGATTCGTGACCGGAGTCCAAGTGGCGATTCCAGAGCCACTTAGCCGTTACCTCCGATTTGACGAATCGTCATGGTGTTGATAAGTTCGAGTCGCAATGTTGGACAGCGGATGTCGCCCGCATCTGTATGTCCAGAACGCCGATCGAGACGCCGCCGCGATGATCGCCAAGGTCCCCTTCACTCTGCTCGCCTCTGCCGTGCTCGCGTTCGCGTGCGGGCCGCGTGCGCGCAACGAGTCGATCGCGCGTGATGAGATGCAGCGCTCGACGCGCGTGGATCCGTCGAAGCCGTTGGTGGCGACGCTCGCGGTGCGCGTCGAGGAGGAGGTGCACTTCGACTTCGCGGTGGTGAACGAAGGGAAGAAGAAGCTCGAGGTGGATTTCGCCGACGGTCGCACGCACGAGGTGGTGGTGCTCGACTCGATCGGTCGCGAGGTGTGGCGCTGGAGCGAAGGGCGGTTCTTCACGCAGGCGATGCAGAACCGCGTGCTGCGCGCGAGTGATGCGCTGCGGTTCGACGAGGAGTGGGAGGCGCCGATGCCGGGGAAGTACACGGCGGTGGCGACGCTGGAGAGCCGGAACTATCGGACGGAGCAGCGGACCGAGTTCGTGGTGGCGGCGCGGTGAACGGAGGATGAAGGTGGAAGGATGAAGGGGGAAGCGAGATCGGGCGGCCTGCGATGCGGGTCGCCCTTGTTCTTTGTGGGGGTGGTCGCGTGCGACGTCGATGCCGCGGCGGGGCCGAAGGCGCCCGCGCAGGCATCGCGCCGTCAATCGTGCCGCAGCGCGACCTGCGGGTCGAGTCGCGCCGCCCGACGCGCTGGCACGAAGAGCGCCAGCGTCGCCACGGCGAGCAGCACGAGTGGTGCGACCACGAAGGTCGCGACGGTCGTCGGTCCGGTGCCGTAGAGCACGCCGCGGATGAGCGTGAACGAGGCCGCGGCACCGGCGATGCCGATCACGCTGCCGAGCAGCACCTGGCGCAGGCCCTGCCCCATCACGAGACGCACCACGCGCTGCGACGTCGCCCCGAGTGCGATGCGGATGCCGATCTCACGCGTGCGTTGCCCCACCGAGTGCGCCATCACGCCGTAGATGCCCACCCCCGCCAGCAGGAGACCGAGCGCGCCGAAGAGTCCCAGCGCGCCCCCCGCGAGCCGCGCCGGAAGCAGTGCGGTGCCGAGCTGCGCGGCGAGCGGCTGCGGGCTCACCACCGGCAGCTGTGGGTCGAGGGCGGCGACCCCTTCGCGGAGCAGTCGCACGAGCTCCTGCGGATCGCGGTCGCCCCGCACCACCATCTGCATGGCGGAGGTCCAGTACTGCGCCTGCGGGAAGAACATGAACGCCCGCGGCTCCTCGCCGAGCGACATGTACTTCCCGGTGGGCACCACCCCCACCACCGTGAAGTCGCGCCCGGCGGTGCGCACCGTGCGGCCGAGCGGCTCCGTTCCCGGCCAGAACCGCTCGACGAAGCGCTCGTTGACGACCACCACCGGCACGGCGGCGCTGTCGTCCTGTGCGGTGAAGGCGCGCCCGCGGCGGATCGGCGTGTCCATCGCCGCGAAGTAGTCGGGACTGATGCGCCCATAGTGGATGTGCATCCCCTCCCCTTCGGCAGCGACGTACCCCGGGATCTCCACCAGGCGATCCGAGCTGCCGATGCCGAGCGGGAGCGCGTCGATCATGCCGACGGCGCGAACCCCGGGCTCCGCGCGCAGCCGCTCGAACAGCGAGGCGTAGAACCGCTCGGTGCGGGCGCGGTCGTACCCCTGCAGGGACGGGGAGACGGTCGCCGTCGCCGCCCCAGCGAGTGTGAAACCAACGTCCAGCGTGGTGGCGGCACGCAGATTGGAGACGAAGAGGCCGGCGCAGGTGAGCAGGATGATGGAGAGCGCCATCTGCGCGACGATGAGCCCGCGCTGCACCCGCGACCGCCCGCCGCCCCCCGCGGCCTCTCCCTTGAGGGCGGGCACGAGCGACGGCCGCGTGGCCTGCAGCGCCGGCGCGAGGCCGAAGAGCACGCCGGCGATCACCGTCACGCCGAACGTGAAGCCGAGCACGGTGGGGTTGAGTCGGAGGTCGGGACGGAAGCTGATGGCCATGGGGAGCGAGATCTGGTTCGCGAACCCGATCGCGAGCGACGCCACGAGCAACCCCGCGGCCCCGGCGAGGAGCGAGAACACGAGGCTCTCCACGAGCAGCTGCCGCACGAGCTGCGCGCGCGACGCGCCGAGCGCGAGGCGGATCGCCATCTCGCGGGCGCGGTCGTTCGCTCGCGCGAGGAAGAGATTGGAGACGTTCACGCAGGCCACCAGCAGGAGGAGTCCCACGACCGTCATGATCACGGCTGAGAGCCCCACCTGTGCCGACCGGAACGACGGATGGATGCCGGCCTCGGACTGCAGCACGAGGCGCATGCCGCTCTTGGCGTAGTCGTCGGGATGGAGCGCGGCGAGTTCGGCGTTGACGGCGGTGAGGCGGGCGGCGGCCTGCTCGCGGCTCACGCCGTCCCGCAGTCGCGCCACCACGTTCATGAAGTTGTTGCCGCGGCGATCGAGCGCCCCCGCGCGCTCCGGCATGATCGCCTCCATCTGCATCAGAGGCACCCAGCCCACCGGATCGATGACCGGGAGGACGCCGCGGAACTCCGGCGCCGCCACGCCCACCACCTGCATCGTGCGCCCGTTGAGGAAGATCTCCTCGCCGACCGCGTCGCGCGCATCGCCGAAGAGCGTCCGCGCGCCCGTCGCACTCAGCACCACCACGGGGTGCGCGCCGCGCCCGGCATCCTCCTCGTCGACGAAGAATCGCCCGTGGGCTGGTCGCGCCCCGAGCGTGGCGAAGTAGTTGGCCGAGACGACCATCCCCATCAGCTGCTGCGGACGCTCGCCCGACGAGATGTTGAACGGGGCGAAGGACCAGGTCGCGACGCCGGAGAGGACGTCGCCGGTGCGTTCGCGCACGTCGAGGTAGTGCGGCACCGAACTCGAGCCGAACGGGATCCCCGGCGCGGTGCGGAAGACTTGCACGATCCGCTCCGGCGCCGCGGTGCCCGGCAACGGCCGCAGCAGCAGCGCCTCCACCGCCGAGAAGACCGCCGTGTTGAGGCCGATGGCGACGGCCATCGTGAGGATCACGATCGTGGTGAAGAGTGGGTACTTCACCAGCAGCCGGCCGGCGAGTCGGAAGTCGTGCAGGAGCGTCTTCATGGAGGACCTGGCGGTGCGGGACGGGGGTTCGGCTTCTGCTCACTGTACGAAGCGGACTCGCCGCGGGCTTCTCGCTGCGGGCACCCTGAACGGTCATTCGTCACGGCTGGGCGGGCGCTCGTCACTTGGACCGGCCCGACGCATCCTTCCGTCGCGCGGTGATGTCGAACGAGCACTCGCCCCCTCACCGCCCGGAGTCGCACCATGGTCGCACGGATGCTGGTCCTGTCGGTCGCGTTCTCCTGCGCGGGCGGACGAGCCGGCCGCGCCCAGGCACCATCGTCGCGCGGCGCGACGCTGCCGCAGGTCACGCATCTCGCGCTCGTCGCGCGCATCGATCATGATGCGGAGACCCTCGACGGCGCCGTCACGCTCACCCTGCGCAACGCATCGGCGACGCCACTCCGCCAGGTCCCTCTCCTCCTCAACCGGGTGATGCACGTGCGTGGCGCGCGGATCGCGGACGGCGCACCCGCCTCCGTCCGCCAGCAGGTCGTGAGCTTCGAGGAGATGCGCATCTTCCAGGTGAACGCCGTCACGGTCGATCTGCCGAGCGCGGTGCCGCCCGGCGCCACCGTGCGCCTCACCGTGGACTACGACGGCCCGGTCGCCGGATACACCGAGGTGGGGATGCAGTACGTCCGGGACCGCATCGCGCGCGAGTTCACCATCCTGCGCGAGGATGCCTTCGCCTTCCCCGTGGTCGGCGTCCCGTCGCTCACGGCGCTCCGCGGTGCTCCGCGGGGGCCCTTCGCGTTCGACATCGCGCTGACGGTGTCGTCGGACCTGACCGTCGCGTCCGGCGGCGAGATGGTCGGGCGCACCACCGACGGCAGCACCTCCACCTGGCGGTATCGGAGCCGCGGACCGGCGCCCTTCCTCCTCGTCGCGATCGCTCCCTACCGCGTCGCCGAATCGGACGGCGTCCGCGTCTACCACTTCCCCACCGACTCGAGCGGCGCCGCGCGCGTGCTCCGTGCCACGCACAGCGCCACCGCGCGACTCCGAACGATCCTCGACCCCCTCGACGCGCCGCTCGCCCTGTCCATCATGGAGATCCCCGACGGCTGGGGCTCGCAGGCGAGCCTCACCGGCGGGATCATCCAGGAGGCGGACGCGTTCCGCGCGGGGGCGGCGCTCGGGCCGCTCTACCACGAGCTCGCGCATCTATGGAACGCGCGGGACCTCGACGCACCGAGTCCGCGCTGGGACGAAGGCCTCGCGATGTTCCTGCAGGATCGTCTCGCGCGCGAGCTTGACGGTTGGGCCGACGACTCCGCAGCCTGGGAGCGCGTCGCCACGCGACTGGTCGCCGAGTGCACGGCCGACGTCCCCTGCGGACAAGTGCCGCTCCGACGCTATGGCGCCGAACGGATGACCGACCATTCCTACGGGGTCGGTCGCCTCATGTTCGCGCGCCTGTACGAGGTCCTGGGTGAGGCCGCCTTCGACCGGGCCCTCCGTCGGCATGTCGACGCGACGCGGGCGACGGGCTCCAGCACGGACGCGCTCGTGCTCGCCTTCGTCGAGGAGGGCGGGATCGAGGCACGCCGGATCCTCGACGACTGGCTCGAGTCCACGCGATGGGTGGCAGAGCTCCGTCGCGCGGGCAGCTTCGCCGCGATGGGTCCCGCATCCGTTCGCGAGGACCACGTGGAGGGGGTGGCGCCCGTCCGTGACCGACGTCCGTCTATGCCTCTCGCGGAGCCACCTCGTACGTGGTGATCTCGAGCTCGTGGCCGTTCGGGTCGCGCAGATAGATGGAATGCGCGATCTGGTGGTCTTCCTGTCGGTACTCGATGCCCAGGTCCTTCAGGTGACGCTGCGCATCCAGGAACGCCTGAGCACTCGCCCGGAAGGCGACATGCCGGATCGCCAGCGAGCGCTTCCCTGGCCTCACGTCGGCCTCCTCGCTCGGCAAGGGGAACAGCGCAAGCGCGGTAGATCCGATGCCAACGACGGCCGGAAAGTCACCCCACACCTCCTGGTGCAAGCGCTCGAGGCCGAGAACCCGCTGGTACCACGCGACCGAGTCGTCGATGTCCCGCACCGCAAGTGCGACATGGTCGATGCCATCCAGTCTGATCATGCTCCCCTCCCTCCGACATGTGTGTGCGCGCGCGGCCTCGGGAGCCGCATTGCACCCCTCGATCCGACCGTCCGTCACTTCGGCGACCGAGACGCGGTCGCGTTCGACATCTTGCGCACCTCCCACGCTGAGGATCGCGCTCGATGTCACGTGCACTCCTGACCCGGCTCTCCACGGTGGTGGCCCTCCTCGCCTCGCTCGCTTGTTCCACTCACGGCGCGCAGAGGCCGAGCTCGCGGCTCGCGCCCGACGGCGCGTCGCCGCCGACGTCACCGCCGGTCGCCCATCGCGCCGGACTGGAGCGATTGCAGTTCCTCGTGGGGAGGTGGGCGCTCGTGCGTCCCGCCGCCGCTACGGACTCTGCCGGGATGGCGCCGACGGCACCGCTCGCGGTCGAGCCGTTCCTGAATGGGAAGTATCTGCGCCTCACGGGCAGGATGGGAGGGCCGGCCTTTGAGCTGCTCATCTCCTACTCCACGAGCGATCGCCGCTATGCACTGGCGATCCTCGACGAACGATCCGGCGTGTTCGATGTGTACGAGGGGGATTTCGATTCGGCTGGCCGCTTGGTGCTGACGAACCCGCAGTACTTCCGGATCACGTTGCAGCCGGTATCGACCGGAGGCTTCGCGTGGATCGGGTCGTACTCGCCCGATCGCGGTGAGACCTGGCGTGTCACGGACCGATACCAGGTGGCACCCGCGGCCTCGAGCGCGGATGGCTTCGATCGACTGCGCTTTCTCTCCGGTGCGTGGGACGCCGAACCCTGGGAGGCCGGCGCCGATGGGCGCCTGTCCAAGGGTCCTCCGATCCCGCTCGACTTCACCGCCGGGCTCGGCGATCGGTATCTCGAGCTCCGTGGGGCGGCGAGTGGCGTGGAGTTTCGCATCGTCCTTTCGCACTTCGGTCCTGGGTCCCGCTATCGCGCGGCGATCCTCGACAGTGAGTCGGGATACATCCACGTGTATGAAGGAGACTTCGACGCCGACGGCCGCCTCGTGCTCACCAGCCCATTGCACTCCCGCATCACGATCACCAGGCAGCCGGACGGCGGGATCGAATGGATCGACGACTCGTCGGTCGACGGCGGGCGTTCGTGGAGGACCAACACGATCTATCGCATGCACCGGCGGCGGTGATCGCCGCCGGCTCTCAGGGGGCCAGCAGCGTGGCACGTTCAAGGACGCGGCCACCGAGGATCACCAGGTCGATGCCTCGGTACGCCTCGATCGAGCGCAGGGGGTCGTCGCGCAGCAGCAGCAGGTTGGCGCGTTTGCCGGTCTCGATGGAGCCCAGTTCATCCGCGAGGCGGAATGCGCGCGCGTTCCCGCGCGTGGCGGCGTGGAGGATCTGCGCGAGCGGGATGCCATTGCGCGCCCACGTCTGCATCTCGAGGAATCCCGCGAGCCCGGGTGGCTGGCTCCATCCGAATCCACCGACCGCGGTATCGGAGCCGAGCAGGAGGCAGGCGCCACTCGCCGCCCAACGCGCGACCTCTCGCGCGAACCGCGCATTGACGTGCGCGAGGATCCGCGTGGCCTCGACCGCGAGCGCATCCACGGACATCGGTGTCGCGCTGATCTGCGATCCGAAGCGCCTGAGGAACAGGGCACGCTGCACCTGCGCTTCCGTCCGAAGGTAGTCGAGGTAGTTGCTGGAGAGGACCTCACGCAGGCCACCCTGCTCGAGGAACTCGGGATCGAACAAGGTGGCGGTGCCGAGGAGTGTCATCGCGGTCGGCTGGATGCAGACCGTGCTGCTCGCGAGCGAATCGGTGAGCGCCGTGACGTCGCTGGGCACCTCACCGCCGGCGCGAAAGGAGCCTGGCCACTCCCAGAGGCCGTGTGCGAGGACGTCGACACCGCCCGCGAGCGCGAGACGCTGACCTGCGGGCGTGGTCGCATGCATCACGACGGGCATTCCGCGCCGATGTGCCTCGGCGACGACCTCGCGCACGATCTCGAGGGACGGCAGGCGGAAGTCCGGCCGCTCCGGTCCCGGCCACCACAATGCCTCCTCGTGGTAGAGCTTCACGCAGCGCCCGCCCTCCTCGGCGATCCGCCCGACGGTCGCGGCCGGGGTGTGCGCCGCGGGGTCGAATCCCGGTGGGAGCTCCGGCGTGGTGAACCGATCGTGCAGGAAGTTCGAGAACGCGACCAGGAACTCCGACGGATCATCGAAGTCCGTCGCCATGAAGTCGTTCGACAGCACCAGTCCCTGCCCGCAATGGAACAGGTCGGGATGCAGCGGCGCGGACTCGAAGCGCCGATTCGCGGACGACACCGAGTTCAATTCGACGACGCTGGTGAAACCATAGGCCAGGAAGCTGCGGGGCAGTTGCGTCTGGTACGCGCCCATCAGTTCGGCATGGCGCGCGGTGTAGCGGCGATCGAGGCCGGGGGCGTGGTAGAGGTGCACGTGGCTGTCGATCAGCCCCGGGATCAGGAAGCGACCGCGCCCATCGATCGTCTCGCGTGCGGCCATCGCCGGCCGCTGCGGCTCGACGGAAAGGATGCGGCCATCCCGCACGCAGACCGTGGCCGTGCGCGGTCGGGTCTCTGCTGGTACCGGCGCCGGTGAGATCACCGCGGCATCGGTGATGCACAGGTCGGCGCGTCCGTCCTGCGCCGTGAGGGGGAACGCAACGGCGGTGAGCGCGATGGCGCGAAGCAGGAGTGTCATGTCGCAACGTACGGCGTCGCCGCCCGATACGTGTCTGGCGCTGATGATGGTCGTCCCACCGAGGCGGCCGTTCGTCCCTCGACGTGAGGGTGGGACCGGGCCTCTGCGGATTCCTGTGTCTGAGGCCGGTCGGTGATCAGGTGTGATCCGTGAAGCGACTGCCGAAGAGCATGGCGAGATACGGCATGACGGCCCTCCAGCGTGAGTCCCGCGCCGCCGCGACCGCCTTCCGCTCCTTCCAGCTCCCAAGTTGAGGCGCTGCCGGACCAGGTGCACGGCGCCGTCGTGCACCTGCGCCTGCGGGAAGACCGTCGTGATCGCGTCCGGGAAGCCGACCAGGCCATCGACGAGGGCGATCAGGATGTCCTCGACCCCGCGGCTCTTGAGCTCGGTCATCACGCGGAGAAAGAAGTCGGCCCCCTCGGTCTGCCCGATTCGGAGGTCGAAGATCACGACCGGGTCGATGCGGTCCAGCGGCCGCTGCTGCCAGGCGGTCTCCTCCTCCATCACCTCGGCCGTCACCGCGCTGATCACGCTCGGGGAGACCTCGACCTGATCGAGCTGCTCCAGGTGCGCCTGGCTCTCGCGCACCGAGACGCCCGCGCGTAGAGCGAGAGCACGTTCGCGTTGAACTGAAGGAGCCGCCGGCCCCCCGTCGGGACCCGCTGCGGCCGGAACGTGCCCTCGCGGTCCCGCGGGATCTCGAGCGGCAGCACCCCGGACTCGGTCAGCACCGTCTTCGAGGTCGCCCTGTTCCGGTGATTCGCCTGCCCCGCCGGCATCTCCTCCCCCGCGGCGTACCCCAATCAGCCGGTCAGCTCGCCCGCGAGAATCCGCTCGGCGATCCGTTTCTGCATGAACCGGAAAGGCGCCGAGAGGTCCTCCGGCGTCTTGGTCTTCCGGATCACCGCATCCATCGCCGCGGGGTCGAACTCCGGGGGGCTCCTTTGCCTTGGCCATCTCCAATCCTCAGGGTGAGTATGGCTTCACACAGAGAAGACCGGATAGGCCCCGTCGACGCGGGCGTCCGCGAGAGTTCCTCGGTGTTCGCGCAGTCGAAGATCTTGTGGATGACTTGCCGGCCCCGAGTGAGGCTGCTCTCCCACTCCACACGGGGAGTTCGATGCGGCTACCCGGCCTTCCCACCGACGGCCCAGCACATTCCCGTCCGCGTAGACGCGCGTCGCGGAAGCACCAAGGCGGCCAGCGGCACCCACGCCGCTGACCGCCCTGTAGTTCTCCCGCCGTCCTGCTACCTCTGCCGCCCCACATCGGGCGGATCACTCATCGCCGCCAGCAGCGCATTCGCCGGATGCACCGTCGCGAGCGCCCCTCCCATCGCGATCGGCGCGCCCAAGAGGGCCTGCACTCCCCGCGGCTTGCCCGTCACGTCCCCCGACCTGCGCTTCGGCTCCGACATTCGACCGCCCCTGTTGGTTGAGTTTTCCAGCGGGTCCCTACTGTCCGTCCCCGGGCGGGCACGGATCGTTCCCGTACGAGTTCTTCTCCGCGATCTGCCCGTCCTCGCGGTGGATCGTGTGCTCCACCCGCAGCCCGCGCGCGATCTCGCGGCCCGCGGCCACCGCCTCTGCCTTGCGCCCGTGCCTCGACGCCACGCGGCCGCTGACCTTGTTCCACCAGCCCGCGCCGTTCGCCGCAGGCACGGTGTGGACGCCTTCCCCTCGCTTCATCGCTCCTCCTCCTGGTGATGGGTGGTGGTGGGTGGTGCTGGCCCTACGCCGCCTGCGGCAGCGGCGCCGCCTCCGAGTCGCGCACGGCGGCGCCGCCGGTGAGCTGGTGGACGCGCTTCGCGGCGCGCCACTTCGCGAGCGTCTCCTCGTCGCCGTCGAACGCCGCCTTCACCACGGCGTCGAGCCGGTCGACCGCGTTGCGGCCGCGACGGATCTCCACCGCCAGGCCCGCGCGAGCGCCCACGTGCGCGCCGACCATCGCGGCCCGCTCGCTGAGCATCGCCTCGAGCTCGTCGCGCACGGCGGTGCACCGGGCGAGGAAGTCCGCCGGCAGGCCGTTGGCGATGAACACGGCCTCGAAGGGCCGAGCCGCGGTGATCATGCTCCCGCACGCCTGGAGGACCCTCGTCACCCCGAGGCCGGCCGGCGGCATCTTGATCGCGACCGGCATGCGCTCGTTGGAGTCCGAACCGAACTGCGCGCGCGCGATCGCCGCGATCGGGCGCATGTGCCGCACCAGCAACTGCCTGACCAGCTTCGCCATCACGTGCCGCTCCGCACGGCTGCGCGCGCTGCCGGTGAGCTGCATGCTGGCGTGTTCCCGGATGCGAGGCACCACCTCGTTCAGCGTCTCCGGCGCGGTGCCGTAACTCAGCGGCCCCGTGACCGGGTGCGCCACCGTGAACGCCTGCACCCGCACGAACGTCTCGAGCAACTGCTTCTGCTTCGCGATCATCTACTCCCCCTATGGTTGTGAGTGGACGCAATGGACCTGCCCTCCGCCCGCGTGCGTCCGCCACGGGCGGCGGATTCCCCGCTACCGCTTGCGGCGATCGTGCTCGCGCTCGCCTTCCTGTGCCTGGAAGTCGCGTTGTCGCGCATTGGAGTCGCGTCGCGGTTCATTGGAGTCGCGTCGCAGCGCATTCGAGTCGCCGTACAGCGCATGAGCAGTCGGCTCGGAGTCCGTCGGCGTCGATTCCCAGCGCACCGAAATCGCTTCGGAGCGCGTGGCACTCGTTTTGCTTCTCGCCGGGGTCGGAGCGCGCCGCAATTCAGTCGCGTCGGCGCTTATGGCAGTCTCCTCGCGGTTCATTGCCGTCGTCTCGCCGCTCAGAGCCGTCGGTTCGCACCTCGGATGACTCGCTTCGCAGTCGGTGGCAGTCGCCTCGCAGCTCGGTGCAGTCGCTTCGCAGCTCGGTACAGTCGCTTCGCAGCTCCGTGCAGTCGCTTCGCAGCTCCGTGCAGTCGCTTCACAGCTCCGTGCAGTCGCTTCGCAGCTCGGTGCAGTCGCTTCGCAGCTCGGTGCAGTCGCTTCACAGCTCGATGCAGTCGATTCGCAGTTCATGGGAGTCGCCTCGCAGGTGATGGGAGCCGCCTCGCAGCGCATGAGAGCTGCCTTGTGGCTCGTGGGAGTCGCCTCGCAGCACATGAGCGGTCGCGCCGGAGCTCATGGATGTCGCGTGGCGGTCGTTCGGACTCGGTTTCCGGTCCCTTCCACGCAACTGGCGGCGTCCTTACCCTGCTTGCCGCTGCGGCACCGGCCAGATCAGCGGAGGACTCACGTGATCGCCGGACTGTTCCCTCTACTTGTATATCTGTTTTGAGGGTCGATTTCTATGAATGCCATTTTGGCGAGTTTTGTCGGCCAAACAGGCATTCATCCGAATTGGCCTTCCCGCCAGATATACAAGTAGAGGCACTCGCTCCAACCTTTTCCCCAGACCCCCATGCGACCGGCTCGCCAGAAGACCGAACGGAATGCCGCCATCCAGTTGGTCGGCGGCGCGTCGCCAGGGGGGCTCGCCGAGACCCGGACCGACACCCCCCCGGGACGCCGACCGAGACCCCGGTTGAGGCGGAGCGGCGCTTCGTCGAGGCGTACGACCGGCTGTACGGACGTCTCCGGGACTACGCGGCGCGCTTCCTCGATCGCGACGCCGCCGAGGACGCCGTCGGGGAGGCGATGTCGGACCTCTGGACCCGGTGGGCGAGGCTCACACCCGAGCAGCGGACGGACCAGTACATCTTCGGCGTCGTGCACCACGTCGTGGTCGACACGCTCAAGGCTCAGGCCCCGAGAGTCTCGCTGGCCGATGCCGAAGAGGAGATCGACGCGCAGACCATGTCGGCCACCGAGCAGCCGACGCGCGTCTACACGGCCGCCGACGTCCTCGACCTTGCCCTCGCGGTCATGCCGCGGCAGCGCCGGGAGGTCCTACGCCGCATCCATGAGGAGCGCCGCAGCTACAAGGACGTCGCCGTCGCCCTAGGCCTGAGCGTCGGCACGATCAACACGCACTACCGGCTGGCGATGGAGGATCTCCGCCGCGCCTTCACCCGCGCCGGCTTCCGCATCGACGACCTCAAGTCCGCCCGCCTGCTCACCTCCAAGGTGGCCGCCTTCCCCGACGGCCCGGTACCTCGACTCCGCGCGAGCTGACGCGGTCTGCCGGCGGATCATCGGGCTCCGCTGCAGGGCCTTGGCACGGGCGTCCCCGACCCGGGATTCCAGCGTTAGATTCCCCGTCGCCGTAGGATGAGCGACCATCCGCACCGGAGTCCCGTGTCCCAGCAGACCCAGACAGACCAGCGTGACCTCGAGCTGCTCGCCCGCCTCGCCAAGGCGCGTGGCGAGATCGCGGCGCAGATCGGCCAGCGGATCGTCGGGCAGCACGAGATCGTCGACAACATGATCTCGGCCATCCTCGGCGGCGGCCATGTGCTGCTGGTGGGCGTGCCGGGGTTGGCGAAGACGCTGCTGATCCAGACCATCGCGCAGGCGCTCGACATGGAGTTCTCGCGCATCCAGTTCACGCCCGACCTCATGCCGAGCGACATCACCGGCACCGAGCTGCTCGAGGAGGACCACGGGACGGGCAAGCGCTCGTTCATCTTCTCGAAGGGTCCGGTGTTCGGGAACATCGTCCTCGCCGACGAGATCAACCGCGCCCCACCGAAGACGCAGGCCGCGCTGCTGCAGGCGATGCAGGAGAAGACGGTGACGGTGGCCGGCAAGACGTACGTCCCGCCCGACCCGTTCTTCGTGCTCGCGACGCAGAACCCGATCGAGCAGGAAGGCACGTACCACCTCCCCGAGGCGCAGCTCGACCGCTTCATGTACGAGCTGCGGATGGGCTATCCGAGCGTGGACGAGGAGGAGATGATCGTCTCCTCGACGACGGGCGTGATGAAGGGCGACGTGAAGCCGGTGCTCCCGGCGGAGACCATCCGCGAGATGCAGCGCCTGGTGCGCCGCATCCCGGCGCCGCCGTCGCTCGTGAGCTACGCGGTGGGCCTGGCGCGCGCGACGCGTCCGGACGACCCGAGCGCGACGGCGCTGGTGAAGAAGTACGTCTCGTTCGGCGCCGGCCCGCGCGCCGGCCAGAACCTTGTGTTGGGCGCCAAGAGCCGCGCGGCGATGGACGGCCGCAGCGTGCCCGACCTCGAGGATGTGGATGCCGTCGCGTTCTCCGTGCTCCGACACCGCGTGGTGATGAACTTCCAGGCGGAGGCGGAAGGAGTGGGGATCGAGAAGGTGCTCGCGCTCGGGGGACGGGGCCGGAAGGGCTGAGGCCGCGTTCACGCGGGATTCGAGGGGGACGGAATGCGCTGGTCGCATCCCGCCCCCCTTTTCCGTCTCGTGGGAAGGTTGCCGTGCTCGGCCGGTGACGGTACTCTCTGCCCCCGGGCAGGGTCGGTGACGGTGCGATGACGGCGGCACAACAACATGGGACCGGACGGCTACCGGGGAGGGAGCCAGGTGATCGAGGTTCGGACGCTTGGGGCGGCAGAGATCGTGGTCGGGCGGAAGCGCCTGACGCCGAAGACGGAGGGGCTGTTCGCGCTTGCGGTCTACCTGTGCGTGCGGGCGGGGGAGCCGTCGTCGCGGGATGCGTTGTGCGAGATGTTCTGGCCGGGGTCGGATCCGGTCAAGGCGAGGCACAATCTGCGGCAGATGTTGTATCGGTTGCGGCAGGCGGGGATTGAGACGTTGGAGGACGGTGACCTCATCTCCATTCCCGCCAGCTCGGTGCGATGCGACCTCACAGGTTTGGCAGAGAAGAACCCCGCACTGACGGTTGATGACTACTCGGAACAAGCGGCGACCTTCCTTCCGCACTTCGATCCCCAGCTCGCGGGGGAGTACGCCCGCTGGCTTGAGCAAGTACGCGCCTCCGTCGCGACACGCTTCCGCGCAGCAACACTGCGCAAGGTCGCCTTGGCACGTTCCGAAGGGCGTTGGCCCGAGGTCGAGCGCTTGGCTGACCTCCTGCTCCTATCCGATCCGCTCAACGAGGAGGGGACGCTTGCGAAGGCGGAGAGCATCGCGATGACCGGATCGAAAGCCATTGCAGTCGAACTGTTGGACAGGTATGTCGACGAGCTCGGCGACCTCTCCAATCGCATTGCGTTCCCTGCGATGGTACTGCGCCGGCGCATAACGGATCGGGTAGTGGACCGGAACGCACGCTCGGCATCGCACGTGCCACTTGTTGGTCGGGCGCATCCGATGCGCCGTCTCACGGCATTGATCGAGCAGGCCGTGGGGGGAAATGGTGGCTCCTTGGTACTCCACGGGGCCCCCGGCATCGGCAAGTCGCGACTCTGCGAGGAAATCAGCAACTACGCGATCCTCAAGGGGTTCCGAGCAGTCGCCGTTCGAGCGGATGACGCGCGCGCCGACCTGCCCCTGGGACTCGCAGTCGCGACAGCATCCGCGTTCCATGACCTACCCGGCGCCGCCGCCGCCGATCCTGCCGCGATGGCTCTTGTTCGTCGCCTCGTTGAGAACGCCACCTCAGCAAACTCAGACATCGTTGGATCTGCCGCGAACATCTCTCTGGACCAGATCGCATGGGCTCTCGCGACGGTGGCGCTCTCAGTCGCCGAGGAAGGCCCTGTGTTCGTCCACTTCGACGACCTTCACAATGCAGACCCCGCTTCCCTGGTCGCGATCCAGCACCTTCTTGCACTGCGGCATCGAGCTCCTCTCGTTGCTGTTGGCACTGCACGCTCGCACTGGATAGCCGAAAGTTCCGACTCCGGTGCGGGTCGTCTGACCGCGGCTCGCATCCACATCCCCCCACTGACTCTCGACGAGTCACGCGAGCTGGCGGCGTCCTTTGCCAACTCTACTTCACGGGCTCTCTCGGCTGAGGACGGCGAGCGACTCGCGCTCATTGGGGGCGGCAACCCACTCTTCATCAAGGAACTCACGGCGCACACACCTGACGCACTCGAGACGGGCGCGCGAACACTCACGCTGACATCCCTTATCGAGGAGCGTTGCGCACTACTAAGCCAGAGCCAGGTTCGCCTACTTCGGCTCATTCTTCTCCTAGGACCCTTTGCGACGCCGCCGAGACTATTCGCTCTTTCGCGAGCGGGCGCTGCGCCCGTGAGCACCGATGTTGAGGCGCTCGAGAACGACGGCCTGCTGTCGCTTTCCACCGAAGGCATCCTCGGCCTTCACGAATGTTGGCGCGAAGCGGTCGACCACGAGATGCCGCGGGCCACCAGAGCCGCTCTTGCGTACGAATGCGCACACGAGCTCACCACCGCACCTGTCAATGCCGTCGGCCCCCAGAGCGAGTGGCATCTTGGCCACCTCTTCTCAATCGCTGGCAGCCGCTCGGAGGCGATCGCCTGCTTCAGCGGTTCCGGCGCACGGCTCGTTTCGATCGGACTTCCAGCCCTCGGGGCACAGGCATTCACAAAGGCACTTGACCTTGCGAACGACCCATCCGACGTCGCAAGAATCAGCATTGACCTCGCCGCAGCACAACTGGGCGCCGATCAGTCAGCCGCCGCCGTCCTGTCTTGCCAAGCCGGACTGCGCTCCTTGCCTCGTCACTCGGAGAACTATGCCGCGCGTCGCGCGGAAGCCATCGCAATCCTAGCAGAAGCAAAATGGCGAGCGCACAACGGTGCTCTCGAAGAAATCGACGAGCTTCTTGCGCTCTCCCATGACCGTGCGGTTCCTGCTGAACAGAGACACCGATGCGCCAACGTTGGCATCCGCATCGCGTGCAACCATGATCGCTCCCTCGCGAAACAGTTTCTCTCTTCCTCACACGACGCAGCGGTCGACGAATCGACTGAGTGGCTTCAGTTGTGGACACAGTTGATCTTCGAGGCGGAGTTTGGTACACCGATCGCCGTACGCCTTCTGGTAGACCGACTGAGTTCTCCGGAGCTTCCACTATTGGTCGGCCACAATCGCGCGGTGGTCCTACGACACGCTGCAGTGGCCATGCGCATCGTCGGTGATGTGGAGCGCGCGGTTGAACTCGCGCGCAGTTCAGTTGCGGTGGCGCTCGACGCAGGCGTTCCCTCGGCCGCCGCCAGCGCGGCATTGGGCTTGGCATTCGGGTACCTCGACGCCGGGGTCCCCGAAGAAGCGAAGAACTGGATCGATCGGGCGCAACACTGGAGCGAGGGCGTGATGAGCGATGAACGAGATCGAGCTCTCCGGCACGCGGCCGCTCGGTACCTAACTGCAGTGGGGCAGTGCAGCGAAGCAGTTCGTCTCTACTCAGATCGGTGCGAGAGCGTCTTCGATGACGTCATGAGTCAGAGGCGTGCAGTCGAGTCAGCCTGCATTGCACTGGCTGCTGCCCAATCGGGGAACCGATCTCTGGCCCTCAGGGCACTTGAGACGGCGGAGAAAGGGGTCCGGGAATCCGCAGCGCACTGGGCACTGGACTCCGCAGCAGACTCAGTAGTCGCGGCACTGCGGGCGCTTGGGTTCGACGGCCGCGCGGACGCTCTTCGCGCCGACTATCTCGTTCGCAGGACCACTAATCGTCAAGGTCCGATAGCGTCCGCCTTCCTCGAACTCCGCCGACACGCGTGCTAGGCTACCGCGCGATTCGGGTCAGGCGCGAGATGAGTTGCGCGACGCTGCCGTGATCTGAATGACATCGGATCGCGACGGCGCCACCGGGTACTCGGTTGTCGCGATCCGAATCTCGCGCACCACTTCCGCCCATGCGACAGGCAAGAGAATAGCTTCGCACAGCTGAGGATCGAACTGCCTCCCGCTCTCTGCGGCAATCTCCGCGCGCACGATGTCGGGACCGAGTGCCTCGCGATAAGGACGTGAGGTGCTCATCGCGTCAATGGTGTCCGCGAGCGCAATGATGCGCGCACCGATGGGAATCTCGTCTTCCTTCAGGCGCTTGGGATAGCCGCGACCGTGCCACGATTCGTGGTGAGCTTCGACGAGTGGTACGAGGTCGAGGAAGTGCGTGACCTTTCCGATGAGCCGCGCCCCTTTCTCCGGGTGAGATTTCATGATCTCGAACTCGGCGTCGGTCAAGCGTCCCGGCTTTCGAAGGATAGGCGCGAACTCTTCGTGAATCTTTCCGACGTCGTGCAACAGCGCAGCGATGGCGATCCGATCGACTTGCTTTCCGCTCATTCCGGACGCTCGAGCGATTACACGCGCGAACCGCGAGACTCGTTGCGAGTGCCCAGACGTGTACGGATCTCGCGCTTCGATTGCGGCGACCATCAACTGCAACAGCTCCTCGTTCATCTTCTCCAGCGCGACATTTGTCTTGTAGAGCTGTCGCACACCGAGCATCGGGAGAGCGAGCGCCGCAGCAACGAGTGCGCCGCCGCGCACATACACCTCTGCAAAGACGTAGATCAGGGGGAACGCAAGCAGATCGTAGATGATCGACGACTGCATGTGTCGATACCAGGTCGACCGCGTGTCGCGACCAGCCGAGATAGCGATAACCGTGCTAACGGCGAGCTTGTTGAGACTCAGGAATGAGCCGACAAGCACCGACAGGGCGACCAGCGACGGTCGCGCGTCGAGCACCGACTCGCCTCCTACCAACAGGTATGCGACGATCGCAATTGCCTGGGCGAAGACGAACTGTGAGACGTTGAAGATGGCCTTCAACGGCGCGCGGCGAGCAATTAGCTCAGCTCCGGACACACCGACGAGCACCGTGGCGACTGCTGCCGCGTTCGGCGCCACTAGAGCAACGCTCAGATACGGCAAGAACCCGATGTTCCCCGTCGTGGCAGCAGAGGTCTGATACCCCAGCGCCGAGGCGAGCAGGCCGAGCATGATGAAGAATCCGGCCGCTTCCCAGTGGCGCGCATCGGGCGCAGCCGACAAGAGAAGCACCGCAACCGCCGACGAGAAGGCGCCGATTGCGACCATCGTTACGATCGTGCTTAGCCGTTTCTCACTCATGTGATTTCAAGGGAAGCGAGGACCCCCCGTCCTCTTTCAACTACTCAACTCCAGACGATCGAATCGCCCAGCACCAGCGCGCAGATCGCGCTAACCAGCGACGTGATGATCGACATTGAGAATCACCTCCCTTCGTAGAGATGGACCGAATATTCCGGTCGGCCATTCCACTTAGTTCGGCTCCGCTCATGCGTCCCGTGTGACGCGTACCGCTCGGTTCTCTCCGCTATGGAGAGAACGGGGGGTTCCCTTGCTCCTCTCTGTTCAGGTGAAATCCTTCACCCGCACGAGCACTTGCCTGCTTTCCCGTACTCCTTACCCCTTCTGGCACCGACGCGGCGCCAGGGATTCACCCCGACGCCGCGCGCGTTGACCTCGTCTTCCCCTTCCCTATCCCTCAGCGGCCTCCGCCGCGTCGATCATCTGCCTGGCCCGTCGTCGCCTGCAGCATCTGCGCCGCCGCAGGACCCATCCACCGGTTCGTCGCGTCCAGCACCGCCAGCACCGCCGCGGTCTCCGCGCTGTCCCGGATCTCGCAGCTCCCCGTCAGCAGCACCTGCTCGCGACCCTGACGCGCCATCACCGCCGCGAACACGAACTCGCGCTCGAACGCCGTGATCACCCGCGCCCCCTCCAGCGAGAACAACCCGCTGATCGGACCGGCCATCCCCAGCGCCATCAGCGCCGCCCGCGCCGCCGTGTCCACCCGGCTCCGGTCGCTCTGCAACCACTCCTCGGCCTCGCCGGCGAACTGCTCCGCGCCGATCCGCAGCGTCACCTTGCAGGTGACGCCGCGCGTGCGCGAGCCCCGGACCTCCACGTCCTCGAAGTAGACCGGGCGACCCAGCTTCACCGCGTCCTCCACCACTGGCAATGCCGCGACCGGCGTGTTCCGCTTGCTCGTCGCGGCGATCGAGATCTTCCGGTGATCCACCCGGAGACCGAGCTGCGCCATCAGCGCGCTCTCAATATTGCGCACCACGTTCTTCGGCGGCGTGTCCCCCGTCACCAACACGTGGATCGCATCCACCGACCCGCTGTCGGTCGCCGTGATCCGCACGCTCACCACGTCCTGCAGCGACGCGATCAGCTCCTCCGCCCGCTGCAACGGCAGGACGGAACCCGCGATCGGCGAGCCCGACATTCCTGGCGACTGGGGGTGCGGTTGCGGCGTCACGGGTCCTTGCAGAAATGCGATGACGGTCGGGAACTGGCGAGAATCGGTGCACTGCGCTCTCACGGCCCGAACCCGACGGACCGCCTCTCATATGTCGTCGGACCGGTCACCGCGCGCCAGTCCGCCAATGTCTCATCTCGAATACGAACCGAAACCCCATACGTCACGGGGCCCGGAGACACCCCTCCCTACTCCCCGAAGCGATCGGGGACATGATACTCCTTCAGCTTCCGGTACAGCGTCCGCTCCCCGATGTCCAGGATCTCGGCCGCTTTACGACGATTGCCCCGCGTTTCGCGCAACGTGGCCAGGATCACCGCCTTCTCGACCTCCACCATCGTCATGCCAGGGGTGATGGTCACCGTGTTGGGAGGGTCGAAAGCCCCATCGGCTCCACCCCGCCGGCCGGCGCTCCCCACCCGGGCACCGCCACCATCCCGCCCCCCAGCACCTCCCGCCCGGGGCCGAACCCCTGCGCCGAGCCGGCCGACATCCCCCCGGCCACCTGCGCGATCACCACCCGGTCCTCGTCCACCCGGCGCCGCAGCTCCTCGAGCTGGAGCTTCATCTCCACCAGGCTCCGGACGATGAACTCCAGCTCCCGACCCTCGGCCCGACCCTCCTCGCGCACGATCGGACCGATCGGCACGGGAAGCAATCGGTCGGCCCCGGTCTCCCGGATCTGCGCGGGGATGTCGGCGATCCCGATCTCGCGGCCGGTCGCCAGCACGACCATGCTCTCGATCAGGTTGCGCAGCTCGCGCACGTTCCCCGGCCAGGCATAGCTCACCAGCGCCTGCATCGCCTCGGCCGAGATGCCGTGGAACTCGCGGTCGTGCTCCTCGGAGAACTCCTGCACGAAGCGGCGGACGAGCAGCGGGATGTCGCCGCGGCGTTCGCGGAGCGGCGGGAGGTAGATCCGCAGCACGTTGAGCCGGTAGAAGAGGTCGGCGCGGAACTGCCCCCGCTCCACGCTCTCCTGCAGCGGACGGTTGGTCGCCGCCACCACCCGCACATCGACGGGGATGCTCTGCGTCCCGCCCACCCGCGTCACCTCGCGCTCCTCGAGCACGCGCAGGAGCTTCACCTGCGTGCTCGACGGGATCTCGCCGATCTCGTCGAGGAACAGCGTCCCGCCGGTCGCGAGCTCGAAGCGGCCGATCCGTCGCTCGGCGGCGCCGGTGAACGCGCCCTTCTCGTGCCCGAAGAGCTCGCTCTCGAGCAGCGTCTCGGGGAGCGCGCCGACGTTCACGGCGATGAACGGCTTGTTGCGGCGCGGGCTCATCCGCGCGATCGCGCGCGCGACGAGTTCCTTGCCGGTGCCGCTCTCGCCCTCGATGAGCACGGTGCTCGACACCGGCGCCATCTGCGCCACCTGCACGAGCACCTGGCGCACCGCCTCGCTCTCGCCCCAGAGCCCGGTCTCGCGCGTGATCCGCTGCCGCTCGAGGAGCGCGTGCACGCTCGCGCGCAGCGCGTCAGGGCTCACCGGCTTGTTGAGCACCTCGGCGAAGCCGAGCGAGCGCAGGCGCTGCTCGACGGCGGGGTCGCCGACGTCGGCCAGGCCGATCACGCTCGCCCCGCCCCAGAGCTGGTCGCGCACGAGGCCGAGGGTCTGCGGGTCGAGCAGCGCGCCGGTGAAGACGATCACGTCCGGCTTGGCGCGCTTGATCTCGCGTGGCAGGTCGTCCATCGGGCTCACGACGAACGTCTTGACCCCGTCGGCCTCGAGGAGCGCATTGAGGCGGACGGCGGGTTCGACGTCGGTCAGCGTGATGAGGACGGTCATTGAGCTGAGTGGATGAAAGCTGAAGGATGAAGGTGGAAAGTGCTCTGGTGCGGGATGCGGGGGACGGATGCGGGGGGCGTCCCACTTTCATCCTTCAACCTTCCACCTTCATCTCTTCACGGTCCCGCGCTTCCAGAACGGGAACCCCGTGATCGTCCCCACCACCCGCTTGCCGCGGATCTCCACCTCGAGGGTGTTCCCTTCCTTCGCATGCGCCGCCGGCACGTACGCGGTGCCGAGTCCGCAGCCGACGCTCGGCGACATGATGCCGCTCATCACCACGCCGCTCTGCGCGCCGTTCACGAACACCGGGTAGCCGTGCCGCGGGATCGCCTTCTCGGTGAAGGTGAAGCCGACGAGCTTGCGGGGGACGCCGGCGGCCTTCTGCGCTTCGAGCGCGGCGCGGCCGACGAAGTCGCCCTTCTTCATCTTCACGAGCCAGCCGAGTCCGGCGTCGAGCGGGGTGTAGGTGTCGTCGATGTCGTTGCCGTAGAGCGCCATCCCCATCTCCAGGCGCAGCGAGTCGCGGCAGCCGAGGGCGACGGGCTGGATGCGGCCGGTGTCCATGAGCGCCTTCCAGAGCTGCGCCGAGTGCTTCACGTCGTGGTAGAGCTCGAAGCCGTCCTCGCCGGTGTAGCCGGTGCGCGAGAGGGTCATCGGGATGCCGGCGACGGTGGTCTCGGTGAACCAGTAGTACTTGATCTCGTCGAGCGCCTTGGGCGTCATCGCCTGCAGGATCTCCTGCGCCTTCGGGCCCTGCACGGCGAGGAGGCCGATGTCGTCGCTCACGTCGGTGAGGACGCAATCGAAGCGGCCGACGTACTGCTGGATGTGCTTGAGGTCCTTGTCCTTGTTGGAGCCGTTCACGACCATCATCAGGTGGTCGGCGGCGTAGCGGTAGACGAGGCAGTCGTCCACGAAGGTGCCCTGCTCGGTGAGGATGCCGGAGTAGTGGACCTGCCCGTCGGCGAGGGCGGCGACGTCGTTGGTCGTCACGTAGGTGACGAAGTCGATCGCCTGCTTCCCCTTGATGATGAACTCGCCCATGTGGCTCACGTCGAACACGCCGCAGCCATTGCGGACGATGTTGTGCTCGGCGGTGATGCCGCCCGGGTACTGGATGGGCATCTCGAAGCCGGCGAAGGCGACCATCTTGGCGCCCGCGGCGACGTGGAGGTCGAAGAAGGGGGTCCGCTTGAGCGGGCCGGTCGAGGCGTCGGACATGAGGGGGCGGTCCTTGGTATTGAAGTAGGGTCCTGCCAGTGAAATATGCCGAAACGGCAGGACCCGGGGTACTGGCTCGAACCGGGGGGCTGTAACGTTCAGTGCAGGTGCACACCCTCCGGATCGTCCTCGCCCTCGGGCCCTTCGTCATCTCCCTGCTCCGCGACCGGCGCCGCTGGCTCTGGTGGGGCGGTCCGCTGCCGCGCACGCCGGCGTTCCACCGGGCGCGGGCGGAGGCGCTGGTGTCGCGGATCGCGCACCTCGGACCGACGTTCGTGAAGCTCGCGCAGGTCTTCGCGTCGCGCGCGGACCTCATCCCGGAGCCGTACCTCTCCACGCTCGGCAAGCTCACCGACCAGGTGCCGCCGGTGTCGTGGGACGCCATCCGCGCGCAGATCGTCGCGGCGTACCACATGGAGCCGGAGCGCGTGTTCGAGTCGATCGACCCGGTGCCGGTGGCCGCGGCCTCGCTCGGCCAGGTGCACCGCGCGCGGTGGCAGGGGCGCGACGTCGCGGTGAAGGTGCTGCGGCCGGGGATCGAGCAGATGGTCGCGCGCGACCTCGTCTCGGCGCGCGCGATCACGGCCTGGGCGGCGCGGCGGTGGCCGAGCCCGCACATCCTCGGCTTCCAGTCGCTCGTGGAGGAGTTCGCGGCGCGGATCAGCGAGGAGATGGACTTCCGGCTCGAGGGCGAGTACGCGAGCGAGGTGCGCGCGAACTTCGTCTCCAACCCGCGCGTGGTCATCCCGGAGATCATGCACGAGCTCACGCGGCAGCGGGTGCTCGTGCTCGAGTTCATCGAAGGGCAGCGCGTGGACAAGCTGGTGCCGGGGAGCGTGAACGCGGGACGGCTCGCGGGGCTCGTGATGGAGGTCTACGTGCAGATGATGCTCGTGGACGGGCTCTTCCACGCCGACCCGCACCCGGGGAACCTGCTGCTCTCCCCCGACGGGCGGCTCGTGCTGCTCGACTTCGGGATGATGGTGCGGGTGCCGCCGGAGCTGCGGCTCAAGCTCATCCGCACGGTCTTCGCGAGCATCCGGCGCGACCCGGCCGCGGTGATGGAGGGCTTCTACGCGCTCGGGCTCATCGCGCCCGGCGCCGACCCGACGGAGATCGCGCGGCTGGCCGAACTGCTCGTGGCGATGGCGAGCACGCGCAGCACCACGCAGCAGCGGATCGAGACGATGCTCGCCGACCGCGTGATGCAGTCGCTCTACGACTTCCCGGTGATCCTGCCGCGCGACCTCGTCTACTTCGCGCGCACGGCGGCGCTCATCGAGGGCGTGGGGACGCGCTACGACGCGTACTTCAACGCGGTGGAGATCGGGACGCCGGTGGTGATGCGGATGCGGAGCCGGATCCTGCGGTCGCTAGGCGAGGAGGTGGAGCCGAGCGTGGAGGAGCTGGCGTCGGTGGCGGGCTTCGCGGCGGGGCGCGCCTGGCGCGTGGCGCGGGAGTGGCTGGGCTCGTGGGTGCCCCCCGCCGTGCGGGAGCGGATCGCGCCGTGAATCCGACCTTCTTCGCCACGGCGGCCGCGTTCGGGCGCTGGCTCGCGACGCACCATGCGAGCGCGACCGAACTCTGGGTGGGCTACCACAAGGTCGGCACGGGCACGCCGAGCATGACCTGGCCGGAGTCGGTGGACGAGGCGCTCCGCTACGGGTGGATCGACGGCCTCCGGAAGTCGCACACGCCGGAGTCGTACGTGATCCGCTTCACGCCGCGGAAGCGGACGAGCATCTGGAGCGCGGTGAACATCCGGAAGGTCGAGGCGCTCCTCGCCGCAGGGCGGATGACGCCGGCGGGGATGCGGGCCTGGGAGGCGCGCACGCCGGAGCGGTCGGAGGTCTATGCCTTCGAGCGCAAGGCGGCCACGCTCTCGGCTGACGAACTGTCCGCCTTCCGAAAGCGGTCCAAGGCGTGGAAATTCTGGGAGGCGCAGCCCGCCGGCTATCGCCGGGTCGCGGCCCACTGGGTGTCGAGCGCCAAGCGCCCCGAGACCCGCGCCAAACGGTTCGCCACGCTCCTCGCCGACTCGGCGGCCGGACTGCGGATCGCCTCACAGCGGAGAACCCCGAGATGATCCCGTTCGCCCCGCACCTCGCGCTCGCGCTGGCGCTCGCTCCGGTGGCGCTCGCGCCCGTGGCGCTCCGTGCGCAGTCGACCGGCGCGGCCGACTCGCTCGCCGCGATCGCGGTCGCGGATTCGGCGCTGGCGGCCATCACCCGCGGCGACGCCATCGCGCTCACCGACCTGATGCTCCCCGAGGCGCGCACCTTCTCGTCCCGGATGCGCGAGGGCGAGTGGCGCTACGCGACGCGCACGCGGGACGAGCAGCGGGCGGCGAGCATCTCGGGCGTCATCGAGCGGGGCTTCGGTGCCACGGCGCTCGTCTCGGGACCGCTCGCGGTGGTGTGGATGCCGTACGACCTCTACGTCAACGGCGCGTGGTCGCACTGCGGCGTCGACGCGCTCACCCTGTACCAGGTGGGCGGGCGCTGGCGGATCGCGACCTTCGCGTGGAGCGTGGAGCAGCCGCCGGCCTGCGCGAAGCATCCGCAGGGACCGCCCACGCCGTGAGCGCGCCCGTCCTCCGCGCGCCGCTGCGGCTCGCCGCCCGCGCGTCGCTGCTGCTCCTCATCGCCGCCCCGCTGCTGGCGGCGCAATCCGCGCAGTCGGCACGCTCGGCGCAGCCGGGGCCCACCGCGCCGGACCTGTTCGCGCTCGCCAAGGAGGCGTTCCTCTCGAACGACCTCGCGAGCGCGACCTCGCTGCTCGATGCCGCGGTGCGCGCGCGGCCGCAGGACGCCGAGCGCCGCGCCTGGCTCGCCGATGCCGCGCGGCGCACGACGGACGCGACGACGGCGCTGCGCGAGGCGCGCGAGGCGCTGCGGCTCGACCCGTGCCACAGCTTCGCGCACGAGGTGGTCGCCAGCCTCTACAACCCGCAGTTCGCGCACATGGCGCTGCAGTCGGACGACTCGACGGTGACGCACCTGGAGCAGGCGGTGCGCTGCGACGCGCGCAACGGCTCGGCGTGGATGTCACTCTGGGTGCAGTCGCTGCGGCACGAGGACGGCGCGGCCGAGCGTCGCGCGCTCGAGGGCCTGCGGACGTCGGGGATCCTCACGCCGTCGTGGCTCGCGCATGGGCGCTGGGTGCTGCGCACGCTCCCGCCGCGCGCGATCGTGCTCGCCGCGGGTGACATCGACACCTATCCGCCGGCCGTGGTGCAGAGCGCCGAAGGGCTCCGCCCCGACGTCGCCCTCGTCAACACGTCGATGCTCAACATCGGCTACGTGGTGGAGCACCTCGTGCGGCGGTACGGCCTCGCGCTCCCGCCCGATCTCTCGGGCGACGTCCCGCGCGACACGCTCGACTTCAACGCCGACCGGATCATCGCCTTCTGGCGGACGGAAGCGGCGGCGGGGCGGCTCGACCGGCCGCTCGTCGTGCTGCATTCGATGGGCATCGAGTACGCGACCGCGGGCGCGGGCACGCCGATGCTCTCGGGGCCGCACTGGGTGATCGGCGCGTCGACGGCGACGCTCGACACCGCCGCGGTGGCCGCGGCGTACCGACTGGCCGACGCGACCGACCTCTCGGGGCCGTTCGTGTCGGCGCAGGACCGCAGCCCGGTCCGCGTCTCGGCCGCCTTCTCGCCGGCGCTCATGCTCGGGTACCTCGCGGCGTACGAGGCCGCGGCGCGCGGGGCGATGCCGCGCGAGCGGCTCCCCTGGCTCGAGGCCGCGTTCCAGCGCGCGGGCGTCGCGCCCGCCGCGGCCGAGCCGATGTTGCAGTGGGTCCGCTCCTTCCCCGTCCGATGATCCGGCTCCTCCGCGCCTTCCCCGTTCCCGTCGGGATCGTGCTCGCGCTGCTCGCGAGCTTCTTCTTCGCCGTGCCGGCGTACGTGGACGGCGACATGAACCGCGTCGACGACGGGCCGGCCATCCCGGTGACGGCGCGCGCCGCGCAGTTGCACGCGACGCTCACCGTCGTGGACCTGCACAACGACCTCCTGCTCTGGGATCGCGGGCTCCCGGGCCCGCACGCGCGGGGCCACACGGATCTCACGCGACTCGCGCGCGGCAATGTCGCGCTGCAGGTGTTCAGCACCGTCACCAAGACGCCCAAGGCGCAGAACTACGAGCGCAACAGCGCCGCGACCGACAACATCACGTTGCTCGCGGTGGCGTCGCGCTGGCCGCCGCGGACGTACGGGTCGCTGCTGGCGCGCGCGCTGCACCAGGCGGGGAAGCTCGAGCGGACGGCGGCGATCGCGCCGGACCGCCTGTTGCTCGTGCGCACGGCGGCCGACCTGCGCACCGCGCTGCAGCTCCGCACCGAGTGGCGCGGCGACGCCGACGCGCGGCCGGTGATCGGCTTCCTCAACACCGAAGGGCTGCACGCCATCGAAGGGGAGCTCGCGAACGTCGACACGCTCTTCGCCCACGGCTTCCGCATGGCCGGGCTCGCGCACTTCTTCGACAACGAGGTCGCCGGCTCGGCGCACGGTGAGGCGAAGGGCGGGCTCACCCCGCTCGGCCGCACCGTCGTCGCGCGGATGCAGTCGCTCGGCATGCTCGTCGATCTCGCGCATGCGTCCCCGGCCGCGTTCGGCGAGGCGCTCGCGCTGGCCACCAAGCCGGTGGTGGTGAGCCATGTGGGTGTGCAGGCGACCTGCCCCGGTCCGCGCAACCTCACCGACGACCAGCTGCGCGCGCTGGCGGCGAACGGCGCGCTCATCGGCATCGGGTTCTGGGACGGCGCCATCTGCAGCAGCTCGCCGCGCGACGTGGCGAAGGCGATGCGGCACGCGGTCGATGTCGCCGGGCTCGCGCACGTCGCGCTCGGCTCCGACTGGGATGGCGCGACGACGGTGACGATCGCCGGCGACTCGGCGGCGCAGCTCACGCAGGCCCTGCTCGACGCCGGCTTCACCGAGGCGGAGATCCGCGCGGTGATGGGCGAGAACGCGATCCGCTTCCTGCTGGCCAACCTGCCGCCCTGAGGCTTCGATGTCCGTCCGCGCCCGTTCGCTCGCGAGATCGCTGGCATCGGCCGTTGCGGCTGCGTCGCTCGCGGCCCGCGTCCTCGCCGCGCAGGCGTCGGGTGCGCCGTCGCCGGCACCACTCGTGCCCACCGCGTCGAGCGGCGTGGTGTTCGAGGACCTCGACGCCGACGGCATGCGCGACGCGGGCGAGCGCGGGTTGGGCGGCGTGGTGGTGTCGAACCAGGAGCAGGTGGTGCGCACCGGCGCCGACGGGCGCTTCACGCTCCCGCGCGGCGGCTACGGCGCGGTGTTCGTGGTGGTGCCGCGCGCGCATCGCGCGACGTCCGCCTGGTGGATGCGCGCCGACGCGGGCACGCTCGCGTTCGCGCTCGCGCCGGCCCCCGAGCCGCGCACGCTCACCTTCGTGCACGCGTCGGACACGCACATCCAGGACGGCTCGGTCGCGCGCACGCGGCGCCTGCGCGCGCTGGTCGATTCCCTCGCGCCCGCGTTCACGCTGATCACCGGCGACCTCGTGCGCGACGCGCTCCGCGTGGGCGAGGCGGAGGCCTCGGGCTACTATGCGCTCTTCGCGCGCGAGGCGGCGCAGTTCGGCGCGCCGGTGCACACCGTGCCGGGGAACCACGAGATCTTCGGCGTGGAGCGCACGCGCTCCGGCGTGGAGGCCACGCACCCGCTCTACGGCCGTGCGATGTACCGCGCCTACCGCGGCCCCGACTACTACTCGTTCGACGCGGGGGGCGCGCATTTCGTCGCGCTCAACACCATCGACGTCGATGACCAGTGGTATCACGGGCATGTGGACAGCGCGCAGGTGGCCTGGCTCGCGCGCGACCTCGCGATGGTCCCCGCCGGCGTGCCGGTCATCACGTTCAACCACATCCCGTTCTACTCGGTGGCCGAGCAACTGAACGGCTACACCGAGGCGCCGCCGGCGCCGACGCTCATCACGGTGAACGGGCGCACGACCTACCGGCACACGGTGAACAACGTCGCCGACGTGATGCGCGCGGTGGGGACCCGTCCGTACGCGATCGCCCTCGCGGGGCATGTGCACATCGGCGAGCGGATCGCGTTCGAGCTGGGGGACCGCGTGATGCGCTTCCATCAGGGGGCGGCGACGGTGTCGAACTCGCCGGCCGGCCCGTTCACGTTCCCGAGCGGCGTGACGGTGTACCGCCTGACGGACGGCGTGGTGGACGACGGCACGTTCGTGCCGCTCGAGGCGAAGCCCTCGCCGCGACCGTAGGCGAACGCAGGGCGCGCTCCGGCGCGCTCAGGCGCGCTCAGGCGCGCTCAGGCGCGCTCGCGCGCCGCGCGCGGCCGACACTACAGGGAGAGGCTCCGGCTTGCTCCCCCGTTCCCGCCCTCGCTCACACGACGTGACACCCGGCGCCGCGTACCACACTGTGAGTACGCCGTCACGACGGGACCGACGTATGGGAGCCGCGCGGAACGCATCCCAACGTGTCCCCATGAAAGCGCGCCTCGAACTCCTCGCCCTCGCCGCCAGCGCGACCCTCGCCAGCGCGGCCTTCACCGCCGCCCTCCCCGCCCAGACGCTGGTGCAGGCCGGCCGCGGGACCGTGAGCAGCACGGTGCGCGTGGGGCTGGTGATCCCGCCCCGGCTCCGCTTCCGCGTCACGAACCAGGAGCGGATCGGCCAGGAGGGGGACACCGCCACCTATGCGATGCAGGTGGAGGTCGCGGCGAATCTCGCCTGGACGCTGCACGCGGTGCCGGCCGACGCGACCGGTGTCACGCAACAGCGCGTGAAGGACGAGACCGGCACCTGGCGCCCACTGACCGCCGGCGAGCCGATGGTCACGCTCGCCGCCGACCAGGAGCCGGGCAACTGGCGCCCGGTCCGGATCGAACTGCAGGTGATCGGCGCGCACGGCCCGCGCGTGCTGCCGACCTTCACCTTCGACCTGCAGCCGGCGCGCCGCTGATCGGCGCACCGGTCAACGGCGCGCCGACGGTCGTGCGGTGCTATCGCACCGGCTTGGCCGCCTTGGGGCGGAGCGGCGGCGCTCCGATGGGACGGCCGCGGCGATCGACGATGATCGGCGGGATCTGCCGCACGTCGTTGCCGAGGAAGATCTTCCCGGTGAACTGCTCGCGACTCCCCTCCGCCATGAGGCTCGACGTGAAGGCGAACGAGTCGGCCCCGGCGTTGTCGACGGTGTAGCCGAGGTCGCGGAGCGACTGCACGGTGATGATGCTGAGCGGATTCGCCACGCCGCCGTCGTAGAAGCCGGTCATGAGCTCGCGGTCGAGCACGCCCTCGCGCCAGTGCGAGTTGCGCGTGCCGGCGCCGCCCTGGTTGTTCTCCACCGGGACCTTGCCGCCACCCGTGTAGGTGGAGCCGCCCGTGGCATTGAACGCGGCCACGGCGTTGGCGCCGCTGAAGTGCGTGTCGTTGCCGGTGCCGGTGAGCGGCGAGGGGTTCACGAGGAAGCCCTTGGTCGCCCAGATGGTGCCGATCCCGAGCACATGGCCCATCTCGTGGAGGATGACGTCGCCGAGCCCGCCGCCCGCCTGGAGGTTGTCGAGGTCGGCGGTGTCGAACTGCATGGTGCCGAGCGCGGCGAACGAGACCGGGGCCGCGCGCGAGACGCAGGGCCCGGCGGAGCCGAGGATGTTGTTGACGCCGTCGATCGGAATCGAGGAGGACGACGATGGCGAGGTCGTCGATCGTCTCGTTGATCGCGAAGCTGGAGCCGCAGTCACCGACCTCCAGCTGCAAGGCCTGCGACGCGATGTCACCCGTGATGATCGTCTCCCAGCGCGCCGCGGCGGTGCTGAAGGCGGCGAGTTGCGACGCGGTGGGGACGGAGGCGAAGCGCAGGTTGATGTCGAAGCCCGCGCTCGAGGCCTTGCCCTTGGCCGAGTAGATGGTGGGGCTGTTCGTCACCACGCCGGGCGTGACGACGGTGGCCACCACGACGTTGGCGCCGGCGGCGAGCGTCCAGCTGCCGGCGGTCGCGATGCCGCTCGCGTTGGTGACGGCCGAGGTGGTGCCGATCGTCCCGATGCCGCCGATGGTCGCGAAGTTCACCGTGACACCGGCGACCGGGTCGCCGAGGTCATCGACGACGGTGAGCGCCGGCGCGACGCCGGTGGTGGCACCCGGTGCGGCCACCTGGCCGTTGGGCGTGGTGGGGATGGCGCGCGTGGCGACGCCCACCTGCGCCGCGCGGGCGAGGAGCGTGAAGTTGCCGACCTGCGTGCCGTCGAAGCCGCGCGCCCGGAGGAGATACGTGCCGGCGTTGAGCGTGACGGCGACGCGCGAGTTCGTGTTGGTCGCGCGGATGATGTCGTCGTTCTCGGCGATGAGCGCGAGCGTGTTGAAGTCGTAGATCGACAGCCAGGTGTCGAACGCCGACGACTCCATGTCGAGCACGAGCGGTGTGGTGGAGGCGAGGGTCAGGCGATAGAACTCGTAACGGACCGTGCCTTCGGTGAAGGTCGCCTGGCAGTCGGTCGCGCCAAGGTTGCTCGCGACCGTGACACCGATGGTGATGGGCTGGGCGCCCTCGGCCGCGCAGCGGTCGGCGACGCCGTTGGCGGTGAAGACCACGGGGGTGAGTGCGCCGAGCGAGGCGGTGAGGGTGTTGGCGCCGGCCCCCGCACCGAGGGTCCACGACCCGACGGTCGCGATTCCCGCGCCGTCGGTGACGGCCGTGCCGCCGGTGAGCGACCCGCCGCCCGCCGTGACCGCGAAGGTGACCGTCGCACCCGCGACCGGGTTGCCGAGGACGTCACGCACCTCGACGGCCGGCAGGGTGCCCACGGCCGTGTCCCATGGTGCCGATCTGCCCGTCGGCGGTGTTGCCCGGCGCGACGAGCATCTGCGTGGGGGGACCGGCAAGGGCGGTCGCGGAGAAGAGCGTGATGTTCGGGACGCCGCTCACCGCCGCGGTGACGCGCTGGGGCGCGACCGTGCCGGCGCCGAGGGTCCAGATGGTCTGGGCGAGGCCGGCCGCGTCGCTCGCGACGGACGTGGCGCTCAGGCTGCCGCCGCCGGAGAGGACGGCGAAGGTCACGTCCTGACCGGCCATGGCGCCGCCGAGCCGGTCGGTGATGCGGACGATGATGGGCTGGCCGAGCGTCCCCGAGACGGGGGCCGACTGGAAGTTGCCGCTCACCACGACCGGCGCGACGGCGACCTGCGTGACCGTGACGTCCACCGTCGCGGTGAGGCCGTCGATCGCGCCGTGATGGTCGCGGTCCCGACGCCCGCCGCCGTGACGAGTCCGGTCGGCGACACGGTGGCGACCGCGACCGCGTTCGAGGACCAGACGACGCCGGTCACGTTCGCCATCACCTTGTCGCGCTGGTCGCGCACGATCGCGACGATGGCGCGCGTGGCACCGATCGCATCGAGCGGCGAACTCGCGGCGCTCAGCGTGATGCTGCTCGGCTCGGCGGGTTCGCTCGGGCTGGAGCAGGAGACGCCCACGAGGACGAGCGCGCAGACGGCGAGGAGCGCGCGGAGATGGCGGCGGACAAGCATGCGGCGGAGGGGCGGGGGTTGGCGAGGCGCGCGGGCGGGCTTCGAGCCAGATTACGGTACGGTACGCTGGTCGGCAACCGCGGTGACGTGGGTCGCACTGGGGAGGTAGTACCCCGCATGGGATATCCGAGGGTCCTCGGGCGCGCGCTGCTGGCGGTCGCGTGCGTCGCGAACGTCGCGCTCGTCGCGAGCTGCGCGGAGCAGCCGCTCTCGCCGGGGAGTGACGTCGAGGCGGCGGAGCAGGCCATCTCGGCCTGGGTCGCGGCCAATCCCGCGCAGTGGGCGGCCGCCGCGGAGACGCGGGTGGCGCCGACCCGCCCCGCCTGGACGCCGGCGTGCACCGACCCGGCCTCCAACGGCTATGTCTCGCTGCGCCTCGTCACGCGCCGCGGCGACATCGAGCTCGCGTTCCGCTGTCCGCTCGACGAGCACGCGACGATCCAGGACCTGCAGGAGCACTTCGTGCACGCCGTGCCGTGGAACCTGCCCACGGGGATCGCCTCACCGAACTGGCGCTTCCAGGCGTGGCTCCCGCTGAGCTCGATCTACAACGGCGTGACGTTCCACACGCCGCAGCCGGGTCTGCTGGCGGTGGACATCGAGTCCACGATGCTGGGAATCCGCGCCGAGAACACGCGCCGCGGGTGCGCGCCGATCGCGGACGGCTTGAGTTCGTGCCTCATCGAACGCGACCATCGCGTGCCGCTGCGGATGCGCTTCACCGTGCTGTCGGACCTGACGGCGCTGCGCTGATCGCCCGATCCGACGCCTTCCGGCGGTGCCCGGAAGCGGTCAAGTTCAGGCGTGCTGCCCCCCGACCTCCGCGACCTCGTCGCCTACTCCGAGTGGGCCACGGCCCGACTCGTCGACGCGCTCCGCAAGCTCCCGGACGCCGCCCGTCGGCGGCGCGACGACAGCGCGTTCGGCTCGTTGCACGGCACCTTCTCCCACCTCGTCGCCGCCGAGTGGATCTGGCTCGAACGGTGGCAGGGCCGGAGTCCGGCGACGCCGCCCGCCTGGGTCGGCGAGGCGAGCTTCGACGAACTGCTCGGGCATCTCGCGTCGATCGAGCAGGGGCGACGCGCCCACCTCGACGCGCTGTCGCCGGCCGAGCTCGCGGCGCCGATCGCCTATCGCACCTTCAACGGCGCGGAGGCGGCGAATCCCATCGCCGAGCTGATCCGCCACGTCGTCAACCACAGCACCTACCATCGCGGTCAGGTCGCGATGCGGATCCGCCAGCTGGGCGACCAGCCGCCCTCGACCGACTACATCGCCTGGCTCCGCCTCCCCGACCGCGCCGAGCGCCTCGCGCGCGCGTAGTCCTCCTCCCCGCCCCCACTCCCCCATGTCCCGCCGCCTCGTTGTCGTCGCGCTCCTCGTCCTCGCCGCCTGCGGCGACCAAGCCGGTCCCGCCGCCGCCGACGTCGCGCGCTGGGAGGACCGGGCCTCACGCGTGACGATCGCGCGCGACGAGTGGGGCATCCCGCACGTGAAGGGCACGAGCGACGCCGACGCGGTCTTCGGGATGATCTACGCGCAGGCCGAGGACGACTTCAACCGGATCGAGGTGAACTACCTGAACGCGCTCGGGCGGCTCGCCGAGGCGGAGGGCGAGGCGGCGCTCTGGAGCGACCTGCGCATGCGGCTCTTCATCGAGCCGGATTCGTTGCGGGCGACCTACGCGTCGAGCCCGGAATGGCTGCGCGCGCTCATGGATGCGTGGGCGGACGGCCTCAACTACTACCTGCACGTGAATCCGGCCGTGACGCCGCGCGTGCTGACGCATTTCGAGCCGTGGATGGCGCTCGCGTTCAGCGAAGGGAGCATCGGCGGGGACATCGAGACCGTCTCGCTCGCCGAACTGGAGAAGTTCTACGGCGGCACGACGACGATCGCCGACGCGCCGCGCCCGCCGCGCGCGCCATCGGGGTCGAACGGCTTCGCGATCGCCCCGTCCCGCAGCGCGTCGGGGAAGGCGCTGCTGCTGATCAACCCGCACACGTCGTTCTTCTTCCGCGAGGAGCTGCAGGTCACCTCCGACTCCGGGCTGAACGCGTACGGGGCGGTGACGTGGGGGCAGTTCTTCGTGTACCAGGGCTTCAACGCCACCGCGGGCTGGATGCACACGTCGAGCAACAACGACGCGATCGACGAGTTCGCGGTGGCGGTCACGCCCGGCGACTCCGGTCACAGCTACGCGTTCGGCGCGGAGACGCGGCGGGTGCGCTCGCGGACGGTGACGCTCGCGTACCGCACGGCGGAGGGGATGCGCACGCGGGACTTCACGGTGCATGCGACCCATCATGGGCCGGTGGTGCGCGCCGCGGACGGCAAGTGGATCGCGGTGCGGCTCATGCAGGAGCCGCTCAAGGCGCTCACGCAGTCGTACACGCGGACCAAGGCGCGGAACCTCGCCGAGTTCCGCGCGACGATGGAGCTGCACACGAACTCCTCCAACAACACCGTCTTCGCCGACGCCGAGGGGAACATCGCGTACTTCCACGCGAACTTCGTCCCGCGGCGCGACACGCGCCTCGACTACGCGCGCCCGGTGGACGGCAACGACCCGGCGACCGAGTGGCAGGGGATCCACGCGGTGGACGAGTCGCCGAACGTGATCAATCCCGCGACGGGCTGGATCCAGAACACCAACAACCATCCCTACTCGGCGGCCGGCGCGGCCAGTCCGCGCGCGCGCGACTACGCGAAGTACTTCGAGGACGGCGAAGGGGAGAACGCGCGCGGCGTGCACGCGATCGAGGTGCTCACGCGCGAGTCGCGGTTCGACCTCGACAAGCTCATCGCCGCGGCGTACGACCCGCACCTCACCGCCTTCGATGCGCTCATCCCGGCGCTCGTGCGCGACTGGAGTGCCCTCCCCGCCGGCGACCGTCGGGCGGCGCTCGCCGAGCCGGTCGCGCTGCTCCGCGCCTGGGACCGCCGTTCGGGCGTCGCCTCCGAGGCCACGACGCTCGCGGTGTACTGGGGCGAGGACCTCTGGCAGCGGTCGCAGGCCGACCCCGAAGCGGAAGGGTCGTCGCTCGTGACCTTCATGGCGACGCGCGCCCCGGGCGCGGATCGCCTCGAGTCGCTCGAGGCCGCCGTCGCCCGCCTCACCGCCGACTTCGGCTCGTGGAAGGTGCAGTGGGGCGAGGTGAACCGCTTCCAGCGCCTCACGGGCGACATCGTGCAGCCCTTCGCCGACTCGGGCGCGAGCACGCCGGTCGGGTTCACCTCGTCGCGCTGGGGATCGCTCGCGGCCTTCCAGGCGCGCCCGTATCCGGGCACCAAGCGGATCTACGGCACGAGCGGGAACAGCTTCGTCGCGGTGGTCGAGTTCGGCGACTCCGTGACCGCGCGCGCGGTCACGGCGGGCGGGCTCAACAGCGTCCCCGGGTCGGCGCACTTCAACGACCAGGCGGAGCGCTACGCGCGCGGCGAGTTGCGCGCGGTGCACTTCACGCGCGCGCAGCTCGAGGGGCACATCACCCGCGAGTATCGTCCGGGCGCGTCGCCCCGCTAGCGCTCGTCGCTGTCCCCGCGGAGCGCCGCGGCGATCGCCTGGGTGAGTGCCGTCGTCGTGAACGGCTTCGCGATGATGGCATTCACCTGCTGCGCGAGTGACTGGTCGTCCTCGCGTTCGGTCGCGTAGCCGGTCACGCAGATGATGGGCGTACCGGGCCGGAGCACGCGGAAGCGCGCGACGACCTCGCGCCCGGAGAGGCCGGGCATCATGAGGTCGGTGATCAGCAGGTCGATCCGCTCGGCGGGATCCTCGGCGATCGCGAGCGCGCGCGCGCCGTCCTCGGCGTCGACCACCGCGAAGCCCGACCGGGTGAGCATCCGCGTGCTCGCCCGGCGGACGAGCGCGTCGTCATCGACGAGGAGGATGCGCGCGGTGGAGGCGGGCGCGGCCTCGACGGCATCGACGACCAGGACGGGGGACGAGATGCGCCGATGGGCCGGCAGCCGGATCCGCGCGGTGGTGCCGGTGCCGACCGTGCTGCACATCTCCACCGTGCCGCCCGCGCGCCGCACGATCGAGGCGACCATCGCGAGCCCGAGGCCGGTCCCCCGCCCCGGCGACTTGGTCGAGAAGAAGGGCTCGAACACGCGCGCGAGGTGCTCCGGTGCGATCCCGGTCCCATCATCCGTCACCTCGATCAGCACCTGCGCGCCGTCCCCACCCGCGGGCGACTCGGCCGCGACGCGCAGGGTCACGGTCCCGGAGACGGGGATCGCGTCGCGCGCGTTGGCGACGAGGTTCACGAGCACCTGTTCGAGCTGCGCACGGTCGAGCAGGACGGTGGCGCTCGGGGCGTCCACACGCAGGACGCAGGTGCGCAGGGGACCGAGCAGCTGCGTGAACGTCGGCCGGAGCGCCTCGAGGACCTGCGCGGGTTCCACCGGCACCGGCCGGATCACGTGCCGGCCGCTGAACCCGAGGAGCTGTCGCGTGATGCCGGCCCCGCGTTCGGCCGCGGCGCCGATCGCCCGCGCGTCCTCGCGCGCGAGCGCCCCCTCGGGGAGGTCGCGCGCGAGCACCTCGGCGTGCACCTGCAGCGCGGCGAGCGTGTTGTTGAACGAATGCGCGATGCGCCCGGCCATCTCCGAGAGCATGACGAGCTTGCGCGAGTGGCCGAGCGCCTGCTCGAGCGCGGTCTCCTGCGAGACGTCGCGCGCGTTGAGGACGAAGCCCTCGACGGCCGGGTCGTCGCGGCGATCCTGCGCGCGCAGCTCGATGTCGCGCCACGAGCCCTCGGTCGCGCGCAGGCGGCACCGGTACGCGCGCACGCCGAGGCTCGTCGCGCGTTCCTCGAGCCACTCGAGCGCGCCGGCGCGGTCGGCGGGGTGCAGCAGCGCGCCGAAGGCGAGCCCGTCCACCGGACCGAGGACGCGTTCGGCCGACGGGCTCGCGTAGGCGATCCGGCGATCGTCGCGCACGAGCAGCACGAGGTCGCTGGCGCTCGCGACGAGCGTGCGGAACACGGCAGCCTGTCGCGCCGTCTCCTCCGCGAGCCCCGCGTTCTCGTGCAGGGTGATCCACTGCCGGACGATCAGCAGCACCGTCATGAGCGCCGCGGCCACGACGACGTCGAGCGTCGAGCGCCCGCCCTCCACGGCGAAGGCGAGGAGGAGCAGCGCGTACGCGGCGGCGACGAAGAGCGACGGCGCGAGGCTGCCGCTCGATGCGCGGTGCGGTGTCGGTCGCGCCTGCACGGCCTCGATGGCCCGCAACGCTGCGCCCCACCGCAGCACCCAGGCGCCGAACCAGAGCGCGTCCACCCAATGCCCGGGCGCGTAGTCGAGCACCACGCGCACCCAGAAGAAGTCGGTGATGATGTAGAGGATGTGCGCGGCGAGCGCGACGCCGATGATCCGGCGGATGTGACGGTCGCGGGCGCGCAGCAGCGCGACCGACGCCGCGATGGTCGCGAGCCACTCGATCCCTTGCACGAGGGCGTCCGACAGCTCGTCGCCGCCGGCGAGCATCGGCGCGACGGCGAAGTGCCAGGAGAGCGCGAGCGCGCCGACCGCGAAGAGCGCACCGTCCACCCGCACGCGCGCATCGCGCCAGCGCACGCCCGGGTCGACGGGGAAGCTCAGGAACGACGCGCAGAGGAACGGGACGTAGGCGAGGTCGGTGAGTCGGTTGACCGAGTCCGAGAAGGGGACGCCCACCGCCTGCTGCCAATAGGTCCAGACGAATCCGTTGGCGGTGACGAGCGCGTGCGCGACCGCCATGAGGCGGAGCGCCCGACGGAGCCGGGGATCGCCGCTCGCCGTGCCGGTGCGCCAGAGCACCGCGCTGGTGATCACCCCGAGCGCGAAGTACGCGAGGTTCACGACCGCGACGATCCATCCGCCCAATGGCATGAGGAACGCGAGCCCCGCATACCAGGCGAGGATGTAGACCGCGACGCCGCCCCGCAGCCGCGCGAACGCGTCCGGATGGCCGCTCATTGGTGCACCGCCGGCAGCAGCGCGGCGTAGCGCGCCCGGTCGCCTTGCCGCTCGCGCAGCACGGTGCCGCCCAGTTCGCGACAGGCGGCGAGCGCGATGAGCAGCGCGAGGTCGCCCGGCGCGAGGTCCCACTCATGCCCCGCCTCCATCCGCACGGCCTCCTCGCGCGCCACCGGCACGCCCGCCTCCAGCGCGTCGCCAGCGCTCAGCTCGACGTAGAGGCGCGGCTCGATCCCCATCGCGGTGGCCTCGGGGTCCTCGATCGCGCGCTCGGCGAGCGTGAGCTGCAAGCCCTCGGCCCGGGCATCGGCACGCGCGGCGTCGAGCAGTCCGTCGATCACCTGCGTGACCGCCGCGCGATCGGCGAGAACGGTGATCGCCGCGCCAGGGGCGACCTGCACGACGGCGCCTGGCACAGCGGCCACCGCCTCGTGCAGCGCGTCGGCGACGGCGATCGCCGCCACCGGACCCTGCTTGCGGCGGCTAAGGGTGAGCAGGCCGCGCGTGAGCGACTGGGCGCGATCGCTCGCGGCGCGGATCGCCTGCACGTCCTCGCGCCCGCGCACGTCGAGGTCGGCGTCGGCATCGAGCAGCTCGGCGTGCGACGCGACGACCGTGAGGATGTTGTTGAGGTCGTGCGCGAGACCGCCGGCGAGCACACCGAGCGCCTCGAGCGGTTGCGCCTCGGCGAGCCCCTCGGCGAGGCGCGCCTCGCGCGTGCGGTCGATGCCGTGGAGCACGATCGCATCGATGAGCGGGTCACCACGATGGTCGTGGAACTGCCCCTCGAAGGTGCGCCAACGGCCGAGGCGGTCGCGGGCCCGCAGCCGGAGCTCCCGCACCGCGCCGCCTCCTGCGCCGGAGGGCTCGGCGCCGATCGCCGCGCGCAACGCCTCGTGATCATCGGGATGGATGATCCCCCAGAGTGTCGTGTCCTCGCCGCTCTGGATCGCGGGCCCGAAGGTGCGCACCGTCGCGGGACTCGCATAACGCAGGATCCCGCGCCGGTCGAACATCACCACGGCATCGTACGCGTACTGCAGCAGCGCCTCGTAGCGCGCCCCTTCGCGCTCGAGACGATGGGCGAGCTGGTCGCGCTCGTCCAGTTCGAGCCCTTGACGCGTGACGAGCAGCAGCGCGAGCACCGCGCTCACGACGGCAGAGAGCACGCTGTCGCGCCCATCGCCGAGGAGCGTCTGGCCGAGGAGCGCGGCGACGGAGGCGAGGAGGAAGGCGTGCGGCACGAGTCCGCTCACGTACGGCTGCTCGACCGCCTCGTCGGGCCGGAGGTCGCGCGGGCGCAGGGTCTCGGCGGCGCGCGCGCCGGCCCACATCAGGACCCAGACGAAGAACCAGGCGGCGTCGATCGCGCCGAAGGCGGTGAAGTCGGCGGCGCCGGCCTCCCGCCAGATGAGGATGTCCGGCGCGATCCGCAGCGCGAGCCCGATGAGCATCCAGCGTGCGGCCGCCCGCGTGGAGGCGCGCGCCGCGCGCAGGTGCAGCCGCGCGACGAGGAGCACCGCCAGGGCGTCGCCGAACACGAGCACGACGTCATCGACGGCCGCGGTGAGCGCCTCCGGCGACCGCAGGAGCGGTCCGATCGCGAAGTACCAGCCGACGAGCGCGCTGCCGATGATGACCGTGAGTCCGTCGATGCGGGCCCGCTCGCCGTCGCGGCCCCGCCACCGCGCCACCGGGAAGAGCACGAGCGCCGGCAGGCTGAGGCCGAGGTAGGCGACCTTGAGCGCCACGAGCCAGGCCGGCCGCGGATCGCCGGCCATCGGCGCGTCGAGCGCGTTCCAGACGGTGCCGTAGGTGAACCGCGCGAGGGCACTGAGCGCGAGCAGGAGCCAGCCGATCCGCTCGCCGTCGTGCCACGCGCCGCGGGCGAGCCGGCCGAGTTGCCAGACGGTCGCGATCGCGAGGACGGAGTACAGTCCCCAGTCGACGCCATCCCAGGCGAAGCCGTCCCCTCCGGTGGCGGCCAGCCCCGCGGCGATCGCGGCGTACGCCCCGAGGACCCCGACGATGACGCGGTCATCGGGTCGGCGGGGGAAGCCGCTCCCCCATGGGAGGCGACTCCAACGGGTCGGGAGGGGAGCGGTCACGTCGAAGGGAGAAAGGGCACGCACGGAGCGTGGGCCGCGCACGCGCGGCCCACACCCCTGTCATCCCAGTCTCGACCCGGGGCGCGGCCGACTCAATCCGGCGCGCCCCCCGTGTTCACGGCTCGATCCGGACCCCGAGCTCCGACTTGGCGCCGGTGCCCTTGCCGATGAGTTCCATCGTGTACATCGGCTTCTTCTCGTTGTCGATGGCGCTGAACTTCACCCATCCACCGGTCGTCGACTCGTCGAGCCACCAGTCGAGCGTGCCGCCCCCCTGCCCGAAGCGGACATGGCGCGCGGAGAAGGTCCCGGCCGGGGTGGTGATGGACTCGGTCCCGACGGTCGCGCCGTCGAGCGATTCCTTGGTGGGACGCCCGGTGAACGACCCGCGCATGTTCCAGGTCGTCCACTGCTCGGGGACCATCATCTCCTGCGGCTCGGCGTTGCCCGGGAGCTTGGCGCGCATCCGCACGAGACGCTGCACGTACTGGTCGCTGCCCTCGGGCTTGAAGAGCGCCTCGAGCACGACCGTGTCGGCGCCGTCGTCGTGCTTGGTGATCGTCTTCATGCGCCACCACTCGGCGCCGTCGGCCGTGCGCGCGAGGAAGGCGCGCTCGGTCTCCTGCACGTCGCCATCCTCATCGGTGGTCACCTTCCAGCGGGTCCACGCGCCGGGCGCGTAGTCCCCCTCGAACATCGTGGCGCCGGAGAGGTACTGGACGGCGAAGAGCTGCGAGATCCAGACCCAGGCGAAATCGGTGTTCCAGACTGCCGGTCCCCGCATGCCGCGGCCGGCGCTACGGCCGCCGCCACCCGACGCGACCACGCCGAAGCTCCCGCGCAGCTGCGATTCGCGCGCCCGCAGCACGGCGAGCCCCGCCGTCGTGAAGCCGGAGTTGTCGCCCTCGAGCCAGCCGCGGATGCGATCGCGCAGGCGCCGGTACTCGGGAAGCTGGAATCCGCCCGCCGTCGCGGCCGCTGTCTCCGGACCGTCGAGGATCCGCTGCCGCTGCTTGCGGAGCGCGTCGGCATCGGCGTCGCCGCACTTGGCCTTGATCGCGATGCGCGCGGCGAGTCCACCGAGCCGGCTGCCGGTCGCCGAACCCGCGGCCTCGAAGTCGCGCTTGCACTCCTCGTACTTCCGGATCTTCGCCTCGGCGTCGTCCACCTGCGGTGCGACGGTCTCGCGCTCGCTCTTCTCCTTGGCGTGCGCGGTGAAGAAGCGGTCGAGGATGGCCTCGGTGATGTCGAGCGCGCGATCGGACTGCGCGCGCACGGGGGCCGGCAGGAGCAGTGCGGCGATGGCCGCCGCGACGACGAAGAGACGCGAGGAACGCATGGTGGTCCCGGGAGCGAAGGTCGGGGTGGAGTCGTACGACTTACTATATGACGGGAGTACGAGGCGGCGCCAGAAAGGAGTCACCTGATAGTGGCCAGCGGGCCGGCGGCCGCGCATGTTGGTGACCATGGTCACCAACGCTGTGCCCCTGCGGCGCGCGCTGTTCGGCGCCATCGCGCTCACCTTCGCTGCGACGCGGGCGGCCAGTGCTTGCTCGCTCGCGCCACCGTGGGCGCTCCGCGACACCGCGCTGGTCGCGTTCATGGCCACGTCGTTGCCGGACACCGTCCCCGCCGGCGACGGTGGCTACGCGCCGGTGGCCGGTCTGGGGCACTACGGCGCCGGCGCCGCCCGCCAGGCGTACGGACAGCGGTTCCGGCTCGACCAGCTGGGTGCGCACGCGCGACGGGTCTTCCCGGCGGGTGCGGCCGAGGTGGTGATCGTGCCGTGGGACTACGACGCCGGATGCCGCCGCGTGGCCTGGGGACGCAGCGCCCGATGGCTCGCCGAGGGCACGAGCGGGCTGTTCCGTGCGCGTCTGCGCGCGCGGGAGCACTGGGTGGATTCGCTCCCGACGTTCGACGTGTCGGGCACGGCGTTCCTCCCCTATACCGTGGACGGCGAGGCGGCGCGGCGACGCGGTGAGCTCGTCCCGCCGCGGATCGAGCGGATGAGCCCCGAGGAGCTGCTGCGGTTCTATGACGTGATGCCGCCGCATGCAGGGGTGGCCGATTCGGTCGCAGCGCTCGCGGCGATGCGTCGTCTCGCCGCCGACTCGGTACGCGCGACGCGCTATCCCGTGAGCGAGCTCCTCTGGAGCCTCCGCACGGACTTCGAACGCGCGCGCGAGGATGCGGTGAAGGTGCCGGTCGCGGGGACCTTCCGGCTCGAGTTCTCGCGTGACGGTGGGCCGATCGACACGCTCTTCCTGCGCGTCGCGGCGGGGGTCACGTCGCTCGATCATGGACGCGGGGCCGGCCGCGAGCCGCTCGTCCCGCCGACGCCCCGTGGGTATTTCGCCGCCGCAGCGGTCGCCCGGAGCCTCGAGACGCTCGCCCCGCGCTGCACGGTGGATGGGAGCGCGTTGGTCGCGTACATCGATCTCGACTGGCATCCGCCGATGCCCCCGGACGGGAACGGCGCATGGGCGGTCGGGTTCGATTCGCGGCTCTTCGAGGCGCTCCTTCCGGCGGACTCGGTGCGAACCTGGCGCGCCCGCGCGCGCGCGCTGATGGACGCGCGCTTCGCCGCGGTGCGGGCAGCGCAGGCGGCCGGCACACCGACGGAGAACGTCGCATGGACGCCGAACCGCGCGCTCCGGGCCACGCAGGTGCCGGGCGCACCGATGCACCTCGCCGGCAGCATCACCGTCGAGGCGCTCGGTCACTACCAGGTCCGCGGCGAACGGATCTCCCCCGAGGTCCTCGCCTGTCCCTGGTGAACGCGGTCAGGTGAAGATGATCTGACCGCCCCCCGCCATCTGGTAGAAATCGCCGACCGTGATGATCGAGTCGACCTGGTCGATGAAGTCGGCGCGCGAGAGCCCGAACATGTCGACGCTCGCCTTGCAGGCGTAGAGCTTGGCGCCCGAGTCGGCGATGAGCTCGATGAACTCGGGGATCGGCGGGATGTCGAGCTTCTCCATCGACTTCATCATCTGCTGCGTGACGAGCGCCGACATGCCGGGGACGCCGCCGAGCCAGGTGGCGATGTGCAGGCCGGGATTGCCGACGGTCGCGACCTTGATGTGGTCGTGCCGCGCCTTGTTGATGGCGTCCATCCCGAAGAAGGTGAAGAAGACGTTCGCCTCGATCCCCTCCATGCGCGCGCCGTTCGCGAGGATCAGCGCGGGATAGATCCCCTCGAGCGAGCCCTTGGAGACGATGATCGAGACCTTGGTGATGGGCTGGTCGGCGACGCTGGTGCCCGGCGCGCCTGCGGTGTCGGTGCTGGTGGACATGTGTGCCTCGTATGCGCGGGTCAGATGCAGCCGTGCGGCTTGGGGATGCCCCCGATCTTCGCGGCGAGCTTCGCCGGTCCCTTCGGGAAGAGCAGGTAGAGTTCCTTCACCGTGACGCCCGATTCCTTGCCGAGTGTCCGGATGGTCGGCGCATCGCCGCGCGCGAGATAGGTGTCGCGCATGTAGTCGATCACGAGCCAGTGGCGCGGCGTGAGCTCGGCGATCCCCGCTTCGGCAGCGAGTTCGACGGCGAGCGCGCGATCCCAGTCCTCGACGCGCTCGAGGAATCCTTCGGCGGTGCGGGCGACGGCGGTCAGGGCAGGCATGGGGGAGTCCTCTGGTGTTCGGGTCAGACGGCAGCGGGCGCCGGGAACTGCTTGCCCGTGCGCTTCATCCGCGCCGGGATCCCCGGGAAGTCGTAGCCCGGCAGGAGCGCGTTCCAGTAGACGTGCCGGAAGGCGAGCTTGCCGAGGTGATTGAGCCGGCTCTCCTTGAGCAACGGCATGGGGCCCCAGGCGAACGGGAAGTTCCCGGGGAGGGGCTCGACCTCGTAGTTGAAGTCGATGAGCAGCGCCTTCTCGTGCCCCGTCTCGATGAAGCAGTTCGCGTGCCCGTCGAACGCGGGATCGAGGGGCTCGCCGGCGAGGAAGCGGCGCACGTTCTCCTCGAGGATCTCCGCCTCGAAGTGCACCACCGAGCCGGCCTTCGATGCCGGGACATCGGTCGCGTCGCCGATCGCGAAGAGGTTCTCCTTGAGCTTGGACTGCAGGGTGTGCGGATCGGTGCGCACGAAGCCGAGGTCGTTGCCGAGCCCCGGGACCGCCTCGATGAAGGCGGCGCCGCGGTGGAGCGGGACCGTCACGAGGAGGTCGAACGGCACGGTGCGTTCGTCCCACGAGACGAGCGCACCCGCCTCGCCATCGACGCGCCCCGTGTTGAACTCGGTCTCGAGCGCGATCCCCTTCTCGGTGAGGAGGTGCGTGAGCGACTTCGAGCAGGCGGGCTTGGTGAACGCCCCGTCGAGCGGCGTCGCGTAGGTGATGCTCACCTGGTCGCGGATGCCGCGCTTCTCGAAGTACGCATCCGCGAGGAACGCGAACTCGAGCGGCGCCACCGGGCACTTGATCGGCATCTCCACGACGTTGATCACCACGCGACCCCGCTCGAAGCGCGCGAGCGCCTCGGCGAGCTTGGTCGCGCCATCGAGCGTGTAGAAGTCGAAGACCTTCTCCTGCCAGCCGGGGCCCGTGAGGCCCTCGGTCTCCTCGGGCGCGAGCCGTGTCCCGGTGGCGAGGATGCAGAGCGTGTAGCGGAGCGACTGGCCGTCGGCGAGGCGCACGATGTCGTGCGCGGGATCGAGCTCCTCGACGGCCGACTGGATGTAGCGCACGCCCTTCGCGAGCTGCGCCTGCCGTCCCTTCACGACATCGTCGGCGGTGTACTCCCCGAACGGGATGAAGAGCAATCCGGGCTGGTAGATGTGCACCGGGTCCTGGTCGACGATGGTGATGGCCAGCGTCGCCTCGCGGATCTCGGTGTCGTACCGCCGCGCGAGCCGGTTCGCCATCACGGTTCCCGCGGTCCCGGCGCCAAGGATGACGATGTGTCGCATGACCACTGCTCCGATGGGGGCCGCCCGCGCGGCCGACGACCATAAGCTCGGGGCGGAGGCTGAGGCCGTCCATAAGCGTACATACGCATATGGTGTGCGGGTTTCCGCTAGGCGTTCCCCGGAGAAGCTCGGGCCGGACCCTGCGGCGCTGGTGCGCGACGCGCCTGTGCAAGTCGGCGCCCGGCGGTCGTCTCCTGCATGAAGGCCCCCGCCCCGCGCCGACCGGCGCGTGCGCGCGGGCCACCGAACCGGAGTGCTCCATGCGTCGCGCCTCGCTCGTCCCCGCGCTCGTCCCCGACCATCGCCGCGGCTTTGCCGTGGCCCTCGCCACTCTCGCGCTCGCCGTCGCGTGCAGCGGGGCCGCCGAGTCACCGGCGGAGGCCACGATGGTCGTGGGCGAGGCGAAGGCGAACGGCTACGCGGCGGACGTCGTCGCGTCGCCCGAGCTCGAGCGCGGCCTCGCCGCGCGGGCGGCGATGGGCGAACCCGCCTCGCCGCCCGCCCCGGCCCAGCCCGGCGCCGACAGTGCCATCTCGACGATGCTCATCCGCACCGGGCATGTCTCCGTCCGCGTCGATTCGCTCGAGCCCGCGATGGCACGCCTGCAGCAGCTCGCGGCCTCGCTCGGCGGGACGGTGGGCAACGTCTCGATCAGCGCCGGCGACTTCACCGTGCGCAGTGCGACCCTGGAGCTGCGGATCCCCGCCGCCCGGTTCGATGCGGCGATGGCGGGGCTCCGCCCCATCGGGAAGGTCGAGCAGAGTGCGGTGAACGCGCAGGATGTGGGGGAGGAGTACGTCGACGTGCGCGCCCGGGTCGCGAACGCGCGGCGCCTGGAGTCGCGGTTGATCGACCTGCTCGCGACCCGGACGGGGAAGCTCGAGGACGTGCTCGCCGTGGAACGGGAGCTGGCGCGCGTGCGCGAGGAGATCGAGCGCAACGAGGGCCGGATGCGCTGGATCGGTGCGCGCGTCGCGACCAGCACCATCAACGTGACGGTGAGCGAGCCCGCACCGATCGTCGGCGAGAACCCCGGGCAGAGCGTGATCGGCCAGGCGTTCGTGCGGGCGTGGCAGAACTTCGTGGGACTCGTGGCGGCGGCGATCGCGTCGCTCGGGGTGCTCGTCCCGGTCGCCGTACTGGGGTGGCTGGTCGTGCGGTGGTGGCAGGGGCGACGGCGGGGGCGGATGGACGCCTGACGCCCTCCGGGCGGGGCCGCACGCCTTAAGTTCCCTGAATGCCGAACCTCGCCCTGCCCCGCCCGCGCGCCCGGTCCGTCGCGCGCCTCGTCGTCGTGCTGGCCGTCGTGGTGGCCAGCACGCCCACCGTCGCCCACGCCCAGCGCGCGGAACCCGCGCGACTCCCGGCCGCGTGCGACTACCGGAGCTGCGCCTACAACATCATCGCGGCCCTGCATGGGCTGAAGGTGACGCGTGGGGCGGAGGAGGCTCCGGTGGCGACGCTCGGCTTCCTGTGGACGCGGGACATCAGCGAGGCGTTCGAGGGAGAGGGACAGGTCGCGGCGAAAGCGGCGGTGCGCACGCGCCGCTGGGGGGCGCTCCTCACCGACCTCGGCCTCGCGCTGCTCGTGACCGGCGCGGCGAGCGCGGCGACGCAGGACCTCGACGAGACGAGCACCGCCCTCATGCTCGGCGGGGCCGCCAGCCTGGGGCTGAGCGTCCCGATCCAGTTCGCTGCGGACAAGCACCTGGCTCGCGCGGTCTGGCAACACAACGCGCGTTACGCTGCGGGAGCGACCCGATGATCCGCGTCCCCGTGGCTTCCTCGCGCCTCGCCATGTACGCCGTCATCGGCGCCGGCCTCACGTTGCCGCTCGGCGCGCAGGTCCGACCCGCGGCCGAGCTGCCGGTGATCCCCGCCGTCGCGAGCGCGCGCCCCTTCGAGGGGGCCTGGCCGATCCCCGAGGGCCTGCCGGTCGAGGTCGCCTATCAGGACGACCGGACGCTGAGCGGGTACGGCGTGCGCGTGCGGATGGTCCCCGCCGACTCGGTGAACGGCCTGGAGAGCTACACGCTCACGGTCGCGCCGGGTGCGGTCACCATCACCGCCCCGAGGATGGGCGGCCGCTTCTACGCGCTCCTGACGCTGCAGCAGCTCGTCGACGCGGCCCGCGCCGCGAATGCGACCGCACCACAGATCGGGTCGGTGACGATCACCGACGCGCCGCGGTTCGCGTATCGCGGGATGCACCTCGATGTCGCCCGGCACTTCCAGCCGGTCGAGTTCGTGAAGCGCTACATCGATCTCATGGCGCGCTACAAGCTCAACACCTTCCACTGGCACCTCACGGACGACCAGGGGTGGCGCCTCGAGATCAAGCAGTATCCGCGCCTCACCGAGATCGGCAGCTGCCGCGACGAGACGATGCTCGAGCGGAACTTCGAGCCGTACCGCGGCGACGGCATCCGGCACTGCGGCTTCTATACGCAGGACGAGGTCCGGGACGTCGTCGCATACGCGGCGGCGCGGAACATCACGGTGGTGCCGGAGATCGAGATGCCCGGCCATGCGGTCGCGGCCCTCACGGCCTACCCCGAGCTCGGCTGCACCCCGGGCCCGTTCCAGGTCATGCGCATCTGGGGCGTGTCGGACGACATCTTCTGCCCGAGCGAGCGGACGTTCGCGTTCCTGCAGGACGTGCTGACCGAGGTGCTCGCGATCTTCCCGTCGACGATGATCCACATCGGGGGTGACGAGGCTCCCAAGGTGCGGTGGAAGGCGAGCCCGCTGGCGCAGGAGATCATCCAGCGCGAGCGATTGAAGGACGAGCACGAGCTGCAGAGCTGGTTCATCCGGCGCATCGATGCCTGGCTCACGGCGCGTGGGCGTCGCCTGGTCGGCTGGGACGAGATCCTCGAGGGCGGACTCGCCCCCGGCGCGACCGTGATGAGCTGGCGCGGCATCGGCGGCGGCATCGAGGCGGCGAAGCTCGGCCGCGACGTGATCATGACGCCGACGTCGCATCTGTACTTCGACTACTACCAGGGCGACGCGCGGTTCGAGCCGCTGGCGATCGGCGGTCTCGTCACGCTCGAGCAGGTGTACGGCTACGAGCCGATCCCCGACGTGCTCACACCGGCGCAGGCCACGCACATCCTCGGCGCGCAGGGGAACATCTGGACCGAGTACCTCAAGACGCCGGCGCAGGTGGAGTTCATGGCCTTCCCGCGCGCGATCGCGCTCGCCGAGGTGACCTGGTCGCCGAAGGGCGCGCGGAGCTGGGCGAGCTTCGAGCGGCGGTTGCCGCAGGCGCTCACGTCGCTCGACCGGCTCAACGTGAACTACCGGTTGCCGCACGTGAGCGGCCTCGACCGGGACGTGCTCACGCTCGAGCCGAAGGCGCGCGTGACGCTCGGTGCCTCGTTCGCCGGCGCGGAGATCCGCTACACGACCGACGGCACCGATCCGACGGCGCGGAGCCCGCTGTACTCGCGGCCGTTCGAGATCACCACCACGTTCGACGGCGTGAAGGTGACCGCGCGCGCGTTCACCGCGGACGGCCGGTCGAGCCCGCCGCGCGTGGCGGTCTATCGTCGCACGAACTACCGCGAGGCGGACGGCGTGCAGGCGGCCGCGCTCGCGCTCGGGCTGCAGCGCGCCTACTACGAGACCACCGCGCGCACCACCGTGGGGCTCGACACGCTGACGCCCGCGCGCCGCGGCATCGCCGACGAGGTGGAGCGCACGGGGAACGAGCGCGCCGAGGGGTACGCGCTCATCTTCACCGGCTATCTCGAGGTCCCGGCGAACGAGATGTACGAGTTCGGCCTCTCGTCCGATGACGGCAGCACGCTGCACATCGGCGAGACGCTCGTAGTGGACAACGACGGCCTGCACGGGAGCCAGGAACGGACGGGGATGATCGCCCTGCGCACCGGGGCACACCCGCTCACCCTGCGCTACTTCCAGGCCGGCGGCGGGGCGGACCTCCGCCTGCGGATGCGCGTCGGCAACGGTCCCTGGCGCGACATCCCCCGCAGCTGGTTGTTCCACAAGCCCTGACCAGCGACCGGCCGCTCCGGCGCGCGGTCAGGTCGGCGTGCGCTGGAGCATCCGGTGCTCGATGTAGTGCATCGCGACGTCCGCGACCGTCTTGAGCGACGCGAAGAGCAGCATGCCGAAGAGGCCGCCGCCGAGCACCGTGCCGAGGATGATGGTGAGATGCATGGGGACGATGCGCACGTAGGGCACGAACATCAGCGCCCCGAGGTTCGGCTTGCCGCGCAGGTCGTGCTCGACGTGCATCCGGTGCGACGCCGCGTGCGACCAGGCGAAGGAGAGACCCGCGAGCGCGATGAAGGGCCACTCCCCTACGCTGATCCGCCCGAGCAGGTCGCGACCGAACGTCCCCGTGGCGTCATCGAAGCTCGGCACCACCCCCTGCGCGTACGGGGCGGCCGAGAAGGTGGTGAGGAAGATCGCGTACACGAGGTGGAAGAGCCCGTAGTGGACGACGAAGAAGTTCGCGCTCCACTTCGCGGTGGACGGCGTGTTCGTCGCGGGGCGCCCGTTGATCTTGAGCCCCTCCACCGAGAAGTCGCGCAGCCGGCGGATGCGTCGCTGCGCGAAGTAGCCGATCACCACGCTCTGGATCCAGTACGGCCAGAGCAGGAAGAGGAGCCCGTCCCCCGCCCACCACGCGAGCGCGAGCGTGATCGCGTTCGAGAGCACGATGCCGTTGACGGCCGAGTCGCGGGGGAGCGGTCGCATGCCCGGGAATCTGCGCCGCGTGACATTCGGCCGCGAGCGCCGCACCTTTGGGGCATGCGTCTCGCCCTCCTCGCGCTGGCTGCGGTCGCGTGCGCTCCTGCCGGTCGCCCCGCGCCCCCAGCCCCTGCACCGCCCCCCAACATCGTCCTGCTGCTCGCCGACGACCTCGGCATCGGCGAGACGGGTCCATGGGGACAGCGCGAGATCGCGACGCCCCACATCGACCGGCTCGCCGCCGAGGGCCTGCGATTCACCGAGTTCCGGTCGAGCGCGGGCGTCTGCGGCCCGGCGCGCTGCTCGCTCATGCTCGGCAAGCACAACGGGACCTGCCGGCTCGACGACAACGACAACGACTACCTCCGCACGGCCGACATCACGCTGGCGGAACGGCTGCACGAGGCCGGATACGCGACGGGTCTCTTCGGGAAATGGGGACTCAGCTGGGACGGCCAGCCCGAGAGCTGGCCGGAGGCGCAGGGCTTCGACGCCTTCTTCGGATACCGCGACCAGGTGCACGCGCACAACTTCTACCCGGAGTGGTTGCTCGACGGCCCCGATTCCGTGCGGCTCCGGAACACCGTCCCCAACGCGAACCGGAAGGGCGCGGGCCGCGCGACCGTGCGCGAGGACTACGCACCTGCGCTGATCAAGCGCCGCGCCCTCGATTTCGTGCGCGCGAACCGCGACCGGCCCTTCTTCCTCTACTGGGCCACCAACCTCCCGCACATCAACAACGAAGGGAGCCGTGCCCCCGACGATGGCTACGAGGTCCCCGCGCTCGGGGCGTACGCCGATCGCGCCTGGCCGCTCGGGAAGCGCAGCTATGCTGCGCAGGTCTCGCTCCTCGACGCGCATCTCGGCGAGGTCCGCGCGCTGCTCGACTCGCTCGGGATCGCCGAGCGGACGCTCGTGATCTTCCTCTCCGACAACGGCGCGACCTTCCTGCGCAAGTCGAACGATGGCGCCACCGATGTGGTGGGCCGCTGGTTCAACGGCACGCTCGACTATCGTGGCTTCAAGGGTGACCTCTACGACGGCGGCCTCCGCGTCCCCGGCATCGCCTACTGGCCGGGTCGCACGCGAGCGGGAAGCACCTCGGCGGCGCGCGTGGACTTCGCGGACCTGCATGCCACGCTCGTCGAGGCATCGGGCAGGCCGGCGCCTTCAGGGATCGACGGCCGTTCGTTCCTGCCCGAACTCACCGGCCGCGGCCGCTGGACCCCGCGGGCGCACCACGTCTGGTTCTCGCCCGACCGCGACCAGTCCGCCGTCCTCGAGGGCCGATGGAAGGCGGTGTGGATGCGCGACACGCTGCGCCTCTTCGATCTCGCGGCCGATCCGGGCGAACGCACGGATCTCGCCGCGCGCGAAGCGGCCATCGCGGCACGACTCGATGCGATCCGGCGAGCCGAGGACCGGCGCGTCGTACATCCGCGAGAGCGTTGACATGACGCGTCGACCGCGGCTGCGCACCCTGGGGATCGCCGTGCTGCTGATGATCGCCGGCACCCCGCTCGCGTGGGCGCAGTTCGGCCGCGTGCGCGAGGAGCCGAATGCACCGTACGACGGACGCTTCAGCTTCGTGCGCCTCCGCTACAACGGGGGCGGGCGCGGCGGGTGGGCGTTCGACTACCCGGCGATGGAACGGAACTTCATGACGGTCCTCAACGACCTGACGACGATCCATCCGCACGTGCGCGAGAGCAACATCCATGACATGGACGACCCGGCGCTGTTCCGCCACGCGGTCGCATACCTCTCGGAGCCGGGGTACTGGGCCCCCTCGCGCGAGGAGGTGCAGGGCCTCCGCACCTGGCTGCTGAAGGGCGGGTTCCTCATCGTCGACGACTTCTACGGCCGGCAGTGGGAGAACTTCGCGCGCGTGATGGGCACCGTGCTTCCCGAGGGGCGGATGGTGCCGCTCGACCTCGCGCACCCGGTCTTCCACTCGTTCTTCGACATCCGGACCCTCGAGGGGATGCATCACCCCCAGAGCCGCGCGATGCGCGCCGAGTTCCTCGGCATCTTCGAGGACAACGATCCGCGCAAGCGGCTGATGGTCGTCGTCAACTACAACAACGACATCGGCGATTACATGGAGTGGTCGGGGGCGGGGTGGTACCCGGTGGACTTCACCAACGACGCCTACAAGTTCGCGACGAACTACCTCGTCTACGGCATGAGCCGCTGACCATCGCGCGGCTCAGGGCGAGCCGCTGTCGCGCGTCCAGACGACCATGAGGCCGCATTCGGGCTGAGCGAAGCTGTACATCGGCGGCACCGAGCCGATCGACACATAGAGTTCGATGGCGGCGATCTCGCGCAGCGGAGGCAACGCGGTGATCGGCGAGGCATCGGGGAGCAGCGCACCGTCGAGCATGATCTTCACCGTGCAGCGGTCCGGCACGAACGAGCCGTCGGGATTGTCGCCACCGCGGCCGTACATGCGGATGTCCCCGGTCATGGCCGACTCCTCGATCCGCACGCGCGTGAAGCTGCGCAGGAGCGACTGCAGGCTGCCGTTGTCGCGCGCCCGGATCTGCTCGGGCGTGATGAACGTCCCCGCCCCGACGCCCTGCGCACGTCGGAGCTCGAACCCCGCGAGGCTCATCGACGTCACCCGCGCCTCGATCACCACCGGGGCGAGCGCCTGCGCCGTCCCCTCCATCTGCAACGTCACGCTCGCGGTGTCGCCGGCGGTGACCTCCACGGCGATCATCACGGGGACATAGCCGAAGCGCTTCACGAAGAGGTCGCGCATGCCGGGCGCGGCGTCCGGGATGCGAAAGCGGCCAGCCGAGTCCGTTGCGAGGCGCGTGGAGCCGGGGAAGACCCGCACTTCCGCACCAGCGACCGGACGCCCGTCGCGACCGAGGAGGCGACCCTGCACCTCGCCGGGACCCGCGGGGGGAACGCTCCGCGGCCAGGGCGCGACCGCGAGACGCACCGGCCCGACGGCGCCCGCCGCGAGGTCGAGGCGCGTGCGTCCCGACGCGGCGTTCGGCGTGCGCGCACTCAGGCTCACGCGCGTGCCCACCGGCAGCTGGCAGAGTGCGTAGCGTCCCAACGCGTCCGCGCCGGACTCGACCCACTGCTCGCGGAACACCACGCGCCCGCCGAGGGCGAACGGTTGGTGCCAGCTCGCGCGTACTCGCGCGCCGCCGACCGCGCGTCCGCGCGCGTCCTCCACGACGCCCGCGATGCCATTCGTTCCCGGGGCCGGGCGGCCCGCGTCGTTGCACGAGGGCGCGCCGGCGGCACGGCGCGGTGCCGCATTCACCGTCGGCAATGGCTCGGGCGGCGCATCGAACGCACGCGCCGCACCGCGCACGAGCTTCACGCCCGCGACGACCTCGCGCTGCTCGGCGCGGATGAGCATCTGCGACGTCTGGCCGCTCCGCGCGAGCCGACCGTCGTCCGCGGCCGCGAAGATGGGGAGCCGCATCACCCACTGCGTGACGATGACGTGCCCGGTGGGCAGCCGCGCGAAGCGCACGCGGCCGCCGAACGTCGAATCGGGGAGGTCCGCGCTCAGCAGCGGATCGTAGCGGAAGTCCACGCGGTCGAGCGCGTACGTCTGCCGGTCGAGCCAGAGCACGCCGGCCACGTCCAGACGCCCCGGTCGATTCCCCACGGGCGTGAAGCCGATCCCCACGCGCCGGATCGACGTGGGATCATCCGGCACGAGCGAGAAGCAGTGCGTCGCGGCGAACTCGTCGGAGAGCAGCACGCGCGCGTCGGGGGCGAAGTAGGTCTCGGTCGTGTCGATGCGACGCGCGTATCCCAACTCGCGCAGCGCGCGCGGCGCATCACTTCGGTAGCCGCGTTCGGCGCGCCCCACCGTGGTCGTCCGCGAGACGGAGCGGACGCGGAGGAAGGTGCTGTCGTACTCGATCTCGTCGTAGTCGAAGGCGAGCGGCGGCGCGGTGCTCGCCGACGCCGCGGCCGCGGCGAGCGACTTCCGCGCCTCGTCCCAGAGCAGGGCGACCTGCGTCCCTTCGGCGGGGCGCACGTCGCATCGCGCGCCCTCGCGCACCTCGATGTTGCGAAGGCTCGAGGTCGCGTCGGTCAGCTGCACGCGTCGGCGCAGCACCTCCGCGGTGGCGAGTTCGAACGGGAAGGAGGTGACGCGCGCGAACCCCACCGCCTCGGCGCGGAGCCGCCAGGTCCCGCGACGTGGGGCCCGCAGGTCGAAGTAGCCGCCCTCGTCGGAGAGCGCCGTGGCCGCGACGGCGCCGAGCGAGTCGAGGAGCGTGACGACCGCCCCGGCGACGGGAAGCGAATCGCCCGTGACGATGACGCCTCGCACGCTCTGGGCGGCGGCGCCGCGCGCGGACAGGATCAGCAGGAGGATGAGCAGCAGGCGGCGCAGCGGCATGCCCTAGCATGGCATCCGGGACCGCCGGACGCGAGAGGGGTGCTCAGGCACCGCTGGGGGGCGCCTGCTTCCCACCCCCTGTAGTTTCCGCTCGGCATGCCTGCCCCCTCCCGCCTCGCCCGCGCCCGCGCGGCGCTGCCCTCGCTCTGGCGGCGCGCACGTCGCTGGATCCTCCTCGCGATCCTCGCGCTCGTCGTCGGGCCGTTCGTGCTGGTCCTGCCGCTCAACTTCGTGCAGCCGTTCACGACGATGGTGATGCCGCGCCGCGCGGTGCAGCGGACCATCGACGGGAGGTCGCCGCGCTATCCCCGACGCGATGTCGTCTCTCGCGACGCGATCTCGCCGCACCTGCGCCGCGCCGTGCTCGCGTCGGAGGACGACCGCTTCTACCTCCATTGGGGGTTCGACCTCGAGGAGATCCAGAACGCGCTCGAGCGCGCGAAGCGCGGGCGACGGCTTCGCGGCGCCTCGACCATCACCCAGCAGGTCGCGAAGAACCTCTTCCTCTGGGAAGGCCGGTCGTACGTCCGGAAGGGTTACGAGGCGTACCTCACGCTCGTGCTCGAGATCTGCCTGCCGAAGGACCGGATCCTCGACCTCTACCTGAACCTGGCCGAGTGGGGGGACGGGGTCTTCGGGGCGGAGATGGCGGCGCGGACGCACTTCCGGAAGTCGGCCAAGTCGCTGTCGCGCGAGGAGGCGGCGCGGCTGGCCGCGGTGCTGCCGAGCCCGATCCGATGGAGCCCGAACGGCGCGGTGGCGGGACGCCGTGCACCCGGGATCCTCGAGAAGATGCGGTACGCCGCCCCTCGGGAGTGACCCCGCCGCGAACGACGGATAGTGACTGGACGGACGGTGTGACAGCCTGCATGCTCAACGGGTAAAGCATTTCGGGATTTCGTGCATACGAATCCCACCCCCACCCGTTGAGAGGCCGCCATGTCCCTGAGTGCTCGCACCCCCGGACCGATGCGTTCGTTATTCGCCCTGCTCCTCGTGGTCGGTTGCGGCGGAGGTGGCGGCGATGATGGCGGGGGGACCGGCGTCCAGACCGTGGCCTCGGTCGCGATCACGGCACCGGCCGGCCCGCAGGCGTTCCAGACCCTGACCCGCACGGCGCAGTTCTCCGCCGTGGCGCGCGACGCGTCGTCGGCCACGGTCGCGGGTGCGACCATCAGCTGGCTTTCGTCCAACCCGGCGGCCGCGACGGTCAGCGGGACCGGCCTCGTGACCGCCGTGGCCAACGGCAGCACGCAGATCACTGCGAGCGCGAGTGGCGTGACCTCGACGGCCGTCACGGTCACCGTGGCGCAGGTCGTCGCGAACGTGACCCCCACGCCGGCCTCGGTCGCCTTCGGCGCGATCGGCTCCACGCGGCAGCTCGCCGCCGCCCTCGTCGATTCGTCCGGCGCGCCCGTCGCCGGGGCGCCAGCGGTGACGTGGACGCGCGAGGGCACCGGCACGACGGCCAGCGTGAGCGCGGGAGGCCTCGCGACCGCGATCGCCGCCGGCGCGACCGACACGGCGGTGGCCACGGCCGGCGGCCGGACCGCCCGGATCCCGATCTCGGTGACGCAGGTGATCGCGTCGATCTCAGTGAGCCCGACGCCCGCGGACACGCTCCGCACGACGACGCGCAGCAAGCAGTACAGCGCCGCCGCCGCCGACTCGCTCGGCAATCCGATCGCGGGTGCGAGCCTCACCTGGTCGAGCAGCGCGCCGGCCGTCGCGACGGTGGGGGCCGGCACCGGACTCGCGACCGCGGTGGCCGATGGCAGTGCGGACATCATCGCCTCCGCCGGAAGCGTCACGGGGCAGCGGACGCTCGTCGTGCGCCGGTACGCCTCGACGTTCGGGCTGACGCCGCCGAGCGGCACCATCACCACGGCGCTCGGGACCGTCATCTTCCTCGGCACGGCGCAGGACTCGATCAACACCAACCTTCCCATCACGTGGGCGACTCGGAGTGGTGCCATCGCCGGCGTCAGCGCGACGACCGGCGCGCAGGTGACCGCGACCGGCGCCGGGAACGGCACCACCTTCATCGTGATGTCCGCCGGAACGCGCAGCGACTCGGCGCAGCTGACGGTGAGCGGGCAGTCGGTGGCGCCGCTGACGGCGACGGTGCTGGTGGGCAACTTCTTCTTCCGCAGTCAGCGCAACTCCACGCAGAACGAAGCGATCGATACGGTCGCGGTGGGGGGATCGGTGACCTGGGAGGGAACCGGAGGATCGCACACGGTGCAGTCCCAGGGGGCACCGAGCTTCCCCTCGAGCGGGACGTTCGGGCTCAGCGGGACGTACACCTTCACGTTCGGTTCGACCGGGACCTATCTGTACGACTGCGCGATCCACGGATCGAGCATGAGCGGTCGCATCGTCGTGCGCTGATCGCGCTGCGCCGCAGGGCGAACGGGTCCAGTCTCGCGAACGCGGGACTGGACCCGCGCGTATCCGGACGGTCAATTGCGCGAGTACCCCGCGCGCCGCCCGTCCCCACCCGGAGCCCTGCCCCATGCGTCCGACCCGTCGTTCGCTCGCGCTCGTCCCTGCGCTCGTTCCCGCGCTCGTCGCCCTCGCGGCGATGGGTGCGGTGCCGTCTGCCGCCCTGTTCGCGCAGGCGACCACGCGTTCTGCCGCCCCGGCCCGACCGGCCGCGGCCCGCCCGGCGCCGGCGCCGCCGGTCGCGACGACCGCCGCGACCAGCGCCTTCTCGCAGCTCCGCTGGCGCATGGTCGGCCCGGCGCGCGGCGGCCGCGTCACGACGGTCACCGGCGTGGATCAGGAGCCGCACACCTTCTACTTCGGCTCCACCGGTGGCGGCATCTGGAAGACGACCGACGCCGGCGCGAACTGGAGCAACATCACCGACGGGCAGATCACCGTCGGGTCGATGGGGGACATCGACGTCGCCAACTCCGACCCCAACGTGATCTACGCGGGCACCGGGTCGGACGGGCTCCGCTCCAACGTCTCGATCGGCAAGGGCGTCTGGAAGTCGGTCGATGCGGGGAAGACGTGGAAGCACGTCGGGCTCAAGGACGTCGGCAACATCGGCGCGGTGCGCGTGCACCCCACGAACCCGAACGTCGCGATCGTCGCGGCGATCGGCGACCCGTTCCGCCCGACGAACGCGCGCGGTATCTATCGCACGACCGACGGCGGCGCGACCTGGCAGCGCACCCTCTACGTGAGCGACTCGACCGGCGCGGTGGACGTCGAGTTCAACGCGGGCGACCCGACGGTGCTCTACGCCGCGATGTGGCGCGCCGAGCGCAAGCCGTGGACGATCATCTCGGGCGCGATGGAAGGCGGCATCTACAAGAGCACGGATGGCGGCGCCACCTGGGCGCGCCTCATGAATGGCCTCCCCAACGGGCTGGTCGGCAAGGCGAACATCGCGGTCTCGCGCGCGAACCCGCAGCGCGTGTACGTGCTCATCGAAGCGAAGCCCGGCATGGGCCTCTACCGCTCCGACGACGGCGGCACCTCGTTCGCGCTGGCGAGCAACAACCCGCAGCTCAGCACGCGCTCCTTCTACTACACGACGATCACCGCCGACCCGACCAACGCCGATGTGGTCTACGCCGGCGCCGAGGGCTACTTCAAGAGCACCGACGGGGGCCGCACCTTCGCCGGGATGCGCACCCCGCACGGCGACAACCACGACATGTGGGTGAACCCCACGAACGGGCAGATCCTCATCCAGTCCAATGACGGCGGCGCCAACGTCTCGCTCAACGGCGGCCGCACCTGGAGCTCGCAGTACAACCAGCCGACGGCCGAGATCTACCAGGTGTACGTGGACAACCAGGTCCCGTACCGCATCTACGGCGCGCAGCAGGACAACTCGACGCTGATCCTGCCGTCGCTTCCCGTGACGTCCGGCGGCCTCGACGACCCCGTCCAGGGGTGGCAGACGGGCCCCGGCTGCGAGACCGGCCCGATCCTCCCGCATCCTACCAACCCCGATACGGTCTACGGCTCGTGCAAGGGGCAGTACTCGCGCATGTCGATGCGCACCGGGCAGGAGAAGCACTACTGGATCGGCGCGCAGTCGCTCTACGGCAACGCGATGAAGGACATGATCTTCCGCTTCCAGCGCGTCTCGCCGATGGAGTACTCGCCGCACGACAACGGCACGCTGTACTACGGCTCGCAGTTCGTGCACCGCACGCGCGACGAGGGCGTGACGTGGGAGGTGATCTCCCCTGACCTCACGTGGAACCCGCCGCACACGCAGGCGAGCTACTCGGGCGGCCCGATCACGGTCGACAACACGGGCGAGGAGTTCTACTCGGTCGTCTACGCCATCCGCGAGTCGCCCCTCGAACGCGGCGTGATCTGGGTCGGCGCGAACGACGGGCCGTTCCACGTGACCCGCGATAACGGCCGCACCTGGCAGAAGATCACGCCCCCGGGGCTCGAGCTCGGCGGCCGCGTGCAGAACATCGAGCCGTCGCCGCATCGCCGCGGTTCGGCGTACTACACGGTGCTCCGCTACCTCCTCGGCGACCACAAGCCGTACATCTACAAGACCGACGATTACGGGAAGACGTGGGCGCTGCTCACCGACGGCACCAACGGCATCCCTGCCGACGAGCCCGTTCGCGTGGTGCGCGAGGACCCCAGCCGGCCCGGGCTGCTCTACGCCGGCACCGAGTTCGGCGCGTACGTCTCGTTCAATGACGGCAAGGTCTGGCAGTCGCTGCAGCTCAACCTGCCGAACACGCCGATCACCGACATGAAGGTGCACCAGCAGGACATCGTGATCTCGACGCAGGGGCGCGCGTTCTGGATCATGCACAACATCACGCCGCTGCACGAGGTGAGCGACGCGATGGCGAACGAGACGGTGCATCTCTACACGCCGCGCGACGCGGTGCGCATGCGCTATCGCGCCGGCTTCGGCGGGCTCGAGAGCGCGCGCGACAGCGACGCCGATCCCGAGTATCCTGCGGCGGGCGCCGTGGTGGACTACTGGTTCGCGAGCGCGCCATCGGGCGAGGTGACGCTCGAGATCCTCGACGCGAAGGGGGCGGTGATCCGGCGCTTCTCGAGCCTCGCCGCCGGTGAGCAGCGCGTGGCGCCGAGCGAGCCCTCGATGCGCGGCCCGATGTGGGAGCGGATCGGAACGCCGCGGCTCCCGGCCGCCGCCGGGCACAACCGTTTCACCTGGGACTACACCCTCGCCGGTCCCTGGGACCCGAACCCGGGGCGCAGCGGCCGCAATGGCCCGATGGTCCCGCCGGGGAGCTACACGGTGCGCCTGACGAGCGGCACCTGGACGGCAACGAAGCCGCTGCGCATCAAGCCCGACCCGCGCGTCGAGCGGGACGGCGTGACGACCGCGGTCCTGCAGGCGCAGCTCGACCACAACCTGTCCGTGCGCGAGATCGTGAGCGACATGAACCGGTTCACGGCCGAGGTGGAGCAGGCCTACCGGGCGGCGACCGGCGAGAAGAAGGCGCGGATCGGCGAGGTGCGGGACCAGATCAACTCGGAACCGTGGCGCTACGGGCGTCCGGGACTCGCCGCGCACGTGCAGTACCTCTACGGCGCGATGATGCGGGCGGACCAGGCGGTGGGCAACGACGCCAAGCAGCGCCTGGTGCAGCTGCGCAAGGAACTGCAGGAGGCGCAGGCGAAGTTCGCGCGGGCCAACTCGACGATGTGAACGATCGCTTGACGGATCCGGTGAACGGCGGCGCTCAGCGCTGCCGTCTCAGCCTGGTGTAGTTGGTATCGATCTTCCGCACGTAGCCGAGGGTCTCGCGATAACGCCATCGCGGGACCTTCGGTGCGATCTGCTCCACGTGCAGCCAGGCCGGCGGGCCACCGGCGACGACCCGCGCCGAGTCCGCCGCGCGGCCGATGGTGCCCTCACCTGCGTTGTAGCTCGCGAACATGAACGCGAAGCGCTCCTCCTGGCTCACCTTCCCGTCCCAGAGCCGCCAGAGATAGCGGTCGTGCATGATCCCGGCGGCGATGTTCCACTCGGGGTCGTCGATCGCGCCGAACTCGGGCCGTCGGCTCTGGATCGCGCGGTAGGTCGCCGGCATCAACTGCATCACCCCGCGCGCGCCCACCCAACTCGTCGCCGCCGAGTCGAGGTTGCTCTCGGCCATTCCCTGCGCCTTGAACCAGCGCCAGTCGAACGCCGCGCCGAACCAGCGCTTGGAGTACCGCCGGAAGGTGTCGTCGTACTTATGGTCGGCCTTGGCGGCCTCGCGCCGCTGCTGCGTGCGCGCGAGTGCGCTGACCGGGGTGGCCGACGCGGGCGTCGTCGTGGGCGCCGGGGCGGGCGGGGTGGCGGGCCGGCGCGCGGTGTCCCCCTGCCCCGCGAGGAGCAGCGGCACCGCGAGGAGCCACCCCCGCGTGCGCATCAGTTCAGCGCGTTCCCCACGACCAGCGCGATCGCGATGAAGAGCGACCCGATGAAGATCGCCACCGCGATGTTCCCCTTCTTGAGCTCCTCGGGGAAGTTCACCTGCGGCGTGAGGTGGTCGAAGATGCGATAGCTCGCCCACATGAGGACCACGCCCATGATGGCGTAGCCGAAGTTCAATCCGAGGATCTCGAAGTCCATGTACCCTCCAACGGGATGCTCCAAAGTTGGACGGCGGCGCGGGGTCTCCGCCAGCGCCGGACGGGCGTACTATTGAAGTCCATGCACGGTTCCCGCTCCCTCCCGCTGCTCCGGTGCGCCACGGCGGCCGACCTGCCGGCGCTCCACCGCCTGATCGATGCATCGGTCCGCGAGCTCAGCCGCGACGTCTACACCGCCGCCGAGATCGAGAGCGGGTTGCGTCACGTCTTCGGTCCCGACACGCGGCTCATCGCCGACGGCACGTACTTCGTGTTCGACGACCGTGGGACGCTCGCGGCTGCCGGAGGCTGGAGTCGGCGCGACACGCTGTACGGGGGCGATCAAGCGAAGCGCGGCGACGATCCTCTGCTCGACCCGGCGGTGCAGCCCGCGCGGATCCGCGCCTTCTTCGTCGATCCGCGTTACGCGCGCCGCGGGCTCGGCCGCGCGCTCCTCGCGCACTGCACTGGCGAGGCCGCGCGGCACGGGTTCACCGCGCTCGAACTCATGGCCACGCTGCCCGGTGAGCCGCTGTATCTCGCGATGGGGTTCGCCGCGATCGAGCGCGTGGCCGCGCCACTCCCCGACGGGGTCGCGCTACGGATGGTCCGGATGACCCGACGCATCGGGGGCTGAGCGCTCCGTCCTGCGACGGTGTCGCGTTCCTTTTCGCCTCTCGATTTGTCTATAGATGAGCGTCGAAACGCCATCCAGGGGGTGAGCGTCCTTGCATCGGACGCCGTGACAGCCCCCTCCCTGCACGACTGAGATGCCCAGCACGCTCCTCGCGATCGGTGGTGCCTGCACCGCGACTCTCGCCGTCGCGGCGATGTGGCGCGCGCGCGCGACGGGCGACCGGCGTGCCCGGACGAGCCCCGTCGCTCCGCGGGTGGATGCGCCGCCGGCGCCGGCCCCCGAGGACTGGCTGACACGTGCGGCCAGCGCATCGATCGACGGTCTCTGGGACTGGGACTGCCGGACCGATGCGCTGCGCCTCTCGTCACGCTGGCGTGAGATGATCGGTCTGCCCGCGGAGCCGGTCGAGCGGTCCACCGACGAGTGGTGGGGACGTGCGCACCCGTCGGACCGGACCCAGCTGCATGTCGACATCACCGCGCAGCTCGCGGGATCGGCGTCGCGGCTGAGCGTCGAGCATCGGGTGCGGCACGAGGACGGGCGCTGGCTCCATCTGCAGTGGTCCGGCTTGATCGAACGTGACGCCGGCGGACGCGCGCTGCGCGCGGCCGGGTCGGTGCGCGACGTCACGCAGGTCCGGCTCGCCGAAGAGCGGCAGCGGCGCGACTCGCTCTACGATGCGCTCACCGGCTTGCCGAACCGCGCGCTCACGATCGACCTGCTCCGCCGCGCGATCCACCGGACGCGCCGGCAGGGCGAGCGACGCTTCGCGGTCCTCCTCGTCGACCTCGACCGCTTCAACCTCCTCAACGACTCGCTCGGCCACGGCGCGGGTGACGAGCTCCTCAAGGGGGTCGCGCAGCGACTCGCGACCGCCGTCCGACCCGGCGACGTGATCGCCCGCCTCGGAGGCGACGAGTTCGTACTGCTGCTCGACCAGATCAGCGATTTCGGCGACGCGGAGAGCGTGGCGGATCGCGTGAAGTTCGTGCTCGCCGAGCCGCTCACGGCCATCACGCACACGCTCACCGTCTCGGCGAGCATCGGCATCGTGCTGCACGATCCGGAGATCGACCAGCCGACCGACTACCTTCGGGACGCCGAGCTCGCGATGCACGAGGCCAAGCGCGCCGGCCGCGCACGCCACATCTGCTTCAACGCCGACATGCGGGACGGCGTCCGCCGTCGCGTGTCGGTGGAGCAGGACCTGCGCGGCGCCGTCGACCGCGACGAGTTCACGATGCTCTATCAGCCCATCTGGAGCGTCGCGGACGGGCACGAGCGGCTCCTCGGGTTCGAAGCGCTGCTCCGCTGGCAGCACCCGCGTCGCGGCCTCCTCGGTGCGGGCGACTTCGTGCCGATCGCCGAGGAGAGCGACCTCATCGTCGCACTCGGCTCGTGGGCGATGCATCGCGCCTGCCGCGAACTCGCCGACATCGCACCGAACGGGCCGCACGCCCCGTGGGTGAGCGTCAATCTCGCCGCGCGGCAACTCGCGGACCGCGACCTCGTCGGCCTCGTCGACAACGTCCTCCACGCCACCGGACTCGAGGCGTCACGGCTCAAGCTCGAGGTGACGGAGAACGTGATCCTGCACGACGAGCAGGGCGCGCGCCAGATGCTCGAGACGCTCCGTGCGCGCGGCGTCCAGAGTCTCATGGACGACTTCGGGACCGGGCATGCCTCGCTCAGCTACCTCCACCGGCTCCCGATCGGGACGATCAAGATCGACCGCTACTTCGTGGGACGGATGGACGTGAGCCCCGAGTGTCTCGAGATCGTGCGGTCCATCATCACGCTCGCGCGCAGCCTGGGCATGGAGGTCGTCGCCGAAGGCGTGGAGCAGGAGGCGCAACTCGCCCAGTTGCGCGCGCTCGGCTGCTGCGCCGTGCAGGGCTTCCTCTTCGCCGCCCCCCTCGTGGCCGAGGAGGCGATCGCCCTCCTCGCGGCACTCGACCACGCCGGCGCCGGCGACCCACGGGGCGTACTGCGCGATCTCGGCCTCGGTGGCGGGCGTCGCCGGTCGATCGAGACGGTCGTGCGCGGACTCGTGGACGACACCCTGCCCGACGCCGCGATGCCGGACGAGACCACGCGGGACGTCGCCGCCGCGTAAGGCGCGGCAGCCGCCAGGCGCCGTCGCGGCGCCCAGTCCCTCAGCCGAGCCCGTGCTCGCGCAGGTACTCGGTGAGCTCGTGGCGGGACTTCACCTCGAGCTTCTGGAAGATGTTGGAGATGTGCGTGCTGGCCGTGCGCGGCGAGATCCGGAGCGCCTCGCCGATCTCCGGGTTCGTCATCCCGCGCGCGGCGAGACTCGCCACCTTCATCTCCGTCGCGGTCAAGCGACCGTGATGCGGCAGCCGCGTCTGCCGCGGCCGCCACCCGTGCTCGCGCATCTGTTCGCGCACCTCGTCGAGTGCGAGCTCCGCCCCGATCCGGCGGAAGACCTCATGGCACCGTTCGAGCTCCGCCCGGGCGGCCGGCAGGTCCCCCGCGGTGATCAGCGCCTCGGCGAGCTTGCGCCGCAGGCGTGCCGCATGCTCCACGAAGGGGATCGCCTCGAGCGCATCGGCGGCCTGCCGCAGCTGGGCGATCGCGCCCGCATGATCACCCTGCAGCATCCGCTGCAGCGCCACGCACGCGTCGGCCCACGCATGCGCGAGCGGGTGTCCCAGTTGCTCCGCCGCCGCCCGCAGTCGACGCCCATACGCGTCCGCACTCTCCCATTCGCGGAGCCAGAGGGATGCCTCCGCCGCCAGCGGGAGCAGGCGATGGACGGCCCAGACCGTGTAGCCGGTCCGGTCGGCGATCGCGAGGCCGCGCTCCGCCACCTCCAACGCCGTGCGATGGTCCCGTCGATACAGGTGGTAATAGCCGATCCCGACGTGCGCCGGCACGACCTGATGCACGTTGAGCGGGAGACCCTCATCCGCGCGGTCCGCGCCGGAGCGCGCCCAGGCCTCGTCCAGCCGCTCCTTCGCACGCGTGAGATCGCCGCGCCCGCAGAGCATCAGCCCCGACCAGACGAGCAATCGCGGCAGCAGGTTGTGCTGGCCGAATGCGCGCGCCTCCTCGATCGTCCGATCGGCGAGCGCGAGCGCCTCGTCCCACTCGCCGATGCCCGACCGGTACTCGATCGCCACTTCGGCGGACCAGAGACGCAGCACCGGCGAGCGGAGCTGGTCGGCGAGTTGCGACGCCTGCGTGACGTGGCGGAGCGTGGCCGCGGAATCGCCCGTGAGTCCCGCGTGCACGCTGAACACCCACTCGGCCTGCCAGGCCGTGCGCAGGTCGTCCGCGCGTCGCGCGTGCTCGATCGCCTTGGTCCCGTGGAGCACGGCCGCGGCGCTCGGGCCGCGCCAGACGTTCAACGCCTGCAGCGCCTGATGCACGCGCCCGAGCAACCGCGCGTCCCCCAACGGTTCGGCGATCGCCAGGGCCAACCGCCCCGCCTCCTCCGCCGCCGCGCCATCCCCCACCTCCATCATCCCCGCGCTGCGGGCGAGGTGGAACGTCGCCTCCGCCGCCCGGTCGCCGGCGCGCAACGCCGCCGCCAGTCCGCGATCGTGGTGCGACAGCGCGAGGCGGAACTCCCCGCGCCGCAGCCATGACAGTCCCGCGCGCCGCTCGAGCGCCGCCACGCGTCGATCATCGCCGCGCGCCTCGGCCAGCGTCACGGCGCGCTTGAAGAGCGACGTGGCCGCGGCGTAGTCCCCCAGCCGATGCTTCGCGCGCCCGAGCGACTCGAGCACCGTCTCGAGCGCCGTGGCGTCGCCGCTCGCCTCCACGAGCCGCAACGCGACGGTGAGCGACTCCGCCGCCTCGCGGTGCGACCCTCGCGCGACGGCGATCTCCCCGGCCGCGATCAGGTAGGTGACCGCCCGCGCCGATTGCGCCGGCGCCTCCGCGCGGCGGAAGTGGATCGCGATCTCCTCCGCATGCTGGAGCGCCGCGGGCCCGTACGCGCGCTCGAGCGCGTCGGCGATGCGGCCGTGGAGCGCGCGCACGCGCACCCGGCCCAGCTCGGCGTACAGCATCTCCTGCAGCAGCGGGTGCGTGAAGACGTAGGCCGGACCGACCGCGCCGTCGATCTCGTCGAATATGCGCGCCCGCCGCAGCTCGTCGACCGCGGCGAGCAGTGTCGCCTCGTCGAGCTCGGTCAGGCGCTCGAGCAGCGCGTGCGGCACCTGCGCGCCGACCACCGCCGCCAGGTGCACCACGTCCTGCGCCGGCGCCGAGAGCCGGTCGTACCGCAACTGCAGCGCGTCGCGGATGGAGTCGGGGAGCGAGAGTTGCTCGGTCGCCCACCCCACCCACCGATCGCCCTCGCGACGCAACCGCCCGGCCGTGACGAGCGCCTTGAGCGTCTCCTCGATGAAGAACGGGTTCCCGCGCGTCCGCGCATGGACGCGATCGGGGAAGTCGCCAAGGATCGCCGCCTGCTCACCGAACCCCTTCGCGATGAACTGCGCCGTCTCGTCCCGGGTGAGCGGCGGCAGGACGGTTCGGGAGAGGACCCCGAGGGACGTCAGCGACTGCTCGAGGAGACGGAGCGCACGCTGCGACTCCCGGTGCGCGTCATTGTACGTCGCGAGCAGCAGGAGCGGATGCGCGGATGCGCTGCGCGCGACGAAGTGGAGGAGATCCATCGACGACGGGTCGGCCCAGTGCAGGTTCTCGAGCACCACGAGCACCGGCGCCTTCTTGGCGAGCGCGAAGAGCAGCTGCCCGAACGCGTCGAACAACCGCGGCTTGAGCTCGGCGGGGTCCCCCGCACGAGCCGCGGTGCGGTCGGTCCGGAGCAGTGGGAAGAGCAGCGCGAGCTCCGTGCCCGCCCCGCGCGAGAGCGTCTGCAGCGCCGGCATCCCGAGTTCGCGCAGGTACGGCACGAAGCCGTCGCCGAAGATCGCGTAGGGGATCCCCGTCTCGACGGGGAATGCCCGACCGACCAGCACGGTGAAGCCTCGCTCGACCGCGCGCTCGCGCACCGCCTCCACGAGCCGCGTCTTTCCCACGCCTCCCTCGCCGGCGACGATCCGGATGCTCCCCGATCCGCGCTTCGCCGCGTCGAGGGCGTCGGTCAGCGCGTGCAGTTCGTGCATCCGTCCGACGAGTGGTGTGCGCTCGTGGCTCAGCATCCGTCCGCCGACGTCAGCTGATCCACGAGCCCCGCACGAACGGCGACGTTCGCTGCGTCACCAACGGGGCCCGAGCGCGTCGCGGAAGGCCGCCGCATTGGCATAGCGGTCGGGCGGCTCCTTCGCCATTCCCTGCTCGAGCACCTGCGCGACCCCGACCGGCACCTCCCCGCGCACGTGGCTCGCGAGCGGGGCGTGCTCGGTGAAGTGCGCGACCATCAGCCGCGCCCCCTTGTACTCCGAGAACGGCGCCTTGCCCGTGAGCATCTCGTAGCCGAGCATCGCCAGTGAATAGACGTCGGCGCGCGCATCCGCCGGATCGTCACCGATGAACTGTTCCGGCGCCATGTACGCCGGCGTCCCCACCGCGAAGCCGTGCTGCGTGAGGCGTCCGGCACTCATCGCGATGCTGCGACGCATCTCGCCCAACCCCACACCGCTCGAGCGCCGGATCCCCTCCAAACGCGCGTGCGCCACGCCGAAGTCGGCCAGCAACGCGTGTTCGGCCTGGAAGAGCACGTTCTCCGGCTTGAGGTCGCGATGCACGACGCTCGCTTCGTGCGCATGCGCGAGCGCGTCGGCCACCTCCCAGAGCGTGCGCATCGCGTCGGGGATCTCGAGCGCGCCCCCCTTCAGCCGCCCCGCGAGCGAGTCGCCGCGAATGAACGGCATCACGTACCAGAGGAGGCCGTCGGCATGCCCGGTCCCCAGGAGCGGCACGATGTTGGGATGCTGCAGCGACCCGAGGACACGGATCTCCCGCTTGAATCGCTCGGCTTCCACGACGCCGCCCATCTCCGGCGGCAGCAACTTGATCACGACCTTCCGCGTGGCGGTCGCATCGTTGGCGAGGAAGAGCCGGCTCTGGCCCCCTGATGCGAACTCGCGCTCGATCTGGTAAGCGTCGCCGATCGCCGCCTGCAGCCGCGTGATCAGGTCCTGTTCCATCGGGGAGAAGCTACTCCTATTTCTTCCGGGCCGCAGGACGCCGCGCCGGCGCCGCGGGCGCCCCGTGCAACCAGGCGCTCACCTCGGCGGCGTGCCCCTCATGGTGCACGTCGCGCCACGCCTGCTCCAGCCGGCCGTCCGGCCCGATGACGAACGTCGACCGGACCACGCCCATGTAGTAGCGCCCCCAGAAGAGCTTGCGGTGCCAGACGGCGTACGCCTGGCACGCCACGGCGTCCTTGTCGGCGAGGAGCGCGTACGGGAGGCGTTCCGCCGCCTGGAACTTCGCGTGGCGCCGCCAGGTGTCCGGCGAGATCCCGATCACCGTCACGTCCTTCTCGCTGAACCGCGGCATCGCGTCGCGGAACTCGCACGCTTCCACCGTGCACCCCGGCGTGCTCGCCTTCTGGAAGAAGAAGAGCACCACCCGCCGGCCCCGGAGGTCATCGAGCGAGACCCATGCGCCCGTCGTGTCCTGCAGCCGGAACCCCGGCGCCTTGCTTCCCACCTTCACACCGCCCTCCGCGCCCGCGCGCGTTCGACATAGAACCGGAATGCCTCGGCGCTGGTCTTCGCCGGGACGTAGCCGAACTCCTCCTTGAGCCGGCGGTTCGAGAGCACCGGACGGAAACGGAGGAAGTCGACCTGCTCCGGACCATAACGCCCGACGCCGAACGCCCGTGCCACGGTCAGCGCACCCTCGAGCACCGCGGCGGGGATCATGAGCACCGGCTTCCCGAGGATCGCCGCCAGCTCGTGGATCGTCAGCTTCCCGTCCCCGGCAACGTTGTAGATCCCCGTGCGGTCGCCCAGGACGCCATGCTGGATCGCGCCCACCACGTCCTCGTCCCAGATGAACGCGAACGGGGAGTCGCTGCCGCGCACCGCCAGCAGGCGGGAGCGCGCGAACAGCGCGGTGATCTGGTTGGCCGTCGTCGCGCCGAGCACCGTCCCGATGCGCAGCACGAGCTGCCCGAGGCGCGGATGCGAAGCGCGATAGCCCGCGAGCAACTCCTCCACCGCGCGCTTGTGGTGCGCGTACGCGAACCGGTCGCTGGCGCGCAGCGGGTCACGCTCGTCGATCCATTCGGGATTGTCCGCATGGTACCCGTACGCCGCGCCGGAGCTCGAGACGGTGAGGTGCCGCACGCCCGCCGCCAGCGCGCACTCGACGACGTTGCGCGTGCCGTTGACGTCGATGTCGTAGTCGCGTGCACGGTCCCGCCCTCCCTCGAGCACGGCCGCGAGATGCACCACGTGCGTGATACGGTGCTCGTGCAGCAAGGCCTCGAGTGCGCGATCGCGCACATCGAGCGTCCGGACCGGGAACCCCGCATCGGTGCGCGCACGCAGGTCGGTGCCGACGACGAACATCCCGGCCGCCGCGAGCCGCGCGCCCAGCAGGCCGCCGACGTACCCCGAGCCGCCCGTGATGAGGACGCGATGATCGCCGCTCATGCGGGCATGGTCGCGAGGGGCCGCCGCGACCACCATGCCGAGAGCGCGAGACCCGACACGAGGTGCCAGACGCCCCAGAACGCGGTGATGAGCATCATCGAGCCCGCCTGCGGGAAGAAGGTGAAGAGGATCACGAGGCCAAGCGCGGAGTTGTGGATCCCCACCTCGATCGTGACGGCGCGGAGATCCGCCTCGCCCAGCCGCGCCACGCGCCCGACGAACCGCCCGATGCCCAGCGCGAGCGCGTTCTGCCCCACCACGAGCCAGAAGAAGCTGCCGAACCGGTCGACGAACAGCGCCCGGTTCTCCCAGAAGGCGCCGGCGATGAAGGCGAGCAGGACGAGGAGCGAGATCGTGCGGAGCGGTCCTTCCGCGCGCTTCGCCTGCGCCGGGAATCGCGTCCCGATGAACATCCCCGCGAGCACCGGCAGCGCGAGCACGAGGGCCACCTGCCCCAGGATCCCCGCCACCGGCAACTCCACCGCCTGCAGCAGTTCTCGCGTGCGGGGATTGAGCCAGCCGTACAGTGCGAAGTTGAACGGTGTGAGCACGGTCGCCGCGAGACTGGATACGGTGGTCAACCCCACCGAGAGCGCGACGTTCCCGCGCGCGCGCCACGTCAGTACGTTCGACAGCGCCCCGCTCGGACAGGCCGCCACCAGCATCATGCCGAGCGCGAGGGCCGGGTCGACCCGCAGCACGACCGTCATGAGGCAGGTCAGCGCCGGCGTCAGCACCGCCTGCGCCGAGAGCCCCGCGAGGACGCCGGCCGGCTTCGCCACCACGCGACGGAGGTCGTCGAGGCGCAGGTCGAGCGACGCGCCGAAGACCATGAACGCGATGATCGCGTTGAGCACCACGAGCCCCGACGGATCGAACCGCAGCGGCAGCGCGTCGTTCATCCGCGCAGGGCGCCGGTGTGGCGGCGCAGCGCCGCGAGGTACGAGTCCTTGTGCACGTAGTACGCCATGCGATCGAGCGCGAGGTACGCGTACCCGCCGTCCACGCGCGCGCCGTCCCACGCGCGCTTCTCGCGCTGCAGCGCGAGCGCCGCCGGATGCCGCTCGGCGAGCCGCTTGAGGTAGAGGGCCACGAGTTCCGCCTGTTCGTAGCGCCCCTGCCATCCCAGCCCGCTCGCCTCGACCATGCCGAGCAGGAAGAGCGAGTCGTCCTCCGGATGCATCGCGTTCAGCCAGAGCCGCGGCGCCGCGGCCCCCGCGGGCCAGGCGAGCGCCGCCCGGTCGATGAACGGGTAGTGGAGCGCGTATCCGGTCGCCTGGAGGATCAGGTCGTACTCCCCCTCCTCACCGTCGGCGAAGCGCACCGTGCGACCCGCCACCGCCGCCACGTCGCGCCGCGCGCGGATGTCCCCGTGCCCGAGGTGATGCAGGATGAGCGAGTTCATCACCGGATGCGACTCGTACATCCGGTAGTCCGGGTCCGGCAACCCGTAGTCGCTGGGCCGCCCGATCACCATCCGCACGATCGTCGCGTCGACGAGCTGCTTGAGGCGCCGCGGCAGCTTCACCACGCCGCCGATCGCGTCGATGGGCCTGCCGCGCACGAACTTGGGCAGGAAGTAGTAGCCGCGCCGCAGCGAGATGTCGACCGAGGCCGCCTGCTTCACCGCGTCGACCGCGATGTCCGCACCCGAGTTGCCGCAGCCCACGACGAGCACACGCTGACCCGCGAACACCGCCGCCGACTTGTACTCGCCCGAGTGCATCACGCGACCGTCGAATGCGCCGGGCAGCGCCGGCTGGTGCGGATGGTGCAGCGTCCCCGTCGCGATGAGCACCGCCGCGAAGCGCCGCGTGCGCGCGACGCCCCCGCACTCGGTGGTCACGTCCCACCCCGCCTCGCCCGCGGGGGCGCGCGCCACCCGCATCACGCGGGTCGCGAACTCGAAGTGACGGCGCAGGCCGAAGTGGTCGGCGAAGTCGCCGAAGTAGCGCTTGAGGGCGTCGTGACGCGGGTACGGCGCCACCTCGTCCCGCATCGGGAACTCGGCGAACTCCGTCATCCGCTTGGACGAGATCAGGTGCGCGCTCTCGTACACCGTGCTCTGGGGGTTCGCGATGTCCCAGAGCCCGCCGACATCGGTGTGCGACTCGAAGCCGGTGAAGGCGAGCCCGTGCTTCTGCAGCGTCCGCGCCGCCGCGAGTCCCATGGGTCCCGCGCCGATCACGGCGATCATCGCATCAGGCCAGCGGCTCGCCGCCGATCAGCGCGGCCATGATGGCCTTCTGCACGTGGAGGCGGTTCTCCGCCTCGTCCCACACGCGGCTCTGCGCGCCGTCGATCACCTCGGCCGTGACCTCCTCGCCGCGGTGCGCCGGCAGGCAATGGAGGAAGATCGCGTCCCGCTGCGCGCGTGCCATGAGCGCCGCATTCACCTGGAAGTCCTTGAACGCCACCTCGCGCACGGCCTGCTCCTCCTCCTGGCCCATCGATGCCCAGACATCGGTCGTCACCACGTGCGCCCCCTCCACCGCCACCTGCGGGTCGCGCACCAGCGTGACCTTCCCCGACGCCTGCGCGCGCGCGAGGATGGCCGGATCCGGATCGTAGCCCGCCGGACAGGCGAGCCGGAGTTCGAAGCCAAGGCGGAAGGCCGCGTCGCACCAGCTGTTCGCCATGTTGTTCCCGTCGCCGATCCAGGCAATCGTCTTCCCGGCGAACGTGCCGAGATGCTGCTGCACCGTGAGCAGGTCGGCGAGGATCTGGCAGGGATGCTGCAGGTCGGTGAGGCCGTTGATCACCGGCACGGCCGAGTAGCGCGCGAACTCCTCGACGTCGGCGTGCGCGAAGGTGCGGATCATCATGCCGTCCACCATGCGGTCGAGCACGCGCGCCGTGTCCATCACGGCCTCGCCGCGTCCGAGCTGCACATCGCGCGGCGTGAGGAAGAGCGGGTGCGCCCCGAGTTGCCACGCCCCCACTTCGAACGACACGCGCGTGCGCGTCGACGACTTCATGAACAACATCGCGAACGCCTTCCCGGCCAACGGACGCGCCGCGTACTCGCCCCGCCGCATGCGATCGGCGAGGCGGAACAGGCCGTGCAGCTCACCCTCGGAGAGATCCGGGATGGCGAGGAAGTCGCGTTCACCGCTCATGGCGTGGTCCGGGAGGTCGATTTCGGTGCGGCGCCCTCGGCGGACGCATCGGTGGCCGTATCGGCGGGGGTGCAGGAGGTGCGCTCCCAGGTGGGGAGCGCGGCCGGATCCTCGGCGTCGGCGCCCGGCAACGTGGCCGTGAACGCCTGCCGCCGGATGGCGATGCTGTGCCGGGGCGTCTGCGCGGGGACGGCGGCGCTGTCGCCCGCCGCGAAGGTCGTCGTCACCGCCCAGCCATCGCGGTGCGTCCACTCCGCGACGCGGATCGCGAAGCCCGGACCACGCACGACGAGGCAAGTCGGCGCGGTCCCCATGCCTGCCTGGATCTCGCGCATCGCGCTGCGCCAAGCGCCGGCGGCGGCCGAGTCGGACGGCCACTCGCGCGTGCCTTCGATGAAGAGGACCAGCGCCTCCTCGTCGGGCCATGCCCCGTCGGTGCCGTCGTACCCAGTGAGGCCGTACAAGACGTCGAACGTGCCGATCGACTCCCGCAATCCTTCGAGCGGGGCCGGCGTCGCGCTCGCGCGCATCGCGCGCACCATCCCCGAGCGCAGCGGGGTGACGTTCATCCCGCGCAGCTGCTCGAAAGGCTGCACTCCCACCGCGAGGTCCGCCGCATCGCGACGGTCGCCGCAGGCCAGCGATCCTGCGGCCAGCAGGCAGAGACAGGATCGACGCGATCGCCGCCATCCCCACCATCCGCCGCCATGCACCCGCTCTCGCCCGACCACCATGCGATCCGCCCTCTGCCTAGAGGATGTACTTCCGGAGGTCCTCGTCCTCGGAGATCGCACTCAGCCGCGCGCGCACCATCGTCGCGTCGACCGTCTCCGGGGCCGTCCCACGCTCGGGGAGCTCGTAGAGCAGCTCCTCGAGCAACGTCGTCATCACGGTGTGGAGCCGCCGCGCGCCGATGTTCTCCATCCGCGAGTTCACCCGCGCGGCGATCTTCGCCACCTCGGCGATCCCGTCGTCGGTGAACTTGAGCTCCGCCCCCTCGGCCGCCACCAGCGCCGCATACTGCTTGGTGAGCGCGTTCTCCGGCTCCGTCATGATGCGCACGAAGTCCGCCTCGGTGAGCGGCTTGAGCTCCACGCGGATCGGGAACCGCCCCTGCAGCTCGGGGATCAGGTCGCTCGGCTTGCTCACATGGAACGCGCCGGCCGCCACGAAGAGCACGTGGTCGGTCTTCACCATCCCGTACTTCGTCTGGACGTTCGACCCCTCGACGATCGGCAGCAGGTCGCGCTGCACCCCTTCGCGCGAGACGTCGGGACCGCCCATCTCCCCCTTCCCTCCCGCGATCTTGTCGATCTCGTCGAGGAAGATGATCCCCAGCGACTCCACGCGCTCGAGCGCGTCGGCCACCACGTCATCGAGGTTGATCAGCTTGTCGAACTCCTGGTCAAGCAGGATGCGACGCGCCTCGCTCACCGGCACGGTGCGCTTCTTCGTCTTCTTGGGCATGAGGTCCGACAGCATCTCGGCGAAGTTGCTCATCCCCTCCGGCGCGCCCTGTTGGCCCATCGCGTCCATCATCGGCGACTGCTGCGCGACCTCCACCTCCACCTCGCGCTGCTCGAGCTGCCCGTCGCGAAGGAGCTGCTTGAGCTTCTCGCGCGTGCGCTTGTGGCGCTCCTTCGCGAGTTCCTGCTCCTGCGTCACCTGCCCCTCGGGGCCGGCGACGAACACCCGCTGCGGATCGTTCGGCGCCGGCGCCGGCGATTCCGCCGGGGCCGGGAGCAGCAGGTCGAGCAGCCGCTCGTCCACGCGGTCGTTCGCGAGGTCCTCCACCTCCTGCTCGCGCTCCGACCGCATCATGTCGATCGCGCTCTCCACCAGGTCGCGCACCATCCCCTCGACGTCGCGCCCCACGTAGCCCACCTCGGTGAACTTCGACGCCTCCACCTTGATGAACGGGGCCCCGGTGAGCTTCGCGAGCCGCCGCGCGATCTCCGTCTTCCCCACGCCCGTCGGGCCGATGAGGATGATGTTGTTCGGCGCGATCTCGTCGCGGATCCCCTCGGGGGCGCGCTGGCGGCGCCACCGGTTCCGGAGCGCGATCGCCACCGCCTTCTTCGCCTCCGCCTGCCCGACGATGTACCGGTCGAGTTCCGCGACGATCTTCCGCGGCGACAGGTCGGCGAGGCGCGCGAGCGCCTGTTCCGTGCGAGGGGATGCCATCAGGCCGAGGGCTCGACGACGGTGATCTGCGTGTTCGTGTAGATGCAGATCTCGCCCGCGATGGTCATCGCCTGCTGCACGATCTCCTTCGCCGAGAGCGGCGTCGACCGCGAGAGTGCGCGTGCCGCCGCGAGCGCGTACGAGCCACCCGACCCGATCGCGAGGATGCCGTCATCCGGCTCGATGAGCTCGCCGTTCCCCGAGACCATGAACCCGTTGTCCCGGTCGGCGACGATCAGCAGCGCCTCGAGCCGACGCAGTGCCCGGTCGGAGCGCCACTCCTTCGCCAGCTCCACCGCCGCCCGCGCGAGGTTCCCCGGATGCCGCTCGAGCTTCTCCTCGAACTTCTCGAACAGGGTCAGGGCATCGGCCGCCGCCCCTGCGAACCCGGCGAGCACCTTCCCCCCCTTGAGCGCCCGCACCTTCACGGCACCGGATTTCATCACGGTGTCGCCGACCGAGACCTGTCCGTCGCCGCCGATGGCGACGCGGCCGTCCTTGCGGACGCAGAGGATGGTGGTGGCGTGGAAGGTCGGGAGCGTCATTTGCGTAATATAAGGGCCGTGGAGACCCCCCGAGAGCCATCCACCAGCCCCGCCTGGGCGCGCTGGGCCCTCGTCGCCATCACCGTGGCGGCGGCCGCGCTGCGCCTCCCGGGACTGACGGCCGAGGAGCCGTGGTTCGATGAGGTCTTCTCCGTCGTCCTCGCGTCACAAGAACTGCCGGAACTGTGGCGACGGGCCGTCGCCGACCAGACCAGTCCGCCCGGGTTCTATCTGCTGCTCTGGGGCTGGACCCGCCTGGGCGGCTTCGAGCTCTCGTGGATGCGCCTGTTGCCCGCACTGGCGGGCACCCTCACGGTCCCCGCGATGGCCCTCGCGGCGCGCGCCGCCCGCCTGAGCTGGACCGGTGCGCTCGTCGCGGCGAGTCTCGCCGCCGTGAGCCCGCTCCTGCTCGCGATGAGCAGTGAGCTGCGGGCCTACGCGCCGCTCGCCCTCCTCACGACGCTCGCCCTCGCGCTCACGCTCACGCGCCGAGATCGCATCGCGGCCGTCGCCGGCGTCGGCCTCGTCCTGCTCCACTACTTCGGGGCCTTCGTCGTCGCGGCCCTCGCGGCGGCGCGCCTCCTCGACGCGCCGGACGCGCCATGGTCGCAGCGTCTCCGAGGGGCGCTGCGGCTCGGACTTCCGGCCGCGCTCGTTCTCGGTGCCTGGATCCTGCTCGTCCTGGCCGCCGCAGGCCCCGAGGACGTCGGTGGCAATGCCGCCTGGATCGACGCCTTCTCCTGGCACGACGTGCCATCGTTCGCGTCGCAGGTCGTCGGCACGTTCGGCACCACGCTCGGTGCGGTCCTCGTCACCGCCGTGCTCGCGTGGGCATTCGTGTCCGCGGTCGCGCCGGCGCCCGCCCGTCCGGACGGCATCCCCGGCGCGGTGCCGTTCGCGGTGTCACTCGCGGTCCTCCCGCTGCTCCTTGCCGCCGCGGCCGGCGCGATCAGCGGAAAGGAACTCTGGGTCGCGCGCTACCTGATCGTGTCGTTGCCCGGATGGTGGCTCCTGCTCGCGCGCCTGGTCGATCGCGCGCCCGGGGCATCGAAGGAGATGGCGCTCGCCGCGATGCTGACCTGGGCAGGCCTCGCGGGCATCCACGCCGAGCGCACGCGTCCGCGGAAGACGGCATGGTCGCACGTCGCGCGCGCGATCGTCGCCGGAGGCCCGCGGACCATCTGCACCGCCGAGTCGTTCGTGGCGCTCCCGCTCCGCTACCACGCGTTGCGTCTCGAGTTGCCGCTCACCGTGCTCGATCTCGGCGACTGCGACGCCACGCACGCCCCAGCGGCGATCCTCCTGCGCGAGGGCACCGGGGCCGCGCTGGAGCCGGTGAGCCGCGCCGGTGCGACCCTCGGCGCGCCGCGCGAGATGGGCACGCGACTCCCCGCCACCTGGTGGGTGCCGCTCACCTGGTCCCGCTGACGCGCCGACCGGACCGCGGGGCGGCCGGCCGACCTCAGGCGCGCGGGTGCGCCGCGCGATGGACCTGCTTGAGCCGCTCCACGCTGGTGTGCGTGTAGATCTGCGTCGTACTGATGCTCGCGTGCCCCAGCAGCTCCTGCACCGCGCGCAGGTCCGCCCCCTGATCCAGCAGGTGCGTCGCGAAGGTGTGCCGCAGCGAGTGAGCGCTGAGCCCCGCGCCCTCGTCCACCTCGCGCAGCCGCGTGACCACCGCGACGTGCAACGTCCTCGCGCTCATGCGCGCCCCGCGCAGGCTCAGGAAGAAGGCCACCCGGTCCGCCTTGGCCCCCACCTGCGCGATGCGCGCGTCGCGCACGCGCTCGTACTCACGGAGGGCGCGCTGCGCCGGGCCGCCCACGGGCACGATGCGCTCCTTGCGCCCCTTGCCGCGCACCTTCACCGACCCGCCGAGGAGGTCGAGGTCGCTGCGGTTGATCCCGCGCAACTCGGAGAAGCGGAGCCCGGCCGAGTAGAAGAGCTCGAGGATCGCTGCGTCGCGCACGTCGTTGAATGACCCCGACAGGGCGCGCGTCCCGGCGGCGGTGAGCAATGTCTCCACCTGCGCGCGGTCGAGGTGCCCCGGGAGATGCTTCTCGAACTTGGGCGCGCCCACCGCGCGCGCCGGATTGGTCTCGACACGATCGGCCCGCAGCAGGAACCGGAAGAAGCTCCGGACCGCCGAGAGCGCGCGCGCGCTCGACCGCCGCGAGAGCCCGCGCTTGGCGAGATGCGCGAGCCACGACCGCATCATGAGGCGGTCGACCTTGTCCCACGCGACTGCCTCCACCCCCAGATGCTGCCGGAGGAACGACTCGAATCCCTCGAGGTCGTACGTGTACGCCTCGATCGTCCGGGGCGAGACGTCCCGTTCCTTCTCGAGGTGCGTGAGGAACTCGCCGATCGCAGCGTCGGCGGCCCCGACGGCAGCGGCCGTCATCTCAGTTCCCGGCGTGACGCGGCGAGGCGACCTCGCCGAAATGCGCCGCGAGCGATGACAGGTAGCTGTCCACCGTCCGGTAGCGGCCGCGCAGCTTCATCACGATGCGGAAGAACGGCGAGTCCACCCAGCCCTCCTCCTTGATCTGCACGCGCGTGCCCGAGGCGGTGTTCGAGATCCGGTAGGTCCAGGTGCCGCCCCACTGCTGGTCGGCGTTCCCTTCCTCCGAGGTCGTGATGATGTTCGTCGTCATGCTCACGCCGGGATTCGCGCTCGTGACCTCGATCGCCACGAGCCCCATGCCGCCGGCCATGTTCTGCTCCCACGACTCGTACCGCCGGCCCGGCAGGTTGCGCACCGTCTTCACGTCCGACCACCAGATGGGCTGGTTGCCGATGGAGCGCACGACCTTGTAGACCGTGTCCACCGGCGCGGTGATGGTGATCGAACTCTCGATGGTATGTTCGCGCGGCAGGTTCCGGCCATAGAACCAGAGGCCGCCGCCGATGAGCAATGCGAGGATCAGGAGCTTCTTCACGGGACACCCTCCACGACCGGGGGACGCACGATTCCAGATTCCTGACGCCAGGACTCGAGGTTTCGTAACGCCCGCTCCGCGTACCGCTCCCGCTTCAGGTCCTTGTCCCGCGGGGGGTCCGGCAGTTCCTCGAGGAGGCCGAAATTCGCGTTCATCGGCTGGAAGTGCGCCGGGTCGGCCTCGCGGAGATGGCGGTAGAGGGCGCCCAGCATCGTCGTGGGAGGCGGAACGACCGGGTCGAGCCCCCGGACCAGCCGGTCGAGGTTGATCGCCGCCAGCAGCCCCGTCGCGGTGCTCTCGGTGTACCCTTCCACCCCGGTCAGCTGCCCGGCGAACAGCGTCGTCGGCGCGTCGCGGAGCGCGAGGTGCGGCGACAGCACCTTCGGGGCGTTCAGGTAGGAGTTCCGGTGGATGCTCCCGTACCGCAGGAACTCCGCGCGGCCGAGCCCCGGCACGAGCCGGAAGACACTCGTCTGCTCGGGATAGCGCATCCGCGTCTGGCATCCGACCAGATTCCACATCCGGCCGGCCCGATCCTCCTGGCGCAACTGCAACACCGCCCAGGGCCGCTTCCCCGTGCGCGGGTCGCGCAGTCCCACCGGCCGCATCGGGCCGTGCCGCAACGTCTCCGGCCCCCGCCGTGCCATCTCCTCCACCGGCATGCACCCTTCGAAGTACGGGATCGCCTCGAACTCGTGCGAGTGGTAGAGGTCGGCCGCGACCATCGCCGCGATGAACGCGTCGTACTCCTCGCGATCCATCGGGCAGTTCAGGTACGCCCCCTCCGGCCCCGCCTCGGCCATCGTCTCCTTGTTCCACCGCGCGGCGCGGAAGGCGATCGACGTGTCGATCGACTCGGTCGCGATCACCGGCGCGATCGCGTCGTAGAAGGCGAGCGACGCCTCGCCGATCCGCGCCCCGATCGCCGCCGCGAGCGCATCGCTCGTCAGCGGCCCGGTCGCGATGATCCCCACGGCGGGCAGGGTCGTGACCTCGTCCCGCACCACCGTGATGCCCGGATGCGCGTGCACGTTCGCATGTACCGCGGCGCTGAACAGATCGCGGTCCACCGCGAGCGCCGTCCCCGCAGGGATGCGCGCCTCGTCCGCGCACGCGAGCACGAGCGACCCCAGCGCGCGCATCTCGGCCTTCAGCAGGCCGTGGGCGTTGGTGACGTCGGTGCTCTTGAACGTGTTCGAGCAGACGAGCTCCGCGAGCCGGTCGGTGCGATGCGCCGGCGTGCCCGGCCCGCCGGGCGCACCGCGCATCTCGTGCAGCACCACCGCGTGGCCGCGCGCCGCCAACTGAAAGGCGGCCTCGCTGCCAGCGAGGCCGCCTCCGACGACATGGATCGGGTCGCCGCTCACGCCGTTGCCGCCTCCGCTTCCGCGTCGGCCCCTTCCGGCGTCTCCACATCCCACTCGTTCTGGCACTTCAGGCAGCGACGATAGTGCCCGCGCGTCTTGGAACTCTTCGCCTCGGCCCCGACGTTGCCGCACTCAGGGCAGGCCTCGAGCACCGGCTTGTCCCAGCACACGAAGTCGCAGTTCGGGTAGTTCTCGCAGCCGTAGAACGCCTTGCCCCGCTTCTTCGAACGCCGCGCCGCGATGTCGCCACCGTCCTTCGGACACTTCACGCCGGTCGGCATCGACTTGGTGCCGCGGCACTTGGGGAAGGTCGAGCAGCCGAGGAACTCGCCCGAGCGCGAGCGCCGCACGACCATCGGCTTGCCGCACAGCGGGCAGGGATAGTCGGTGAGCTGCGCCGGGACGCGCTCGCCCTTGAGCGGCCGCGTGTACTTGCACGCCTTCGGATGGTTCTCGCACGCGACGAACGGACCGAAGAAACCGCCCTTGGGCACGAGCTTCCCGCCGTCGAGCGGGCACCGCTCGTTCGCCAACGCCGAGAGGTCGTGCGCCTCACGGATGAGCGACTCCGCATCCACCGACTCGACCTTCGCCTCGAACGGCGCCCAGAACTCCTCGAGCACCTCCTGCCACTTCATCTGCCCATCCTCGACCTTGTCGAGCTCCCCTTCCATGAGCGCCGTGAAGCCCACGTCGAACTCGCGCGGGAACTGCTTCACCATGACCTTCTCGACGGATTCGCCGAGCGGCGTGGGGAAGAAGCGCCGCTGCTGCAGCTCGGCGTAGTGCCGCTCGGTGAGCGTGGAGATGATGCTCGCGTACGTCGACGGGCGCCCGATGCCCCGCTTCTCGAGCTCCTTCACGAGCGAGGCCTCCGAGTAGCGCGGCGGCGGCTCGGTGAAGTGCTGCGACGGGTCGATCGATCGCACCGGGACGTGCTCCCCGGGCTCGATCGCCGGCAGCGCCTGCTCGTCTTCGAGCGCCTTCGACTCACCCTCCTCACGCGCCTCCTTGTAGAGCGCGAGGAAGCCCTTGAACTTCACGACCGAGCCGGTCGCGCGGAACAGGTAGCGCCCGAGGTCGAAGTCCACCGTGGTCGTGTCGAACACCGCCGGCGCCATCTGGCTCGCCATGAAGCGTTGCCAGATGAGCGTGTAGAGCTTGAGCTGCTCCGGCGACAGGTACTTGGCGACGCTCTCCGGGTTGCGCGACGGGTCGGTCGGGCGGATACCCTCGTGCGCGCCCTGCGCCGCATCGTCCTTCGCTGCCGGGAAGAGCCGCGGCCCGTCGGCGAGGAACTCCTTGGGATAGTGCGCGCCGAGGTACTCGCGCGCCGCCGCGGCCGCCGTCTCCGCCACGCGCACATGATCGGTGCGCATGTAGGTGATGAGACCCACCGCGCCCTCGCTCGTGGAGAGCTGGACGCCTTCGTACAGGTTCTGCGCGAGCCGCATCGTCCGCTTGCTGCCGAACCCGAGCTTCTTCGCCGCCTCCTGTTGCAGCGTGCTCGTCTTGAACGGCGCCTCGGGGTTCTTGCGGCGCTCACGCCGCTTGATGTCGGTGACATCGAAGTGCGTGCGCCCCTTGAGGTCGCCGAGGATCCGGTCGGCCGCGGCCTTGTCCGGGATCTCCGGCTTCTCGCCGTCCACGTGGTGCAGCTTGGCCGTGAAGCCCTGACCCTCGTGGGTCAGCGCCGCCGCGATCGTCCAGTACTCGCGCGGCACGAACGCACGGATCTCGCGCTCGCGCTCCACCAGCAGGCGAAGCGCGACCGTCTGCACGCGACCCGCCGACAGACCCTTCTTCACCGTCTTCCAGAGCACCGGGCTCGCCTTGTAGCCCACCAGGCGGTCGAGCACGCGACGGGCCTGCTGCGCGTCGACCTTCTTCATGTCGATCGCGCGCGCCTCGTCGAGCGCCTTCTTCACCGCGTCCTTGGTGATCTCGTAGAAGAGCGCCCGCTTGATCGGCGGCGCGTTCTTCCCCTTGATCTGCTGCTCCACGTGCCACGCGATCGCCTCACCCTCGCGGTCAGGGTCGGTCGCGATGAATACGGCTGACGCGGTCTTCGCCGCGCTCTTCAGCTCGGCGACCGTCTTCTCCTTGCCGGGGATCGTCACGTACTGCGGCTCGAACCCGGCATCCGTATCAATGCCGATGTTCTTCACCGGCAGGTCGCGGATATGGCCGACCGTCGCCTTCACCGCGTAGGCGTTGCCGAGGTACTTGCCGATGGTCTTCGCCTTGGCCGGCGACTCCACGATCACCAGCGACTTGCCGGCCGCCGATCGGGCGGCGTCCTCGTCATGCGGCAGCTCGGGCTCGACCGCCAGCTTCTTGCGGGCGGGAGCCTTCTTCGCGGCCTTCACGGCCTTCGCGGCCGGGGTCTTCTTCTTGGCTGCCGCCTTCTTCGCGGCAGTTTTCTTGGTGGTCGCCATAAGGCTGGCTATCCTAGTCCGGTCGTTCGGCCGTCGCAAGCGCTACTATAGATGAGGCCGCCTCGGATGGGGACATCGATTCGTTGCTAACCGTATATCGCGCTTGCAGATAGAATGCCTCTCGCCGCCGAATCAGTTCGCCCAGCTTTTGGGCGGGATCACCCCCCGCGAGGAGCGGCCGGGCCTCGACCGAGGCTCCCATCCGCGCCAGCGCGACCGGCACGGGTACTCGCAGGTAGATCCCGTCCGCCCGAGCCTCGAGCAGGGCGCGATTCGCCGCATCCTCGACCCAGCCGCCCCCAGGCGCGAGCACCAGCAGAGGCCCGTCCGTCCGCAGCAGCTCCACCGAGAGTTCGCGCTCCATCGCGCGGAATCCGGTCTCTCCATTCGCCGCGAAGATCTCGGCCACAGACCGGCCTGCGCGCCGCGCGATCTCCGTGTCGAGGTCGACGAACGGCCGGTCGAGGGCGTCAGCGACCAGGGGGCCGACCGTGCTCTTGCCCGCACCGGGCGGGCCGAGCAGCACGAGGTGACGCCCGCGCCCCGCGCCTGGCGACGACCCCATGGTCAGCCGATCCGCTCGGCGACGCGCGCCAGGTATCCGTCGTGGTTGCGGCGCACCTCGCCGAGCGAATCACCGCCGAACTTCTCGAGGAACGCATCCGCGAGGACGAGCGCGGTCATCGCCTCGGCGATCACGCCCATCGCCGGCACCGCCGTGACGTCGCTGCGCTCCGCCGCCGCATCCGCCGCCGCACCGGTCCTCGTGTCCACCGTCCCCAGCGGCCGCATGAGCGTCGCGATCGGCTTCATCGCCACACGCAGCACGAGCGGTTCGCCGGTGGTCATGCCCCCTTCGAGCCCGCCGGCGCGATTGGTGCGCCGCTGCACGTTCCCCGTGCGCGGGCGCCCGGGGGCAGGCTCGATCGCGTCGTGCACCTCCGAGCCCTTGGCGCGCGCCGCCGCGAAGCCCATCCCCATCTCCACACCCTTCACCGCGGGAATCGAACAGATGGCCTGCGCGAGGCGACCGTCGAGTTTGCGGTCCCAGCTCACGTGCGCACCAAGCCCCACCGGGAGCCCCGTGACGACGACCTCGCAGATGCCGCCGAGCGTATCGCCCGCCGACTTCGCCTCATCGATCCGAGCGATCATCGCCGCCTCGGCCGCCGCGTCGAGGCATCGGAGCGGGGAATGGTCGGCCGCCGCATTGAGCTCCTCGGGGAGGTCGCGGACCGCCGTGTCGATGCCACCGAGGTGCACGAGGTGCGATCCGACGCGCACGCCGAACTCGCCGAGCAGGCGCCGCGCGATCGCACCGCATGCGACGCGCGCGGTGGTCTCGCGCGCGGAGGCTCGCTCGAGGACGTCCCGCGCATCGGCGCGGTCGAACTTGAGGAGTCCCGTGAGGTCCGCATGTCCGGGGCGCACCCGAGTCACCTGCCGGCGCCGCCCCTCGGCCGTGTCGTCCTCCGGCCGCGGGGCGGGATCCATGATGGCCTCCCAGTTGGCCCAGTCCCGGTTGCGGATGAGCATCGCGATGGGGGCGCCGATCGTCTCACCCGCTCGCACGCCGGAAAGGAACTCGATCCGGTCGGTCTCGATCTGCATGCGGCGCCCGCGCCCGTAGCCTTGCTGCCGGCGGGCGAGCTGTGCGTCCACGTCGGCGGCGAGGAGCGGCAGCCCCGCGGGCGCCCCTTCGACGAGGGCGATGAGCCCGGGGCCGTGCGATTCGCCGGCGGTATGGAAGGTGAGGTGCGGCATGGCAGTAAAGATAAGGTGTCCCGCAGGCGGCCCGGGACGAAAGAAGGGCGGGCCGAATCGGCCCGCCCCCTTTCATCCTTCAGCCTTCAGCCTCTGTCAGCGCCGGATCACTTCGCCTTCGTCGACGATGTGCGGCGTCACGAGAATGAGCAGGTCCTGCTTCCGCTCGAGCGTGCTCGTCTGGCTGAAGAGCCGGCCGATGTAGGGCACGTTCATGAGCCACGGGATCCCGCTGCGGATCTTGGTGACCTGTGTCTGCGTGAGGCCGGCGATCACCGCCGTCTCGCCGTCCGCCACGAGGACCTGGTTCTCCGCCTTGCGCTCGCTGATGCTCGGACCGGCCGCGGTCGAGGTCAGCAGCGACTGCTGCGTCGCCGAGATCTCCATCGCGATCTGCCGGTTGGCCGTCACGTGCGGGGTCACGATGAGCTCGATGCCGACCTTGAGCCGCGAGATCTGCGGCGCGACGGCCTGGATCTGACCTGCCGGGATCGGCGGCGTGAGCAGGAACGCGATCTCCTGCCCGGCGAACAGCGTCGCCTGCCGGTTGTCGATCGTCGTCGTGCTCGGCTCCGCCTGCACGTCCGAGAGTTCCTCGGAGTGCAGCGCGTCGACGAAGCTCGTGAAGTTGTAGCCGTTGATCGCGGTGTTGAAGATCAGCGACAGCGCTGCCGAGCTGCTGAAGAGACGGTTCGCGTTGGCGACACCGGCGAACGCATCGCCGCCGAGGTCCACGCGGAACTCGCCCGGCGTGCCGCGCGACTGGAGGACGTTGCTGTAGGTGCCCGAAGAGCCGATGTCATAGCTCAGGCCGAGCTCGTCGGTCGCGGTGCGGTCCACGGCGATGATCTTGGCACGGATCGCCACCTGCGGCGTGCGCTTGTCGAGGTCGGCGACGTACTGGACGATCTCCGGGAGGCGCGAGACCGACTCGGTGATGAGGAGCGTGTTCGTCTTCTCCTCGACCGCGACGGTTCCGCGGCCGCAGGTGGTCGTCGGACCGCTCGCGCCTGCAGGGGCCGCGCCACCGGCCGGCGGGGCGCCATCGGCCGGCGGCGCCGCGGACGGATCCGCGCCGGCGTCGACCACGGTGCTCGCCGAGCCCGACGAGCAGGCGGCGATGATCTGTCGGATCGTGACGGCGAGCTCGCTCGCCTTCGCGTAGTTCACGGGCACGACCTTCGTGACCAGCGGCTCCGCGGCGACGCGCGCCGCGAGGTTCCGGTAGCTGTCGATCGTGATGATACCGGTCGAATCCTCGACCGCCGAGAGGCCGTTGGCCTGAAGGATCTTCGAGAGCGCGATGTCCCACGGCTGGCCGGGGATGTTCGCGGTCACCGTGCCGCTGACGGTCGAGCCGGTGATGATGGTCCGACCCGAGAACGAGGAGAAGAACCCGATGACCTCGCGGATCGGCGTCTGGTTGAACTCGACGTTGATGCGCGGGGATTGGGCCTGCTGCACCATAGGCGTGCGCGGCGAGAGCGCCTCGAAGCGCGCGGCCGGGGCCGGCGCCTCGTCCTGCGCGGCCGGGACAGCCTCAGGACTCGCGACCGGGCCGGCGGGCGCGGCGGCGACGGCCGCGGCACCCGCGCCCCAGGGCGCGAACGCGTCGGGACCGGTGACGCTGATCCGCAGTTCTCCATCGCCGCGCACCACGCTGTACTCCCGGGCGCCGTCGAGATCGAGCACGAGGCGGACGGTCGTCGGATCGAACTGTGCGAGGCGCACGTTCATGATGCCGGCGCGCGAGACCCGATCGTAGGCCGGGGCCCGCAGCTGCATCGTCGCGCCGCGCACGTCGACCACCACGCGGTGCGGATTGGTGAGCGTGAAGTCGGCGACGGTGACGTCGCCGCTCAGCGAGAGCACCACGTCGGCGCGTCCGGCGCCCGGCACGACCCGCACCGCGGTGACCGCGGCGGCTTCGTTCGCCGTCAGGGGCGTCGCAGCCGCAGGCAGCGCAGCCGTCGTCAGGAAAGTGCCGACCGCGAGCGCGGCCAGCGTCCGATATCGCCTCATGGCGTCCTCTGTGAATTGGGATCGATCATCGTCAACACGGCCTGCCGGGTGAAGCCGAACTCGTCGATCGCCAGGGTCACCTCACCCGGGCGGATCGCCGTCACGCGGATGCGGCCGAACACCGAGCCGACCCGCGCCTTGTAGATCTCCTTCGTGGACTCGTCGCGCAGCATCGCCATCGAGCTCGCCGCGTTCGGCGCGACCATCACGCCGGTCAACTTCAGGTCCTCGAGCAACGGACGGATGTCGCCGGTGGCGATCAGCGACGCGAACGGATCGCGGCGGCCATCCCCCGGATACCCGTAGGTCTCTCGGGCGAGGAGGATCCGTCCGAGCGAGTCGGTCGGGAACTCCGGCAGCGGGATCTCCGTCCCCTTCTTCTTCTGCTGTGCCTCGGCCGCCGTCGCCGCGAAGAGCAGCGCCAGCGCGAGCACGAACGGTCGTCGCATCATCGGTCCCCCTCCGTCCCGGTCTTCGAGACGTACGTCTGGATATCGAATTGGGCCGTCAGGATCCGCTCCTCGGGGGCATTGGCGCGCGCCTCGCGGGTGGACGACGGGACCAGTGACACGTTCATCGGCACGATGATGCGGCGCAGCGACCCGACGGCCGTGAGCAGCGCGCCGATCTGGTGGTAGCTCCCCTGCATCGACATGCGGTACTTCATCGTGTCGAAGGTCTCACCCTGCACCGTCGCGCCCGGCGTGAAGCCCGAGATCTCGAGACCGGTGCGACGGGCCGCACCGAGCATCTGCTCGAGCAGCGCCGGCACTTCGTTCCCCGTCGGGATGAGCGTGCGCATCAGGTCGAGGTTCGCCTGCAGGCGCTTCGACTCGGCCTGCAGCTGCTCCACCGAGCCGCGCGCCATGATCGACTTCGCCCGCTGGTTCGAGGCGTCGAGCGCCTCCACGTGGGTCCGCGTCTCCTCGATCTTCTCGCTCTTGGGCGAGTAGACCCAGTTCCAATACGCGCCCGCGCCCAAGATGCCCAGCACGCCCACGAAGAGCATGATCTGGTCGCGCTGGTTGGTCGGCAAGCTGGCCATGATTACCTCACCGAGATGGTCAGGGGGACCGTGCGCACCGCGCTGGCCGGCGGCTTCGAGTACGCCATGTCGAGCGTGAACTCGGTCACCGTCTTACCCTCGCTCTGGGTCGCCTGCGTCCCAGCGATGGTCACGTTCTCGAGGAAGTCCGACGCCTCGAGCTGCTTCATGAAGATGGTCAGCGCCTGGAGATCGACCGTCAGGCCGATCACGCGCAGCGTCAGCTTCGGGGACTGGCCGGCCGCGACCTGCTCCGGCGAGACCGTCGACGGCGCGCTAGACTGCCCCACCGAGCGGAGCCAGGTGTAGGTCGGGAGCGCGCGCGACACCTCGTCCATGATGTGCGGCCACACGAAGCGCTCACCGTCGATCGCCTGGATGATCGCCATCTGCCGCATGATGGAGTCGCGCTGGGCCTGCGCCGTCCGCGTCGCCTTCACCACGGCGTCGAACCGGGCGCTGTCCTGCACCGCCACGCGCAGCTGCTCATCGAGCGCCGCCGCGGTACGGCCCTGGAAGAACCACATCGCACCGACGGCGGCGACCCCGACCAGCACGCCACCGGCGGCGATGCCGAGCCACGGGTCCTTGAACCGCTCGCCGAGCGAGCCGACGAACGCGCGCACATCGAACGACGAGCCACCACCGGTGGACTTCGACTTCTTGCGCGCGCCTGGGAGGAGATTGATCTCGATCATCTGGGCGTCCGGGCGTCAGGCGGGCTGGCGAAGCGCCAGACCGATGGGCAGCATCATGAGGGGCGCCACCTCATCCGTGACGAGGCCCTCGAAGGCTCCGTCACGGACCACGAGGTTCGCCAACGGGCTCGCCGGCTCCACACGCAGCCGCAGCCGCGTCGCGAGCGCGTCGAGCAGGCCCGGCGCGCGCGAGCCGCCGCCGCAGACGTACACGGCGCTAACCTGCGAGCCGGAGCGCGAGGACGAGGCGAGGAAGGCCGCCGCACGCTCGATGCCCACAGCGATCTCCTCGCCGCGCGATTCGAACACCGCATCGAGATGCTCCGAGCGGTCATAGCCCTGGAGCATCGCCGCCGCCTCCTCCGAGCCCACGCCGCGGTCGCGCTGCAGGTCCTCGCGGAACCGGCGCGTCCCCACCGTCAGGTCGCGCGTCAGCACCGGCACGCCGTCCTCGACGATGTTGATGTTCGTCACCTCGTGGCCGATGTTCACCAGTGCAACGATCCCCGACATCGCGTCGGGATGATTGAGTTCGAACGCGTTGTGCAGCGCGAAGGCGTCCACATCCACCGCGGCCGCCGACAACCCGGCGTCCGTCAGCACGCGCACCTTCGCCTCCACGAGCTCGCGCTTCGCCGCGACCAGCAGCACGCTCATCTGCTCGTCCGTCCCGGCCGGGTCGAGGATCTGGAAGTCCAGTTCCACCGATTCCATGTCGAACGGCACGTGCTGCTCGGCTTCCCAGCGCATGAGCTCGCGCGCCTGCTGCTCCTTCACGCGCTCGATCTGGATCTTCTTGATGATCACGTCGCGACCGCCGACCGCCGTGACCACGGCCTTCGACGTCACGCCCGCCGCCGCAAGGCAGCTCGTGATCGCGTCGGCCACGATGCCGGGGTCCATGATCTCGCCCTCGACGATCGCGTCCGCGAGCAGCGGCGTGATCGCCACCCGGACGAGCTCCGGTTGCGACTTGGAGTGGTCCACGACCGCGACCTTGATGAGGCCCGAGCCGATGTCGAGACCGACGGATGTCTTCTTGCGTCCGAAAAGCGCCATGGGGATCCCGTGAGGCGACCAGCGAGACGGTTGTAGGCGGGTCGCAAACATGCGAGCGAGCCCGTTCAGGGTCAATGCACCGCGAAGTACCTGTCGCCTGCCAGAGCTACACGAACGTCTTGGTCAGGAAGTAACTGAGGGCCCTGACCGACACCCCCTCCGACACCTGCGATCCACCCCGCCTCACCCGTCCGGAGGCGTCACCAACCACCCCGGGCCCGCCGGGTCCAGTCGGGTTGCACGGGAACAGACGACCATCCCGGCCAGATGGTCAGTGGAGTCCGGTCGCAGGAGCGCGATCGCCCCCGATCGAGCGCCGGAGCGACCGAGTCCCTGCACCTCGGCGCGCACGAGTCCTCCACCGAGGTGAGTCCAGCGAACCAGGAATCGCCCGCCCCCAACCGCCGTTCCGCTCGCCTGCTGCCCGGCCACCGGCGCGCTCACGCAGAGGAGCGGGAGGTCGCCGGGCGACGCCACGCGGTCCAGCCCCTCGAGGAGGGCGGCCCGCGCCAGTAGCTGGTCGTCGCCCAGCCCCGCGACCCGCCACTCCTGTACTGCGTCGAAGAGTGCGAGCGACGAGAGCAGTCCCAGTAGCACCAACGATGCCAACACCGCCGGCAGGATCATCCCGCGCCTATCGCCCCGCATCGGTCCGCACCACGAGTGACTCGAAGACCCCGGGGATGTCGGCCACGCCCGCTGAGAGCTGGAGCATCCCGCCGCTGAGGTTCCGCACCCGGAACCCGGCAGCGGCCGGCGACCGGAGCGGACCCGCCACCGGCTGCACGACGCCGCACGTCCCGTTGGCGCAGCGACGCCATCCCAGCATCCACTGCCCCGCCCCGACGCTATAGAGAGCAAGTCGTCCCCGGCGCCCCACCCGGAGCGGCGTTCCGGCACGTACGCGCGCGTCGAGCGCGGACGCCACCACGCGAATCCGCGCCGCCCCAGCGTCACTCGGGTCAGCGAACCCCCCGGCCGAGCCGCAGGGCGCATCCCCCGTCCGCGTCGTGAGGCTCTCCACCGGGGCGGACACCCACGCGCGGTAGCCGGTGACGGTGTCCTCCACCCACGCCCGGACCTCATCACCTGTCTCGGGTGGCTGCGCGAGCGAGACGAGCGGGGCGCCCACGCTCGGGCGCGTCGGCGGCAGGAAGAGCGCGTTGCCCACGCGCGCGCAGACGACGCCATCCGCGACCCGCGCCTGGAACTCGATCGCGGTGTCGCCGAGCACCACGAGCGAGTCCGCGTCACGCACCAGTGCACCGACGACCTGCAGAGCCTCGACGGCCGCGCGTTCCGCGCGGGCGCGGGCCTCGGCGGTCGCGAGGAGGCGCCGCCCCTGCAGCAGTGCGGACGCGGTCGCGACGGCGAGCACGCCGGCGAGCGCCAGTGCGCATAGCGCCTCCGCGAGCAGGAACCCGCGGCGGGCGCTCATGGGCAGCGCCGCTCGTGCACGAGCGCGACGCGCACGGGACGGCCGCCGTCGACGGAACGGGCGCGCCCGTCGAGACGCGCCACCGCGCCCGAGCGCGTCACCCGCCATCGTTCCTCGATCGCGGCGCTCGCGTCGACGACCACCGTATCCACGGACGCGCACCCCTGCAGGGTGAACCAGGCGAGGCGCGCCTCCACCCGGCGCGTGACCGCTTCGCGCACGCTCGCGCGCTGGCGGAGTCTCGCCGCGGTCACGAGCGCGCTGAGCGCGCCGCTCACCCCGACGGCGAGGAGCGCCGACGCGACGAGCACTTCCACCAGTGAGACCCCACGCCGTGATCGCATGGGCCGAAGGTGGCGCGGCGAGTGCCCCCGCGCGTCATCGGAGCACTCGCCGCATCATCAAAAGCATTCGGGGGCCCGGCGCAGATGCGCCGGGCCCCCGAAGGTCGATCAGGCGACTATATCAGGAGTCGCAGACCGGCTCGCCATCGCGCGTGCCCGAGCCCACCGTGATCTGGCAGGTCTTGGTCGTGCCACCCGGGTACGAGACCGAGGCCGAGAAGCCGCCCGTCGTCGGGGTGATGGTGCCGAGCGTCACGCCCGTCGAGCTGCGGTACGAGGTCGTCGACAGCGCGCTCGTGTACGTCGCCCACTCGGCGAAGTAGGCCTCTTCGGCCGTCACGAGGTTACGGAGGTCGGACTTCATGGCCGTGAGGTACGCCTTCTCCTTCGTGTTCGCGAACTTCGGGATCGCGATCGCGGCCAGGATGCCGATGATGACGACGACGATCAGAAGCTCGATCAGGGTGAAGCCCTTCTTGTTGCTCAGCATGTAGGCTGCTCCGCGGAAGTGGAGTGAGGGTTATGGCGGTTGACTTCCGCCAAGGAGAAAAGCAAGAAACCTGCCACGGACGCTTTCGTGGCCAAAGTGCTGCCGTGTATGGACTTGCATCCTGTGTCCAAGGTCACACGTCCAGTATCGGCACGGGGACGGCGAGGATTATGGCGATTTGCGGCCCCCGGAAGCCGCCGGCTTCATGAAGAGGACGGGCACCCGGAGCCGGGCCGGGGACTTGGAGACCGGCCCCCCTGCCCGCCACCAGCGGTTCCGGGCATCCACGGTGTCGTGCGCCACCAGGGACGACTCCGCCTTCTGGAGCATCATACCGAACGCCCCGACCGACAGCCCCCGGCCGATCCCCTTCAGGGCCTCGGCCCGTGCATCCGAGAGCCGCCGGACCTCCAGCAGGCAGGCCGTCCGCCCAACGGTCGCGATCTCCGCCTCGGGCCGCCGGCGAAGCACCCGATCATACACCGGCAGGGCATCGGGGCACCGATCGTCGAAATGAAGGACCCGGGCGAGCGACAGCTCCAACAGGTCGTAACCCGGATAGAGCGAGTCCGCGATCCGCAGGTGGTACTCCGCCCGCTTCCAGCTCGCGGCCGCCCCGAACAGCTCCCCCAGCGCGAAGTGCGACCGGAAGTTGTTGGGTGACTCGACGACCATGGTTGAGAAGAGGGTCGGATTGTCCGCCCAGACCAGCGTCCGCTCTGCGGAGTGCGCGGTAGCCGCGACGAGCACCACGGCGCCCACGGTCGGCACGGCCACGCGAACCCAGCGCGCCGGGTAGGCCGCGAGCGTCGGCCACGCGCGCTCGAGCACGCGCCCGATCACCAGCAGCACTCCCACACTCGGCAGGAACAGCGTGCGTTCCGCGATGAGCACCCCGGTCGGCAGGAGGATGTTCGAAATGGGGCCCAGCGTCAGGCCGGCCCAGAGCAGGCCGAACGCGATCACGCGGTCACGGCGCCACGCCCAGACGAACAAGGCGAGCACGCCCAGCAGGACCAGCGCCCCGGGCAAGTGCCCGAGCGCCGGCGCATCGAGGAACGGCACCGCCTGCGGCGAGTAGTCTGGGTACAGCGACGCGGGCCAGAGGAAGAGGCGCACGAACTCCGGCACCAGCCCGAGCATCACGAGCAGGCGACGACCGGTGGGCAGTCCGTCGAGCGCCGGATGCGGCGCGTCGCCGGCGAAGCCGCCGAGGATGGAGAGCCGCACGATGATGTACGCCACGGTGAGCAGCACGAGCGCCCGCGCGAGCATCCACCGCGTCCGCGCCCCGTCGGCCGACTCGGCGAAGCCGCGTCCGGCGAAGCAGAGCTCGGCCGCGAGCAACAGCGTCGGCAGCACGATGCCATGCTCCTTGTGGAGCAGGGCCCACGCGAAGCAGCCGGTGATGACGAACACCGTCCGGGTGCGCAGGGCACCCTGCTGGCGGTCACGCACGTAGGCGAGCACGGCGAGCAGCATCGGGATCGCCGTCCACATCTCCGACTGGCCGACGACGTTCGCCACCGCTTCGACGTGCACCGGATGCGCGGCGAAGACCGCCGCGGCGATGACCGCGGGCACGCGGGGCAGGAGCTGGCGGAAGAGCGCGAGCACCGCGACGGCCGTCGCGGCGTAGAGCACCACGTTGACCAGGTGGAACGGGAAGGCGCTCCCGCCCCCCACCGCCCACTCGAGCGCGTAGGCGATCACCGTGAGCGGGCGATAGAGCGAGTTCCCGCGTGACGGGCCCCAGTACGAGTCGACGAGGTACTCGCCGAGCCCGTGGAGCTGGGTCACCATCGGGTTCTCGACGATGATCGGGATGTCGTCATACGCGAAGAGGTTGCCGAGCCCGCTGGCCGACGCGGCGAGCGCCACGACGAGCACGAGCACGACCGACCAGCGGAGGTCGTGCGCGTTCCACGCCCGCATCGCCTGCTCACGGCGAGCGCTCATCGCGAGAGGTTGTAGCGGATGATGTGGCCGATGGCGGCGACGCCGTCGCGCCAGCCGATCTTCTTCCCCTCGGCATACGTGCGGCCAGAGTACGAGATCGGCACCTCGAAGATGCGCGCCTTCACCTGCGCGAGGCGTGCGGTGACCTCCGGCTCGAACCCGAACCGGTCCGACGTGAGGTGGAGCGAGCGCGCGAGATCCCCGCGGATCGCCTTGTAGCAGGTCTCCATGTCCGTGAGGTTCAGGTCGGAGAGCATGTTGCTGAAGAGCGTGAGCACCGTGTTGCCCACCGAGTGCCAGAAGTAGAGCACGCGGTGGGGTCCGCCGAGGAAGCGCGATCCGAAGACCGCGTCGGCGCGACCGTCGATGATCGGCTCGAGCAGTCCGGGCCAGTCGTTGGGGTCGTACTCGAGGTCGGCATCCTGCACGATGACGACGTTGCCGGTGCTCGCCTTGAGCGCGGTCCGGATCGCCGCGCCCTTCCCGCGGTTCACCTCGTGGAACTCGAGGATGTCGATACGCCCCGCGGCCTTCAGCTCCAGCAACCGCTCGCGCGTGCCGTCGCTCGAGCAGTCGTCGACGCAGATGATCTGCTTGCGCACCGGGACCTGGTGCACCTCGTCGAGGATCCGGTCGATGGTGTTCCGCTCGTTGTACACGGGGATCAGTACCGAGAGCACGAGCTCCGCGGCGGGGAGCGGCGTGCGGCCGCGGATGCGCGGCCCGGGGATCGAGGCGATCGAATTGGGCGTCAACTGGTTCATGGCACCTGGACCTTGAGCGTGCGCACCGGCACGCCATCGGGGGAGACGTCGACGAGCGTGCGCCCGTCGTCGAGTCGGGCGGCGCGCAGCGCCGCGTAGAACGGGCCGTCGCGCATCACCACGTAGGCCGCCGGACGGAAACGGCGGTCGATCCGTTCGAGCTCGGACCGGTGCTCGGCCGGCGTCTTGTCCACCACATGCTCGCGCGGCGTCAGGATCTCCACCGGCAGCACCTCCAGCCCGGTGTAGATCGCGAGCATCGGCGCGAGCTCGGCGGCGATCCGCTGGCCGTCGAGCGAGCGGTCGTCGTTCACGTGCCGCACGAGACGGATTCCCGCGCCGGTCATCGCGCGCGACGCGCTCGATTCCCAGCCCTTCGACAGCCCGCGCGCATTGTAGGTCGTGTGGCCCGCCGCCAGCGCCAGAAGCGCCGCGACCAAGACCATCGCCTCGCGCGGCTGCCCATGCCCGCGGAACCGCGCCGCGAGCGTCGCCACCCCGGCGACCATGATCAGCACCACCAGTGGCCAGACGACCCAGAGGAATCGGTCCACCCAGAAGGGCCAGGCGAGCACCGCCACGAGATAGCCACTCAGGGCGAGGGCCGTGACCGGTGCCCGACCACGCGCGGCGAGCGCGACCAACCCGCCGCCGAAGGCCGCCAACGCGAGCGCGGCCATCACTTGCCGCGTCACCCCGTCCCAGAGGGGCGAGAAGAAGACGCCCAGCATCACCCAGGTGGCCTCGACGTTCTTCCCAAGCACCTGATCGAGGAAGGCGAGCCCACCGTCCCTGTAACCGTCCACCACCCAGTCGAGGTACGGACCGTAAGAACCGAGCAACTCCGGCGGGAACGACGGGATCGCCCGCCAGACGAAGAACTGCCATGGCAGGAGGAGCACGACGCTGCCGCCGGCGACGATCAGGAGCTCCTTCCAGCGACGCTCCCACGTGAGGAGCATCACGCCCGCGACGAGGACCACGCCCCCCAACGTGCGCACCAGGACCAGTAGTGCGATCAGCACCGCGGTCCACACCGCCGGTCGCACGCCCCCTTCGCGCACCACGCGCTCCGTCATCCAGAGCGTCGGCAGCAACAGGAGGAGGAACAGCGGCTCGCTGAGCAGCAGGTTGGTGAGCAACAGCACCGGCACGGTCACCGTCGCCGCGAGCGCGGCCGCGAGCGCGACCCACCAGCGCAGGCCGAGGAGCCGCTGACCGAACACCACGAGCCCGGCCGCCGCCGCGGCCAGCACCACCGGGTTGATCAGCTTGAACCAGCCGATGTTCGACGGGAACGCCGGCGCGACCTTCCATGCGGCCGCGAGCAGCAGCGGCCAGACCGGCGGATAGTGGATCGCCGGCGGCGTGCCCGGCAGGTGCGGATACACATAGCCTTGCCCCTCGGCGAGCGCCTTCGCCGTCAGCAAGTAGATCCCGTCGTCATTGAACACGCCGATCGGGTCCGACGTCATCGTCACGAGTGCCGCGACGAGCGCGACCACCGCCGCGACCAGCGGCGCGCGGCGCTCGAGCGCACCGAGCGGTCCCCAGGGGCGCGGCGCGGCCCCGGCCTCGCTCACGCCTCGACCCCGTAGCGCGCGAGCTTGCGATGCAGCGTCGACGGGTCGATACCCAGCATCTCCGCCGCCCGCGTCTTGTTCCCCTGCTCCGCCTGCAGGACGAACAGGATGTAGGCGCGCTCGATCGTCTCGAGCGTCGGGTTGGGCGTCGCGCGCTCGGCCACCAGCGGCTCGCTCTGCCGCTCACTCACCCGCTCGGGCAGCGCGGCAACGCCGATCGTCGTCCCCGTCGAGAGGATCACCGCGCGCTCCAGCGCGTTCTCGAGTTCACGCACGTTGCCGGGCCACGCGTACGAGAGCATCGCCTCCACCGCGTCGTCCCCCAGGCGCTTGGGTGCCTCCTGCCGCTGTTCGCCCGAGCGCTGCAGGAACCCCTCCGCGAGGAGCACGATGTCGTCGCGCCGCTCGCGCAACGGCGGCAGGTGCACCGAGATCACGTTCAGACGGTAGAACAGGTCGCGACGGAAGTTGCCGCGCTTGATCTCCTCCTCGAGGTCGCGGTTCGTCGCCGCGATGATGCGCGTATCGATGGGGATCGGTTCCGTCGCGCCCACCGGAATCACCTCGCGATGCTGCAGCACGCGGAGCAGCTTCACCTGCGTCGCCGGCGTCGTCTCGCCGATCTCGTCGAGGAAGAACGTGCCGCCGCCCGCGGCGGTGAAGAGCCCCTGCTTGTCGCGGGTCGCCCCGGTGAACGATCCCTTCACGTGGCCGAACAGTTCGCTCTCCAGCAGCCCCTCGGGGAGCGCCCCGCAGTTGATCGACTGGAAGGTCGAGTCCGCGCGCCCCGAGAGGTCGTGGATGTAGCGCGCCACGACCTCTTTGCCCGTGCCCGACTCGCCCGTCACGAGCACGGTCGACTCCGTTGGCGCGACCGCCTCCGCGAGCCGCAGCACGTCGAGCCATGCCCGGTTCTGTCCCACCGGCGCGCCGGCACCCCGACGCTCCCGCTTGCGGATCTCCTTCTTGAGGACCGTGTTCTCCACGCGCAGCATCCGGTGCTCGGCGGCGCGGCGCAGGATCGCGAGCAACTCGTCGTTCCGGAACGGCTTCTGGATGTAGTAGAACGCTCCCTCGTTGACCGCCTGCATCGCGGTCTGCAGCGTCGCCTGCGCCGTCATGAGGATCACTGGCACATCGGGGTCCTTCGCCTTCGCGGCCGCGAGGACCTCCACGCCGGTGACCTGCGGCATCCGGACGTCGCTCAGCACGATGTCTGGCGAGAGCGTCTGGAGCTTCTCGAGCGCGGCCTTGCCGCCGTGCGCCACATGCGGGGTGAAGCCCTCCGCGCGCAGGAGGATCTCGAGGGTCTGCAGGATGCCGGACTCGTCATCGACGATGAGCACGGACGGGGACGTGGGACGGTCGCTCACGGGGTGGCTCCGAGCCCTGGCGGCTCGAGTGGGAGGAGGACGGTGAAGCAGGTGCCCGTCGCGAGGCTGTCCACGAGGATCAGCCCCCTGTGGGCCTCGATCGCGCGATGCACCATCGCGAGTCCGAGCCCGCTGCCGCCGGGCTTCGTCGTCGCGAAGGGCTCGAACAGCCGGTCCGCGATCTCGGAAGGGATGCCCGTGCCCTGGTCGCGGATCTCGATCGCGTGGACCGGACCGTTGAACGGCAGCCCCATCGGTTGCTGGTCGCGCGGCAGGGTGCGCAGCCGGACCCGGACCTCGCCCTGTGACGGGGAGGCCTGGAACGCATTGAGGATCAGGTTGAAGAGCGCGCGATGCAGCAGGTCCTCGTCCCCCTGCATCATGAGCGGCCCGTCGGGAAGCTCGAGCGACAGGCGCGCTTGGTCACCACGGTCCGGGTGCGTGCCAGCGAGCGTCGCGGCCCCCTGCACCAGGTGCCGGAGGTCGAGCGGGTCGCGTCGCGTGACCTGCACACGCGCGAAGTCCAGGAACTCGCTCAACAGGCGCGAGAGCCGCTCCGACTCGCGCACGATGAGCGCCGCGAGGGTCCGTTCATCCGCCGTCGCGGTCGGACGGCGCGACATCTGCTCGACCGCACTGTGGATGCTCGCGAGCGGGTTCTTGATCTCATGCGCGAGCGATGCGCTCAACTCCGCGACCGCTTCGAGCCGCTGCGCGCGCAGGTGCATCGCCTCGAGCCGTTTCTGGTCCGTGATGTCCTGGAAGATCGCCGTCGTCGCCTGCCCCTCCTGCCGCAGGTCCCCGCTCACCGACGTCGTCGTGATCCCGACCGGCACCGGCACGCCGTTGCGGAGCAGCGACCCCTCGCGCCGCGCCGTCACCACGCCGCCGGCGGCATGCGCGACGAGCGCATCGGCCACCCCCGGCGCCGTCCGCGCGATGCGCGCGAGCACCGGCGTGCCGACCTCCTGGTCGACCGCGAGCCCGAGCATCGCCGCGGCCGCCGGATTCGCATAGAGCAGCTTGCCGCCATGGTCGACGGTGATGATCCCTGACCGGATGTTGGCGAGGATGTCCGCCGCGCGCAGTTGCATCCGCGCAAGCTCCTCCTGCAGCCGCTGGCGTCCCTCGCCCGCCTCCTGCAGACGCGCCGCGATGTACCCGGTGCCGACCGCCACCAGCGTGAATACCACGAGCTGCAGCACGACATACAGCGTGAGCGTCCCGCCGCTCACCAGGAACGCATCGCCGACGTAGAGCACGGAGCCGAGCATCGCGAGCAGCAGCGAGCTACCGATGGGCAGCAGCAACGCCGCCGCGGCCATCACGAGGATGTAGAGCGCCGAAAACTGCGATTCCGCGCCGCCGGTCAGGTGCACGACGCTCGTGATCAGGAAGAGGTCGTGGACGAGCTGTCCGTAGAGGAACCCCTCGCCAGGACGCCGGCGGTTCACCTCGGTCCGCACGAACGAGATGGCGGTGAGCGCCATCGCGGTCACGAAGAAGACCGTCGCGAGGAAGGTCGCCTGGGGGTCGACGAAGACCGCCCGCAGCAGCGTCGCCGCGAAGCTCCCGGTCGCCACGAGCACACGCCCGAGGTAGATCCAGCGCAGCAGGCGGCGCGGATCCAGCACGGCGTGGTATCCTTCTCCGGTCCCCGGTTCGCGAAGCGCCAAGCGCCCTCTCCAGTGTTGCAATCCGCAACGACTTCAATGAGACGAGCGGTCTGGCGAAATGCAACACCATGCCGTCACTACCTATGAGCGATCACGCCCCCTGGACCGACGACGGACGACTCCGCGTGAATGCCCGGGTCGCCATACCAGCCCATGAGCTCGAGATCCGCGCGACCCGTGCCGGCGGGCCCGGAGGACAGCACGTCAACACCTCATCGACGCGGGTGGAGGTCACGTGGCGGGCCGCGACCTCCACCGCGCTCGACCCCGAGATGCGCGAGCGGCTCCTCACCCGGCTCGGCTCGCGCCTCGATACTACCGGCACGGTGCGCGTGGTCGCCGCCGACACGCGCAGTCAGACGCAGAACCGGGCGCTCGCGCTCGAACGGCTCGCGACGATGGTCGCCCAGGCGCTCGTCGTCCCGAAGGCGCGCCGCGCCACCAAACCCACCCGCTCCTCGAAGCTCCAGCGCCTCGACACGAAGAAGCGGCGGTCCACGCAGAAGCGCGACCGCCGCTGGAAGCCCGAGGAGTGACCGACCCCGTCACTTCTGCGGCGACTTCGTCCCGGGTGTGAACGTGATGCCGATGAAGACGGTGAGGAAGTCGGCGCGCGTCTGCCGCGGGTTGAGGATCACGTTGCCGCTTCCGTCCTCCGTGATGTCCCCCGGCGTCAGGTAGCGCACGTTCTCGCCGTTCCAGGTGTGTCGCACACCAAGGTCGAAGACCGTCGTGCCCTCGCCGAACGGGATATAGAGCCCGCCGAACGCCGTCTTCGCGAACGTGCCGTCGTTCGAGTTGGTGCTCGAGGCGAACGGCTCGTCCGAACTGTTCGACCCGCGCACGCTGCTCGAGGTCGTGAACGCGGAGAACCCGACGCTGCCGCCGAGATAGGGCATCACGGTCCGCCCCGGCACTCCGATCTGCCCGCCGAGACTGCCGCCGAAGATCGAGTTGGTCGTGGAGACATCGACGTTGATCAGCCCGAGCGCGCCGCCGCCGAGAGGGACGCGTCGCGTCTCGGAACCGTAGATGAGGAAGCCGAGGTCCGCGCGAAGCGCGATCGGTCCTCCGACCTTCCAGAGCACTCCGCCGCCGACGCCGCCGGCGAAGTTGACGTTCTGGGCGAACTCGCCCTGTGGGATGCCGAGTTGGAGCCCGACCGGGATGGCGACGGTGGACTGCTGCGCCGCGAGTGCCGGCGCCGCGATGAGCAGCAGGACGAGGAGAGCGCGCAAGGTACGCATCGGACGAGGCAGAGGGTGGAGGAGCTCGACGGCCCTACCGTCGGGACGGTCCGGCTGTTTCACCCGTCACAACCGCGGGGGTTCCGAGGGCCGCCGCGAGCGCGCCGAGCGCCGTGGCCCGCCGCGCTTCGAGCTGCGCCGCCCGCTGACGCTCATCGAGGACCGCGCGCTCGCGCAGGTTCACGATGAGCAACGAACTCTCGCCGATGTCGAAGCGCCGCTGCTCCGCGGCGAGGAGCACCTCGTTCGCCGCCAGCACCCGCGCCTGCCCCGCGACCTGCGCCTCCACCGCGGCGAGTTCGATCGCCGCGCGCTCGGCCGCGAGTTGCACATCGCGCATCACGCGATCGCGTTCCGTGGCGAGCTGCCGCGTGCGCGCCTCCGCGGCCCGCAGGCGTCCGAGTTCCCGGCGCGCGAAGAGCGGGATCCGCACCGACACGCCGGCCTTCGCATCGTCGGCCGCCTCGGAGAGCGCTGGCAACGAACCGAGGGAACTCCCCGCCCCGAGCGCGCTCACCTCGGCGCTCGCCGACGGCAACACCTGCGTCAACACCAGGCGCCGCTGCGCCTCGGCCTGCAACCAGCGCGCCCGCGCGGCGAGGACCGATGGATGCTCGCGCGCCAGCCGCACGAGTTGCGCGTCGTCCACCCGGCGCGCGCCGTCAGCCACCGAAGCCGCGCCGAGCCGAGGGCGCGCGGTGGGCGGGAGCGCCACCGCCGCCCCGTTCGCGTCCCACAGATGCCCGCTCACCACCAGACGCGCAGACGCGAGCGCGGCCGACGCATCGATCTCCGCGAGTAGGCGGCGATCCCATTCGGCGAGCGCCTCCACGCTGTCGATCGCCGCGACATCACCCTCCCGCACACGCGAGCGCACGGCGTCGAGCCGGAACCGCGCGAGCGTCACCCCGTCTCGCGCGATTCCGGCGCGCGCGTCGGCCTCGTACCAGGCACCCCAGTCGCGAGCGGCCTGCTGGAGCAGCCGCACCAGTGTCGCGTCCGCGTCCGCGTCGGCCGCCTCGGCCGCCAGCTCGGCCTGCCGCACGCCGGTGCGTCGCTCATCGGTCAACAACCGGGGCCCGATCGGGATGCTGAGGCCTGCCGAGAGGAGTCCCGTCCCCGGCGTCTTGCGCTCGGGATTGATGATCGCGCCAGCCGCCCGCTCCCAGCCGACCTTCACGTCCACCCCCCAGGGGGTCGGGACGGTGAGGCGCGCATCGACCTCGTCGTAGTAGCCGATTCCCTTGAAGCGCTTGTAGTCCCACGTCGCGCTCACCGAGGGATCGAAGCCGCCCCGCGCGGCGCGCAGGTCTTCCCGCGCCTGCTGACGCACGGCCTCGGCCTGTCGCGCGACCGGGTGCGCGTCGCGCACGCGCGCGAGGAACGCCTCGAGCGTCAGCGAATCACTCTGGGCGACCGCAGGCAGCAGCGCGAGTGCGAGCGCGACGATCACTTCTTCGCGCCCTTCGCTGCCGACGGTGGGGCGGACTGGGCCGGCGGGAACCCGTTCATCAGGCGCCAGAGCTCGAAACCGACCGTGACGTTCCGGAGCAACGCCCACCCACGCGCGCCTGAGCCGAGGCGCAACTCGCGCGGCCAGTCCTCATCGCTCGAGTCGGCTTCGACGAGGACGCGGTACGTACCGTCCGGCTGCGCGAACTGGTCGATCACCGCGACGCGGCCGCCGAACGTGCCCACGGCGACACTGGGCCACCCGCTGAACTGGACTGCCGGCCACCCCGCGAACTCCAGACGCACCCGATCGCCGGGTTGCATCAGCGGCACGTCACGGGCGGTCACGTTGAGGGCGACGGCGAGCGCCGGCGTCTTCGGCTGCACGCTGGCGATCGCCTCGCCGTCCTTCACGATCTCACCCACGCCGGCGCGCAAGGCGCGCACCACCACGCCATCGCTGGGCGCACGCACGACGAGGAGCCCTTGCCGCTCCTCGAGATTGTCCCGCCCCGTCGAGAGCTTCGCCACCTCGGCCTCCCCTTCGGCCGCCTCGGCGAGCGCCGAGCTCCGGTCCCCCTCGACCTTCGCGATCTTCTCGGAGTAGTCGGCCTCCACGCCGGCCCGATCCGCCCGCGCCGTCGCCAGTGCCGCCGCCACCTCGAGGGCGAGCGCACTCGCGCGCTGCGCCCGCTGGCGCGCCGTCTCGAGTTCACCGCGCGAGCGCAGCCCCTCGGCGAACAGCGCCTGCGCGCGGGACGCCTGCACCGTCGCGATCGAATCCTCCAGCTGCGCGGCCGCGAGCGATGCCGTGAGCTGCGCGATGCGATTGTCCCCCTTCTGCCGCGCGAACACCCACGCGCTGTCGAGCGCGACGCGCTGCCGCGCGAGCGCGTCGGCCTTCGCGCGCTTCCCGGTCACCGCGTCGCGCTTCGCCTCCACCTGCTGGGCCAACCGCTCGAACGCGCGCGGATCGAGGTACGCCTCCTTCACCTCGGCCAGGGCGATGATCGGGTCACCGGCGCGCACGACCGCGCCTTCGGCGACATACCAGCGCACGATCCGGCCCCCCACCGTCGCGAACGCCTGCTGCGGCCGCTCGTCGGGGCGCAGCGCGGTCACCTCGCCGCTCGCCTGCACGTTCTGCTGCCACGGCAGGAACAGGACGAGGAGCACGAGGGCGAGGATGCCCAGCATCCAGCGGCCGAGCGTGCGGAACGACGGCTGCCGCGCGAGCAGCTTGACCGAGTCGAGCGAGGCCGCGCGCTCGGTGTTGAGGTCGGGGATGCCACCCATCAGGCGGCCCCCCGGGCGGACGGGAGGAGGGCGGAGACGACCGGATCCGCGGCGAGCTGCGGCCACGGCCGCATCGCGTGCTGCGTCCCGTCCTGAAGCACGAGCACGCGATCGCAGGACTCGAGCATCTCGCGTGCGTGCGTCACCACGAGCAGGGTCCACGGCGCACCGCGCGCGGTGAGGGCCGCCACCAGCTCACGACGCGCGCTCGGCTCGACGAGCGCGAGACATTCGTCCACCAGCACCAGGCGCGGCGAGCCCGCGATCGCGCGCGCCACGAGCAGGCGCACGCGCAGCGTCGAGGGCAGCCCGCGCGCCCCGTTGGTGAGCAGGGTACTCAGCCCGCGCTCCATCGCCTGCACGGCGTCGGCGGCGCCCACACAATCCAGCGCGACCAGCACCTCCGCCGGGCCGATGCCGGGGCGCCCCAGCGTGATGTTCTCCTCCACCGTCCCCTCGAAGATGTCGGCACTGCTGAGGACCAGGCCCATCCGGTCGCGCAACGCGGCGGGATCGAGATCGTGCAGCGTGATGCCGTCGAAGCGCACCGCTCCCGTGTAGCCCGGCTTCAGCCCGGCCAGCACGTGCAACAGCGTCGACTGCCCGGAGCCGTCGGGTCCGATGATCGCCACGCGCTCGCCGGCGGCCACATCGAAGGAGACCGCGTCGAGCGCGGCGCGCTCGATCGTCGGATATCGGTACGTGAGCCCGTCCACGCGCACACGCACCCCCTCCGCCGCCGCCGCGAGCACGAGTCCGTCGGCCCGCTCGAGCGGGAGGTCCGTCACGCCACCCAGCTTGTAGACGGAGGTGAGCACGTCGTACACGTCGGCGAGCGAGGCGACCAGCTTCTCGATTCCCGCGAGCACGGTCACGATCACCAGCTCCGCGGCGACGAACTGCCCGAGGGTGATCTGCCGGTCGATCACGAGCGCGCTGCCGAGGACCAGCAGCGCGCCGGTCACGATCGTCTTGAAGCCGATCGCCGCCATCGCCTGCACCACGAGCACGCGGAAGTGGCGCTGCCGGTAACGGAGGTAGCCGCTCACGTGCCCGTCCATGCGCTCCAGCGCAAGCGTCGCGCGTCCTCCCGACTTGAAGGCATGCACCGCGCGCGCGACCTCTTCCAGCCAATGCACCGTGCGGTACTTGTAGGCGCTCTCCATGAGGCTCGTCTCGAGCCCGCGCGGGCCGGTGAGCCGCAGGATCAGCGCGAGCGTGAGCGCGAGCCCGAGCCCGAAGAGCGTGAAGTACGGGTGGTAGAACGTGAGCAGCAGCAGCCCGAAGATCACCTGCAGCAACGCCGTCGTCGTCCCGGTGAGCAGCTTGCCAAGGCTCTTCTGGATCGTGAGCACCTCGAAGAAGCGGTTCATCCGCTCCGGCAGGTCCTCTCGCCAGGCGCGCTCCACGCTCACGCGCGGCACGCGGATGGAGAACTCCAGCGCGATGCGCGCGAAGATGCGCTGTTGGATCGACTCGACGGCCGCGAGCTGCAGCACCTGCAGCACCCCGGTCGCGAGCGTGCCCGCGACGACGAACAGGATGAGCAGCACCACCGGCTGCAGCAGCAGCCCGCCCGAGACGAGGCCGATGATCGCCTGGACCCCGAGTGGCAGCGTGAGGCTGAAGAGGCCGACGAGCGTCGCGTAGGCGTAGACGAGGCCGATGTTCCCCTTCTCCGCGAGCAGCAGCGACCCGAGGCGTTGCATGGGCGTCGCAGGTTCCGCCTCCTCATCCACCGCGGTCGTCGCGATCACCACCGGCGTGGGGAAGAGGACCGCGACGAACCGGGCTCCGTCGGCGATCTGCGCGTAGGCGGCGTCGAGCGAGACGTCGATGCCATCGCCGATGACCGCGCCCGTCGGCGCATCAGTGGCGATGCGCACGGTCACGGTGCCGTTCGCACGACGCTCGACCAGCGCGCCTCGCACGCCGCGCTCGCCATCCGCGACGACGATCAGTGGGCCGGCCGCGCCGGCGAGCGCGTCGGGCCACTCCGAGGCATTGAACGTGCGGCGAAGGAAGGAGTGGCCGGCACGGTGCGCACAGTCGCTGACACGGTCAGCGAGCACGGCGGCATCAGGCGCCGAAAGATCGAGGCGGCGGAGGTCCTGCCGCCATTCGCCGGGCGATCCGGGCATACCGGTCCGGGCGAGCAGCGCCTCGGCGAGAACGAGAGCGAGCGGGTTCGGAGACATTCGTGTGGAGGTTTCCGGATAAAACTATTCGGAAACCGCTTAGTTCCAATGGGTCCTAATATTGGAGCGTTCTCCTATGGGACTCACGGTACTAATGGTGTCGATGTTGAACGCAGAACGGGGGGCGCCGAAGCGCCCCCCGTTTGTTCAGAACGCCGGAAGTGCCTACGGCTTCTTCGGCTCCGGCGCCTTGGTCGGCGCCTTCCCCATGTCGTGCCCACCGGCGCCATGTTCCATCGTCGGCCGCGCACCGGCCGGATGGTGCGCCCGCATGTTCTGCTCGAAGATGCGCTTCTGCTCGGGCGTGAGGAGCGCCATGAACTGGGCGTGCTCGCCGTCCATCAGCTTCTGCACTTCGGCGCGCACTGCAACCGAGTCGCGGCCGCCCGGGTTGCGCTGCAACTCCTCCATGAGCTTGTGCTGCTTCGCCTTGATCTCGGTCACCTGCCGGATCTGCGCGTCGGTAAGGGCGATCCCCTTGAAGTGTTCCGCGAGTTCGGCGTCGAGCGCCGGCTTGGCCTGGTGGTCGTGTGACATCGCGGCCTGTTGCGCCGGCAGCGCGGGGGCGGACAGGGCGAGGGCGAGCGCGAAGCGGAGGAAACGCACGGGCATGGGTGGGCTCGGGAGGAAGGGAGAGAGGGGTGGGATCAGTCGGGCTTGATGAGCGCCTTCACCGATTCGGGAGGCGCGAGTGCCGTGTCGTCGAGCGTGTCGAACTCGACGTTCGCGATGGTGATGATCAACCGGTACTGCGGATTGCGCTGCTCGATGCGCGTGGCGACCGTGAGCCCATGGAACGTCCGGTACTCGCTCACCACGCTCGTGGCCTCGACGCGGCCGGCGGGCGTGACGAGCGCGGTGCGACTCCCGGCACTGAACCCCGTCTCGACGTCGAAGTACTCCACGAGCGTATCGCCGCTCGGCCGGATCATCTGCACCGGATGGACGCGTCTCCCTTGGAACAGTGTCGGCTCGAGGGTCGTCACGCTCGCAAAGCGCGAGTAGTCATGGAGGTCACCGAAGAAGTCGGCCTGGTCGGCCATCTGCGTCGCCATCTCGCCGTCGAGCAGCATCGCGCCGGCGCCCGGCTGGACCGACCATGCCACCTTACCGTCGAAGCCCGAGAGCACCTCGCCCACGGGCCCCATCGTGACGCGCAGGAGATACTGCTTGGGTCGGCGCTTGAGGATCTCGAGCGGCGCATCGAGCCCCATGTCGGGGATCGTGAAGGACCCGCTCAACCGCAGCGACGTGTGTCCCTCGAGTGCCGCACGGCCACCGATGAGCGAATCATGCCGCGCACCCAGCGCCTGAGGCGTGGGCAGCGGCTGCGACCGGACCGATCCGCCGAGAGCCGCGAGCAGGAGCACGGCAGCGGCGACCGGCCGGAGCGTCGACACATGGGAGCGAGCGGTCATCAAGGGTCGGTACGGGGGACAGGACAGCGCGACACGGTCGGGCGCTTCAAGATACCACCGCGCGGCGATCGGGTTCCGGTCGGACGCTCACGGCTTGGCCGCCGGGAGTCCGGCCTGCAGCGCCAAGGCGATCCGGTCCTGATTCGTCTCAGACCCGCCGGTGATCATGGCGGCGAGGTTGTTCTGCCGCACGAACACGTATGGGCCGGCGAATGGCGGTGACGCGCCGACGGGGGCACCGGTGGTCGCGTCGAGCGAGTCCGTGACCGCGCGACGCGCCACGCTGTCCGCGAAGATCCAGGCGAAGACCTCGCCGCCGCCCGCCGCGATGACGACGGCACGCGCCCCCATCCACGCAGGCCCCGCCGGCGCGTCCGTGACCTCGCGCGGCGCGACGCCGGCGCGCACGAGGCGCTCGATGAGGTGCTCCTTCGACCAGAGTCCCGTCGCCGGGAGCGCAGCCACCCGCACCGCGGTCGACTCCGCTCGCGCGATCCCCACCCGCTCCACGCGCGTGCGCTCGACCTCCGCCGCCTCGCGACCGCAGCCGATGAGGCCACCGCTCGCGCCGAACGCCACCAGGACTATCTTCCACACATGCATCGCGATCCCCTCGATCGTCCGGTGAGCACCGAACCCGTCCGCGTGGACAAATGGCTCTGGGCCGCGCGCTTCTTCAAGACGCGCTCCCTCGCGGCCGACGCGGTGGACGGTGGCAAGGTGCAGGTGAACGGCGAACGCGCCAAGCCGGCCAAGGCCGTTCGCCCGGGCGACGAGGTGCGGGTCCGCATCGGACCATACGAGCATGTCCTCCAGGTGACCGGTACCGGAGAGCGCCGCGGGACCGCCGCCGAGGCCGCGCGACTGTTCACGGAGACGGACGCATCCCGCGCCGCGCGCGAGAAGCTGCACTGGCAGCTCCACGCGGCCGCGCCGGCCATGGAGCCGGAGCCGGGGCGCCCCACCAAGCGCGACCGCCGCGACCTGGAACGGTTCCGCAACCGTTGACCTAGGCGCCGGACCCGGCAACGCGGCGGAGCGTCGCGTCGTCGAGCCGGTGCCCGCCCTCGAACCGTTCGAACGCGTAGCGGAAGCCCGCGGCGTCCAGCCGGTCACGTTCCAGCGTGAGCTGCTCGGCCGAGACGAATCGATCCCGCTCGCCGACCACCAGCGTGGTGCGCGTCCGGCCGAGCGGCGAGGCCGCATCGAGCGCGAGCTCGGGCGCGATCGAACCGCCCCAGCAGATCAGGTGCGCAGGGGTGACCCCGCCATGCGCCACCCAGCGCGAAGCGGCCGCGGTCCCCTGCGAGAATCCGAGTATCGTGAGGGGTGCCGACGGCGCGACGATCGCGCGGTAGTGGTCGTGCACCTGCTGCAGCCAATGCAGTTGGTCCACGATCTCCTCGGCACGCTCCTCGCGCGTCATCCACGAGGCCCCGACGCTGGCGGCCGCGTGCCGCTCGAGCGGCGAGCGGACGTCATAGAACCGCGAGAGTGCCTCGGGCGCCACGATGAGGCGGGAGCCGTCGTCGAGCGCGGCGCAGGCGGCGAGGAAGTCGGTCGCCAGCTGCCCGTAGCCGTGCAGCACGATCCAGAGCTCCCCCGCCGCGCGCCGGTCCGTGGGGCCCCGCACCGCACACCGCGCCGTCCGGCGGGTCACGAACCGCTCCACCACTGGAGGCGTTGGTTCTGTCATGACCGGAATCAATCCGCGGGCCGTCGCCGCGACCAGTGGCGGGAGCCTCCCCGGTCCGATTACCATTCGAGCCGAACCCCGTTCCTCCGGAGTGACCAGATGTCCAGCAGCAACGAGGCGCACGACCCGAACAAGCTCGGCTGGGGCTTCGCGGCCGCGATCATCGTGCTCGCGATCGTCGCGAACGTGGCGGCGTACAGCACCCACAAGGCGACGTATCTGAAGCCGGACAAGGCGGTGCCAGCGGCAGGCGCTGCAGCGCACTGAGGCAGAGGGCAGTGTCGAGATGGCAGAAGCGGGGGACCGGCCAAGTGCCAGTCCCCCGCTTCTGACTTCTCCCATCTCCCGTCCGCGCTCCGTCTAGTTCTTGTGCCGGAAGGTGATGCGTCCGCGACTCAGATCGTACGGCGACACCTCGACCGAGACGCGATCCCCTTGGAGCACGCGGATGCGGAAGCGCCGCATCTTGCCGGCCATCGTGGCCAGGACATCGTGTCCGTTCGAGAGGTGCACCCGGAAGGTCGCGCTTGGCAGCACTTCGGAGACGGTCCCTTCGAGTTCGATCGCTTCTTCTTTGGCCATACGGTCCGGTGATGGGTAACGACGAAAGATATCCCGATGGGCCCCGCTTCGGCAGGGGTCAGCGGGGGGCGTCGCAGCGGGGGGCGCCGGCGGCCGCGGCCTGAAGCACCGCGACGAGTTCCCGCACGACCGAGGCCCCGGCGTCCGCGTCGTACCACTTCTGCTTGTCTCGGGCGAACGTCTCGAGCGTCCCTGCGGTCCGGGCCTGCATCGCGAGCTGCTGAAGCGCGGCCGGACGCTCCACCAGACACCCGACATCATTCCCGCTCGGGTCGAGAACGACGAAGGTCGGCGTCGCCGGCCGGCCGTCAGGCGTCCGATGCGCTTCCATCACCGCCTGACCGGGGCCCGGTAGCACCACGCGGAGCTCGAGCGACGGCACCTGCTCCACCAGTCGCGCGATGTACGGGAGCGTGTTCGCGGAGTCGCTGCACCCGTCCACCGCGACGACGAGGATCCGCCACCGGCCCATCAACGCGCGCGCGGTCGCGAGGACGTCCGGCGCGATCACGGCCGCCTCGGTATGGCGCACCCAGAGCTCACGCCGCGCCTTCGCCTCGGCGAGAAAGGTCCGATAGTCTTGGCCGCTGGCGTAGAGCGCCCCGAGGGTCGAGTCGGTGCGGACCGCGGGCGCCAGGCCCGTCTCGGCACCGGAGTCGCAGGCGGGGAGCGGCGAAGCGACGGCGAGCAACGCGAAGGCGATCGGGATGAGCACGGGGCTCCCGGATTCGGGGACGAGGTGGGCGGACCGATGCAAGATGACCACGTCGACGCCGCCCTGTCCACCGCATCGGGCGTCGGTTACTCTCCCGCATGGCCGCCCTCACCGACGCCGTGCTCGCGTATCTCGCCGCCAACCGGCTCGAGACCGTGGCCGCGCTCTTCGGCATCGTGAGCGTGTGGCTGAGCACCCGCGAGCACATCGCCAGCTGGCCCACCGCGATCGTGAACGTGGGGCTCTATTTCCTCGTCTTCCGGCGCGCGCAGCTCTACGCGGACATGTGGCTGCAGGCCATCTACCTCGTCCTCTCGTGCTACGGCTGGTACGAGTGGAAGTTCGGCGGCGCCGACCGCACCGAGCTCCCCGTCTCCCGCGTGACGCGCCGCGAGGCGTTGCGCCTCATCCCGATCGGGCTCGTCGCCGCCTCCGGCCTCGCGCTCTACTTCGAGCGGCATACCGACGCGGCCCTGCCCTGGGTGGACTCCGCGCTCTCGGTGCTGAGCCTCATCGCGCAGTGGATGATGACCCGCAAGCTCCTGGAGAACTGGGCGCTCTGGATCGTCGCCGACATCGCCTACGTGGCGATGTTCCTCTCGAAGGCGCTGTACGTGACCGCGGCGCTCTATGCCGTCTTCCTCGTGCTCGCGACCAAGGGCTACCTCGACTGGCGCCGTTCATGGCTGGCTCGCGCATCGTCCTGACCGGCCCCGAGTGCACGGGGAAGACGACCCTCGCGACCGCCCTCTCGCGGCACCTCGGCGTGCCCTCCGTTCCCGAGGCGGCACGCCTCTTCGCCGAGCGCGCCGACACGCCGCTCTCCGCGACGACGGTCGAACCCATCGCGCGCCTCGCGATGGAGCTGCAGGACGCCGTCGGCGCCGACGGCCCGTCCGCGTTCGTCGGCGACACCGACCTCGTGAGCACCGTGGTCTACGCGCGGCACTACTATGGTCACTGCCCGGACTGGATCGTCGCGGAAGCCCGCGCGCGGCGCGCCGATCTGTATCTGCTCTGCGCCCCCGACCTGCCATGGACGCCCGACGGCGTGCGCGATCGCCCCCTGAATCGCGAAGCGCTCTTCGAGGACTTCGCGGCGGTCCTGCGCGCGATGGACGCGAACGTGGTCGTCATCACGGGCGAGGGTCAAGCACGCACCGACGGGGCGCTGCGTGCGGTGGAGTGCCTCGCGCGCTAGACGCCGGTCAGCGCGGCGGCCACGAGGTGACCGCCGCGTCGAGCCGCTCCACGAACGCCGCGATGGTACGCGCCGCGCGGTAGTAGAACCCGGGCTGGATCCGCTCCGGATCGTCGGTCGCCTTGTGATAGTCGGGGTGATCCTCGACGCCGAAGTACACGAACGGGATCCCGGCGGCGTGGAACGCGCCCTGGTCCGACTGGCCGGTCCAATCCTCGGATCCGCCGCCGCTGTCGTGCCCGAGTCTGAGCGTCACGAGCGCCTGCGGCGCCAGGGCCTCGAGGAGCGGGCGCATCCGCGGCCACGGCGTCGCGCCGGCCGCGAACAGTTCACCCTTCTCGTTGCGCGAGACCATGTCGAGGTTCACGTTGGCGACGATCGACGCCAGCGGCACGGGCGGCGCCGCGACGAAGGCACGCGCGCCCTGCAGCCCGACCTCCTCCGCGTCCCACAACGCGAAGAGGATCGTGTGCTCCGGCGGGTGCGCCCTGAAGTGCGCAGCCATCGCGAGCACCGCGGCGGTGCCCGACGCATTGTCATCCGCCCCGTTGAAGACCTGGCCGTTGCGTGTCCCCACATGGTCGTAGTGCGCGCTCACCACGATCACGCGTTCAGGCGCGCGCCGCCCGCGCACGAGGCCCAGGACGTTCGCGCCACGCAACGAGTCGGTCGCGTTACGCCGGGGCGGGCGCACCCACGCGTGCACGTGACGGCCGTCCACCGGCTCGAGCCCGAGTCGCCGGAACTCCGCCTCCAACCAGCCGCGCGCCTTCACGTTCTCGGGCGTCATCGCGCCGCGCCCCCCCATCGAGTCGTGCGCGAGTCGGTAGACATCCCCGATGAGGCGCGCCGAGTCGAGGGCGGGCAGCACCCCGGGCCGCGGAGCGTCCTGGGCAGTCGCCCCGGGGGTGCGCCCGCACGCGAGCAGGAAGAGGAGCCCGAGGGCGGCCGGCATGGCGCGTCGGAAGTCGCGAAGCAGTCGAGTGATCATGCGCGCAATCTGGTCGCGCGACCGGCAAGCCTCAATACGCGCCGGTGCGTGGCCTCAGCGGACCGCGACCACCACGAGTCGCAGTTCCGGCGACCCGACCGCTCCGCCAAGTCGATTGGGCGGACGAAGCTCCTGGACCTCCACGCGCCGCCCCGCGACCGTTCGCTGGCGGGCAGCGGGCGTCGAGGCCGTCACCTCGATCTCGACGAGCACTTCCGGCTCCGGCGCGACCGTCACCCCCACCTCGACGATCGCGCGTCCTGCCCAGACGCAGACGGCGTCGATAGGACAGGTGGAGTTCTCGATCACGCTCAAGAACCGTACGACCATGTCCGCATCTCGACTCACCGCGGAGTGCCCGACCTCGATCCAGAACGGGTCGCCGAATCCGAAGGAGGCCTGCACCCCGGTCGGCGAGCCGCAACCGAGGGCGAGGCACAACGAGAAGAGCGGGGCAAGGCGCTTGATCATGCACGCCCTACCCCGCCCTCCCTTCCCCCGTCACTGAGGGTCCATCACGTGCCGCAGGTTACCAGGCGGTCACCGCTTCGAGCATGAAGCCGTTGAACTTGCCGTTGCTGCGGATGTCGCGGCGGGCGAAGCCGTCATAGGTCTGCGTCACGTACTCGGCCTTCAGCAGGAGGTTCGGGGTGAGGAACCAGCCGCCGCCGAACTGGGTGCGGTTGACCTTCACGTCAGAGTTGTCCTGCAGGGTCGGGCCGGCACCGCTCACTCCGAGGTCACCCGCGAAGTTCGCGAGACGGCCGGCGATGTAGAGCTTGTCCGAGGGGCCGAAGCGGTAGGTCAGGTCGAACTGGTTATGCGTGATGTCGCGCGTCACCGTCTCGGCCGCCGACCGACCCTTGGCGCTCTCGATCACGCCGAAGAACTCGAGGCCGCGGAACTTGACGAACGGGTTGATCATCGTGCCGGTCATCTCGTCCGAGAACCCGGGGTTCACCGCGCCGGACGTGAAGTTGGCCGACTCGCTTGCCCGGAAGTTCTCGAGCACGTAGTAGTAGCGCGAGCCCGCGCGGTCGCCGCTGTAGATCGTGTTGCTCACCGCGCTGTTCTGGCTGCGCCACGAGCCAGTCAGGCGGACGCGGAGATCGTCGTTGACCTGGCGATCGTATCCGAGCTTGATCATGTGCGCCGGATCGCGATCGGCCGGGCGGGCCAGCTGGCCGCGGATCTCGCCGTTCGTGATCGCCGCGACGGCGAGGAAACCGTTCCGCTGGAAGACCGCCTCGGCACCTACTTCCGTCGTGAAGGCCTCGAGGATCGAGTTGCCGACGAGCGGGTTGTACATCGCCTGGCCGTTGTCGGTGCGGCGGAAGTGCTGGTCACCGTAGTTCACTTCGAAGTGGCCGATCTTGAGCGTCGTGTACTTCATGATGCTGTTGAAGAGCGGGAGGTCGAACGGCGACTCGTCGATCTGGATGAAGCCGTCCTTGACCCACGTCTCGTTGTGATGCCGCGCCGAAAGATAGCTGGTCATCTGGACGCGGATACCCGGGGCCAGCTGCGCATTGAAGATCATGTTCGCGACGGCGTTGTTGAAGCCCTTGCCGATCTCGATCAGGCGGTTGCGATCGGAGATCGCCGCGCTGCCGGCAGCACCCGGCGACGGATTGACCGCGGCGACGAACACCGAGTCGGCATCATTGGAGTGCGTGAGCCCCTGGAACTGCTGGGTGAACGCGGCACCGATCGTCATCTTGAAGCCTTCATACGTCGCGCCCGCCCGCTTCGGCGTCTCGAACATGTTGATGCCGCGCGAATCGTACGGCCGCGTGTACTGGATGACCATCGGCTGCGGGTACTTCACCTGCGCCGAGTCGAGGACCTGCGCGCCGGCCGGGGCGGCCATGGCCAGGCCGGCGACGAGAGAGAGGGCGGTACGGATGTTACGCATATATGGGTACCTCGGGGGAAGAGACCGGCACCCGCCGGTCAGGGTTGGAGCTGCACAGTGGGGGAGAGACGTTCGGAACCGTTCAGGGCTGGAGCTGCAGGTCGAAGTTCACGGTGATCGTCGGATCCACCTTGAGCGCGCCCATCATCAGCTTGGGCGGCTGCACGTTCCAGTCGGTCATGAGGACCGCGTACTTGCCGGTCACGCGGAGCGCGCCGGCCGCACCGGACGCGTACTCGACCGGGAACGAGATGGGCTTCGTCACGCCGTTCAGCGTGAGCGTGCCGTTGAGCGTGCCCTTCACGGGGGCGCCGGCCGCGAGTTCGTAGCCGGTGAGCGCGAACACGATCGTGCGCTGGGTCGTGGCGTTGAGGGCCTTCATCATGTGCCCGTTCATCGTCCCGTTCTCGCAATCGAGCTTCGCGACCGGGAACGTGAGCGAGACGGTCTTCACGGCCTTCTGCGCCTTCAGGACGTTCGCAGCGGCGCCGGCCTCCGCGTCGATCACGGCGTCGATCTGCGTCGCCTTGCAGGACCAGTCGCGCACGGTCGACTTCCCGTCGAACCAGAGCTTGCTCTCGGCGCGGAGCTTGAGGGGATCGAGCAGGGGGCGCCAGGCGCCTGCGACGGCGAGCAAGAGCAGGGCGGTCGCGGCACCGCGGATTCGACTGCTCATGGGGGAGTCTCCGGTCCAGGTTCACGTTCCGCGCACGGTGCGCGTTTCGTGGTATGAAGCTCGGTGTGGGGACATTCCCTGACAGTAGGGCAGTACCGGAACTTTGGTCCGGTCCTTTCGGCTCTTTGGGTAGGGGGATTCCCTACCCGCCCTTACACTAGTCGCAGGGGAGCGCGTCTGGGTAGCGCGGCGAGTGCGACCAACCGGTCAGCGTAAGCGTCGTGATGCCCAGGACGGGCATCCGGCTCTCGATCCGGATCGGGATGTGGCACTCCTCTGCGTAGAGGTTGATCCGGATGGTCCCGGTACCCTTGTACCGCTTGGGGTCACGCACCTCCATCTCCACGACGCGCGTCCGGAAGATCCCTGCGGCCGTACTGAGCGTCTCCTCTCCCTTCACGCGCACCACGGTCGGGTTGCGGGTGGCGTCGAAGTGCCGGTCGAACCGGAGCACGGTATCGCGCTCGAGCGGGATCGTACGCAGGAAGTAGAGGAACGACAGCTCGTCCAGCGGCATCTCGCTCCCGAGGGCGCCCGATGGACCCTCGCTGTCGCTCCATCGATGCGAGGCGCGATCGATCGTCACGCGCTCCGCGCCGTTCGAGAGCACGTGCCGTTCGGTCTTCTCGAAGCGGACGATCGCGAAGCGATGCGGGTCGAGCCAGGAGCTCGTCCGGTCGGTCGCGCGAATCGGGCCCTTCCCCGCGTTGATCTCGGAGCGCAGCCGCCAGACGCTGACCCCCTGCTCGACCACTGGGCCCTCGATCCACATGCGCCCCGTCCCCACGTCACCCAGGCGCGCGATGCGCACCTGGTAGTCGAGTGCCTCCCCGATCGCGAAGGGCAGCCGCGGCTCCACGGTACGCACCTGCGCGAACGCTGGCGCGACGACCGCGGCGGTGACCACGAGGCCGAGCGCGAGGGACGCCGCCGCAGGGGTGACGACACGGCGGACGTGGTCGGTCAGAGGGGACTCGGCGAAGAGGATGGGCACGGCGACGGAAGCTCGCATCTGGTACCCCGGTCGACCAGCCGGGGCGTCCCCGGCCCGTTGTGGGGAATGCCCCGACGCGTCGCTGGATGGACCCGCGCGAGGCTGTCGGGCGAAATGAGAAGGGCGGGCCACGAGGCCCGCCCTCCGTCCTACATCACCGCGCGGCCGACGTCACTGCACCGCGTTGATCATGTCGAAGATCGGCAGGTACATCGCGACGACCATGCCGCCGACGACGACGCCGAGGAACACGATCATCATCGGCTCGAGGAGCGAGAGGAGGCCGGAGACCGCGGCATCGACTTCCTCGTCGTAGAAGTCGGCGATCTTCGAGAGCATCTCGTCGAGGCCGCCGGTCTGCTCACCGACGGCGATCATCGAGATCACCATGGGCGGGAAGACGCCCGACTTGGCGAGCGGGGCGGAGATGGTGTCACCACCGGCGATCGAGGAGCGAGAGGCGAGGATCGCGTCTGAGACGACGCGGTTGCCCGCCGTCTTGGCCGTGATCTCGAGGCCGTCGAGGATGCTGACGCCCGAGCTGATGAGCGTCCCGAGGGTGCGCGTGAAGCGCGACACGGCGGACTTGCGGAGCACGTCGCCGAGAACGGGCGCCTTGAGCATGAGGCGGTCGATCGCCAGCTGGCCGTTGGCGGTCGCGTAGTAGCTCTTGAAGCTGCGGAAGCCGACGAAGCCGGCGATGATGAGCGCCCACCAGTAGCCCTGCAGGAACTCCGAGAGCGCGATGACGATGCGCGTCGGGAGCGGCAGGGCGAGGCCCACGGAAGCGAACATGCTCTGGAACGTCGGGATGACGAACAGGAGCAGCACGGTGATCGCCGTACCGGCGACCCCCATGATGACGCCGGGGTAGATCATCGCGCCCTTCACCTTGCGGACGAGGGCGTCGTTCTTCTCCATGAACGTCGCGAGACGCATCAGGATGGTGTCCAGGATGCCGCCGGCCTCGCCGGCCGCGACCATGTTCACGTAGAGCTCGGTGAACGCGTTCGGGTGCTTGGCGAGCGCGTCGGCGACGGTGTGGCCCGACTCGACGTCGAACACCACCTGCCGCGTCACGTTCTGGAGGACCGGGTTCTCCGACTGCTTCGAGAGGATGTCGAGCGCCTGCACGAGCGGCAGGCCCGAATTGATCATCGTCGAGAACTGTCGCGTGAAGATCACGATGTCGCGCATCGCGATCGACCCCTTCGTCTTGCTCGGGGTCTTCGACTGCTCTTCGACCTTGACGACGTTCATGCGCATCTTCTTCAGCTGCGCGACGGCGTCGTCCTTGCTCGAGGCCTCGATCGTGGCGCTCTTGAGCTCGCCCCGGCGGTGCGGGCGGTGTAGGAAAAGGCGGGCATGGGGTCTCCTGGTTACGAGGGGCTCAGCGGCGGCCCGCGCCGCCGGCCATCGGGCCGGACTTCGCGGAGGCCGACGGACCCTCCTCGATGGCGGTCTTGCCGATCATGCGGAGGAACTCGTTCGGGTCGCCCGAGACGCGGAGGCATTCCTCCTCCGTCACCTCCTTGGCGACGTACAGCTGGTAGAGCGCATCATTGAGCGTCTGCATGCCGAACTTCTTGCCGGACTGCATCGACGAGTAGATCTGGTGGATCTTGTCGTCGCGGATGAGCGCACGGATGGCCGGCGTGACCACGAGGATCTCCGCCGCCATCACCCGCCCCTTGCCGGTGCGCTTGGGGAGCAGCGTCTGCGTGATGATGCCCTCGAGCACGAACGCGAGTTGGGCGCGGACCTGCGCCTGCTGGTGGCTCGGGAAGACGTCGATGATGCGGTTGATCGCCTCGGCCGCCGAGTTGGTGTGCAGCGTGGCGAACGCGAGGTGACCCGTCTCGGCGATGGTGAGGCCGGCGTGGATCGTCTCGTGGTCGCGCATCTCGCCCACGAGCACCACGTCGGGATCCTCGCGGAGCGCGTACTTGAGGGCATTGCCGAACGACTTCGTGTCGCTCCCGACCTCGCGCTGGTTGACGATGCAACCCTGGTGCTTGTGGATGAACTCGATCGGGTCCTCGACCGTGAGGATGTGCCCCTTCCGCTCGCGGTTGATCTTGTCGATCATCGCGGCGAGCGTCGTCGACTTGCCCGAGCCGGTGGGACCGGTGACGAGCACCAGACCGCGCGGCTTCTCCGCGAGCTTGGCGATCACCGGCGGCAGGTTGAGGTCGGCGAACGTCTTGATGTTGAACGGGATCTGGCGCATCACGATCGAGACGCAACCGCGCTGCTTGAAGCAGTTGCCGCGGAAGCGCGCGAGGTTCTGGATGCCGAACGAGAAGTCGAGCTCGTCCTCCATCTCGAAGCGCTTCTTCTGGTTCTCGGTGAGCACCGAGTACGCGAGCTGCAGCGTGTCCTTCGGCTGGAGGATCACCTCCTGCCGGGACGACTGGATGTCCCCGTCGATGCGGAGCTTGGGGCGGTCGCCCGCGGTGATGTGCAGGTCGGACGCGCCGCGCTCGATCATCTCCTCGAGGAGGACGCGGAGGTTGACCTGGGGGGCGGCAGCGGAGGCGGGGGCGGTCATTCGGTGACGACGGAGGATGGGGGGAGGAGGACCGTCACGCGCTCGTCTCGCGAACGACCTGTTCCAGCGTGGTGATGCCCTTCCAGACCTTGAGCAGGCCGTCCATGCGCAGCGTGAGCATCCCGCCCTCGACCGCGGCGTCCTTGATCTCCGCAGCGCCGACGTTCTGCAGGATCAACTTTCGCAGTGACGGCGTCATGAACATGACCTCGTACGCGCCCTGGCGGCCCTTCAATCCCGAGCCGTTGCACGCGTCACAGCCCTTGCCCTTGAAGAAGGGCATGTCCATCACCTTCGTGTGCATCGTGACGTTCGCGAGGTGCGGCGCCGCGTCGGCGGGCGCACGCGCGATCATGTCCTTCACGGCCTGCTCGGTGAAGCGCAGGTCCTGGAGCGTCATCTCGGGCGTGAACTTCGCCGCCTCGAACTCGGCGGCGTCCGGACGGAACACGATCTTGCACTTGCCGCAGATCCGGCGGAGCAGGCGCTGCGCCAGCACGAGATTGAGCGCCGAGCTCACATTGAACGGTTCGAGTCCCATGTCCAGCAGGCGCGTCACCGTCTCGGCCGCGGAGTTCGTGTGCAGGGTCGAGAGCACGAGGTGACCCGTGAGCGCCGCCTTGATCGCGATGCCGCCCGTCTCAAGGTCGCGGATCTCGCCGACCATGATGATGTTCGGGTCCTGCCGCAGGAACGCCTTCAGCGCCGCCGCGAACGTCATCCCGATCTCGGTGCGCACCAGCACCTGGTTCACCCCGTAGAGGTTGTACTCCACGGGGTCCTCGGCCGTCATGATGTTCGTGTCGACCGAGTTCACTTTGCTGATGCAGCTGTACAGCGTCGTCGTCTTGCCCGAGCCCGTCGGACCGGTGACGAGCACCATGCCGTACGGGTTCTGCACCGCTTCCATCAGCTCCTTCTCGGCGCGCGGCTCGATGCCGAACTTCTCGAGGTCGAGCGTGAGGTTGCCCTTGTCAAGGATGCGGAGCACGACCTTCTCGCCGAAGAGCGTCGGGAGCGTCGAGACACGGTAGTCGATGACCTTCTTGCCCATCTTGAGCTTGATGCGGCCGTCCTGCGGCACGCGGCGCTCGGCGATGTTGAGCGCACTCATGATCTTGAAGCGCGAGATGAGCGCCGGCTGCATCTTCTTGGGCGGCTTCATGACCTCCTGCAGCGCGCCGTCGATCCGGTAGCGCACGCGCAGGTCATGCTCGAAGCATTCGAAATGGATATCGGACGCGCCGCGCTTCACCGCATCGGTGAGGATCGCGTTGATCAGCTTCACGACCGGGGCGTCGTCCACCGCGGCGGCGAGTGCCGCGGCCGACATCTCCTCCTTCTCCTCCTCGACGACCTCGAGGTCCTCCGTCTCCATCCCCTCGATCTCCGAGAGGAGGGTCGACATCTGGACGTCGTTCGACTCGTAGTGCTTCTCGATGACGTTCTTGAGCGTGAACTCGCCCGCAATCACCGGGAAGATGTCGTAGCGCGTGATGAACTTCAGGTCCTCGATCACGCCGAGGTTCGTCGGATCCGCCATCGCCACGGTCAGCGTGCGGCCGTCGCGCTTGAGCGGCAGGACGAGGTTCTTCGTCGCGAGGTCCGCCGGCACGAGCTTCACGATCTTGCTGTCGACCTCGAACTTCGACAGGTCGACCGCCGGCATCTTGTATTGCCGCGCGAGCGTGCGGACGAGGTCGTTCTCCTGGATGAAGCCGAGCTTTACCAGATTGTAGCCCACCCGGGTCCCGCTCTGCCGCTGCTCATCGAGCGCCTTCTGCACCTGCTCGCGCGAGACGAGGCCCTCCTTGATGAGGAGGTCCCCGATCCGTTCGCTGCCGGCGTTCGCTGCAGAGGCCATGCGTGTGGGGTCCCGATAGGTACGGACGGTATACGGCGCGCCCCCGGTCGGCGCGGCGCCGACCCGGGGAAGAATGCGTGAAGGTGCCCGCGCAGACGCGATGGTGTCAAGGACGACGACCGCGGCTCGCGAGCGGAACCTCCGTGTCGGGAGGACGAGGCGAACCGGAAAACGTGACATGCGGCCGAAGCCGCTCAGCCAGCGCCGGTCCGATCCCACGGACCTGATCGAGCGCATCCATGGAGCCGAACGGGCCAAGTCGCGCGCGCTCCTCCACGATCCGCGCCGCCAGCGCCGGTCCGATCCCGGGCAGGCGATCCAGTTCGTCGACCGTGGCCAGGTCCACGTCGATGGGTTCCATCGACGGTTCGGGGCTCGCCGTGCGCGGCGGCCGCGGCGCGGGAGATGGACGAGTGCGAAGCAGCGGAGAGGGCGCCGCCGGAGGACCGGCGGACGAGTCGCGCTGCCCCGGTCCGCGCCTCCCGGACCCTCCGGTCCTCGACCGACGATGCCCCCCGCTGGCGATGACCGAGTCGACGCGGGCGAGCTGGTCCGCGAGCGCGGCAGTCGCCGCCGGGGCGGCCGCGGGGTGGTCGATCGCGCGCCACCCGCGGACGCCGGCACCGAGCGCGGCGACCGCGGCGACGAAGATCAGGGCTTGGCGTTCGGCAGGCGTCGGCACCGGGAAACGCTACGACTCGCCTTCAACTACAGTCGCACCGAATCACTGCGAGCGTAATCAATGAAGCGCCGCTCAACTCCGAACGCGTTCCTTCGAGTGCCCTATTTATAGGCCTATTATGTCTTCACACTGTTTCTACATTCCGCGAATAACAGCCAGCGCGACGTCCCCCACGAGCTGGAGCGTCCGCTGCGACACCTTGTCCGCAGTGTCCCCCGTCCGGTGGTGCCACGGGTAGTCGAGGTCAATCACGTCAATCACGCGGAGTCCCTTTCGAAGCAAAGGAAGGTGGTCGTCCGTGATGGCGATTCCCTGGCGATTGGTGAACGCGCCGCCATATCCCAGCTGCTGGGCGGTGGTCCACACTCGCTGCACCACCTCCGGTGCCCCCTGCACCGAGTTCGCCTCCTGCTCGAAGACGGGGACCGAGTCGCCCACCATGTCCCACAGGACGCCTGCCACGGGGGCGTATCCGGGCTCCGGCAGGTGCTCCGCGAACCAGGTCGACCCGATGAGCACATCGGTGTTGGTGTCGAAGCTGCCCCAATCCTCCCCGTCCACCAGGAGGAGATCCACCCCGACCGACGGGGGGGTCCGCTTCAGCGCCTCCGCGACGCCGAGCAGGATCGCGACGCCGGAGGCTCCGTCATTCCCTCCGGGGACGGGGAGTGCCGCCTGCGCCGGATCAGACTCCATTTCCGCGGTCGGGCGCGAATCCCAGTGGGCGACGTAGAGCACGCGCCGCGCCTCATGGGGCCGGAATCGCGCCAGGATGTTCCGCATCGGCAGCCGCTGGCCATCGACCGTGACGTGGGTCCACTGTTGGACCATCACCGTATCCGCGCGTCGCCGAAGTTCGGCGACGAGCCAGTCACCCGCGGCGCGATGGGCCGCCGAGCCCGGCACCCGCGCACCGAACCCGAGCTGCTTCACGACACTGGCCATCGCCGCAGCGCCATCGAACTCGACCCCCTGGCTAGCGCCAGCGCCCGTCGACGAGGCGCGCTGGTCGGCGCGCGAGGCGGCGTCAGCCCCGCTGCACGCCGCGGCGACGAGCAGGGAGCCCCCGAAGAGCACCGCGGACCCGAGCATCCCTCGGCGGCGGGGGGGACGCGGGATGGTCGAGGAGCAGGAGAGCATGGCGGCAGGACTCCGGTGGCGAGGGCGCACCTTCCGGCGCGGGCGGGGTAATCCGTGCACGGCCTTGCCCCGCACCGGATGGCCGGTGGAATATACGAGTCCGGGAGCGCGGACCGCGCTCGCTGGCCTTCGGTCGACCGTCGGCCAGTCGCTCCTCGCCCGTCCCCCGCCCGTTCCCCGCACCTCCCCGGCGTGAAGATCGTCGCCCGCTACATCCTCAAGGAGCACGCCGGCCCGCTGATGTTCGCGCTATCCGCGCTGACGTCGCTGCTGTTGCTCAACTTCGTTGCGAAGAAGTTCGGCGACCTGGTGGGCAAGGGCCTCCCCTGGACGGTGATCGCGGAGTTCCTGCTGCTCTCGATCCCGTTCACGCTCGCGATGACCCTGCCCATGGCGGTGCTCGTCGCGACGCTGCACGCCTTCTCGCGACTCGCATCCGAGAACGAGATCACCGCCTTCAAGGCGAGCGGCGTGAGCATGCAGTACCTCGTGCGGCCGGTGATCCTCGCGTCGGTGGGACTCACGCTGTTCATGGTCTGGTTCAACGACCAGGTGCTGCCGCGCGCGAATCACCGACTCGCGACCCTCCAGTCCGACATCGCGCGCGTGAAGCCCACGCTCGCATTGCAGGAACAGGTCATCAACGAGGTGGTGCCGCGGCAGCTCTTCCTGCGCGCCGGTCGGATCGCCTCGGGCACGAACCAGATGCGCGATGTCACGATCTACGACCTCGGCGACCCGGCGCGCCGGCGCACGATCGTCGCCGACAGCGGCGTCCTCGCGTTCAACGCGACCGGGGAGGACCTCATCCTCACGCTGCACGACGGCTCGATGGTCGAACTCTCGGCGACCGAGCCGGACCAGTTGCAGCGCAGCTTCTACAAGACGGACGTGATCAAGGTCCGTGGGGTCGCGGTGCGCCTGGACCGCAACGAGGACCGCCGCTCGTACCGGTCGGATCGCGAGCTGACCGTCTGCGAGCTGCAGGCCCGCGTGCACGACGCCTCGATCCAGCGCGACAGTGCGTGGGTACGGCTCAAGCGCGCCAAGGGCGAGGCGGCGCAGGTGCCGGGCGGCGGTGGTGGGGTGGGCGCACTCTACTGCCGAGCCGTGGCCGGCGCGAAGTCGCTCGTCGGCGCAGGGATCGCGACGTTCGGCGGCGCGGCCGGAGACGCGGGGGCGGACTCGACGACGGCGGCCGGGGGGGCGAGCGTCGTCCGCCGGCCGCCCAAGCCACGTCCCGCCGGTGACAGTGTCGTGGCCGAGGCGCCCGTCGTCGCGCCCTCGGCGGGTGCACCGTCGGCGTACCAGCCGCGCCTCGCGCCGCAGTCCGAGGTGCCGGGGGAGCCGCCGCGGGAAATCACCGAAGTGGAGCTCATGGGCATGCAGCTCGAGCTCGACGTGTCGCAGAACACGATCGACCAGTTCCGCGTGGAGATCGAGAAGAAGTTCGCGATCGCGACGGCCTGCATCGTGTTCGTCCTCCTCGGCGCCCCGATCGCGCTGCGGTTCCCGCGCGGCGGCGTGGGGCTGACGATCGGCGTGAGCCTCGGCGTCTTCGGGGTCTACTACGTGGGCCTGCTCGGGGGCGAGGCACTCGCCGACCGGGCGATCGTCGGGCCCTCGGTGGCGATGTGGGCGGCGAACGTCCTGCTCGGGGTCGTAGGGGTCTTCCTCACCCTGCGCCTGGGGAGCGAAGGCTCGACGTCGCGCGGCAGCGAGACGTCGGAGTGGTGGGGACGCGTGGTCGAGCGCTTCCGGCGACGGAAGGCGGCATGAGGCTCCTGCGCCCGCTCGACCGCTACGTCCTCTCGGAGTTCTGGAAGGTGCTCGCGGCGACCGCGCTCGGCTTCCCGCTGCTGGTCATCATCATCGACGTGAGCGAGAAGCTCGACCAGTACCTGTCGCGCAAGCTGCCGATGGGCGACATCGTGCTCGCATACCTCTACGGCATCCCGGACACGATGTTCCTCGTGCTGCCGGCGGCGGTGCTCTTCGCGACGGTCTTCACGATCGGCGGGTTCACGCGCCACAGCGAGATCACGGCGGCGAAGGCCTCGGGGATCAGCTTCCATCGGTTCATCGCGCCGATCGCGGTGGGCGCGCTCGCGGCCACGGGGTTCGGCCTCTTGCTCGCCGAGGTGGTGCCGCCGCTCAATGCGCGCCGCCTGGAGCTGCTCCAGGAGAAGGTATTCAAGAACACGGACAAGCGCGCGAACTTCGCCTATCTCTCGGAGACGGGGCGCGTCTACAAGGTGGGATTCGCCGATGTCACGACCTCGCGGCTCGAGGGCGTGGAGATCGAGCGCCCTGGCGCGGGACCGGACTATCCGAGCTACGTCATCGCCGCGAAGTCGGGCACGTGGGACGGCAAGGGGAACTGGCTGCTGGCCGACGGCGTGATGCACATCCTGCCGGACTCGATGTCGAACGTGACGGTCTCGTTCGACTCGCTCCGCGACTCCCGGTTCACGGAAGCGCCGACGAACCTGATGGCGAACCCGAAGGCGCCCGCGGAGATGGGGTACCGCGACCTGGGCCGGTTCATCGAGGCGATGGAGCGCTCGGGCACGGACGTCAACAAGCTGCGGGTGGAACGGATGCTCAAGATCGCGATCCCGGTGACCTGTTTCATCATCATGCTGATCGGGGCGCCGCTCGCGACCTCGACCCAGCGTGGGGGAACCGCCTACGGGATCGCGATCAGCCTCGCGACCACGGTTATATTCCTGATGCTGTTGCAGATGACCCAGGCGATCGGTGCGGGCGGCCTCATCATGCCCGAGCTCGCGGCCTGGATCCCGGGAGCGATCTTCGGCGTGATCGGCTCCTATCTCCTCATCAAGGTCCGGACCTAGCGTGTCGCACCGTCCCACGGAGTCCTTCCCGGTCGTCCAGCGGCAGAGCCTCGTGTTCTTCCGCCAGATGGGGCGGGACACGCTGGGGTTCCTCGGCGGCGTGGGCGGGCGCGTGCTCTTCATCCGCGACATCGCGCGCGCGTTCCGCGAGGGTCCCACCTGGCGCGGGCAGGTGATCCACCAGATGCGGGCGATCGGCGTGGACTCGTTGCCGCTAGCGCTGATGGTGGCAGCCTTCATCGGGGGCGTGATCGCGATCCAGATCCGCTACCAGCTGTTCCCGGGCATCGCGCTCTCGATCGTGGGGCTCTCGACGCGGCAGATCGTGATCCTCGAGACAGGGCCACTGCTGACGGGACTGGTCCTCGCGGGCCGGGTGGGTGCGAAGATGACGGCCGAGATCGCGACGATGCGCGTGACGGAGCAGGTGGACGCGCTCGAGACGCTGGCGTTCGACCCGGTGGCCTACCTGGTGGTGCCGCGGCTGGTGGCGGCGATCATCATGCTCCCGATCCTGACGGTCTTCGCCGACGTGATCGGCGTGCTGTCCGGGATGATGGCGGCGGTCACGGTCGCCGATGTGCAGTTCGCCCAGTTCATGGAGGGCGTGCGGCTCGGCTACGACCAGTTCCAGGTGACATACAGTTTGATCAAGGCGACCCTGTTCGGTGCGGCGATCGCCTTCCTGTGCACGTATGAGGGATACACCACCTTCGGCGGCGCGGAGGGCGTGGGCAAGAGCACGGCGAAGGCGGTCGTGATCTCGTCGATCGCCATCCTGATCCTCGACGCCTGTACCGCAGTCCTCCTCGCCCCATACCTTCAAGGATGAAGCGACGCGACGAAGTGCTCGTGGGCATCGTGGCGACCGCCGCGATCGGCCTCGCCGTCATCGGCTCGATGTTCCTGGCCCGCGGCGGCCTCCTGCCCGGCTATGTGGTCTACTCGGCCTTCGACTGGGGCTCCGGCCTCCGGCAGGGGCAGCCGGTGATGCTCTCGGGCGTCTCGGTGGGCTACGTGGATGCGGTGGACATCCGGCGTGACGGGAAGCTCCTCGTCACGATGCGGATCTACAACAAGTACCAGGTCCCGAAGGGCACGACGGCGGCGGTGGCGCCGAACGGCGTCTTCGGCGACATGATGGTGGCCATGAAGCCGTCGATCCCGACGGACGACTTCTTCGCGATCGGCGACACCATCCCGGCCGGCCCCGGAACCGTCGGGATCGGCGAGGTGCTCACGAAGGTCGACGCGATCAGCCAGGACGTGCAGGCGTTGACCAAGGCACTCCGCACGGAACTGGTGGACGAAGGCGGCCTCCGCGAGGTGCGCCGCACGGTGACGAGCGCCAACGCGCTGATCGCCTCGCTGAGCGAGATCGCGGAGCAACAGGCAACCGAACTCACCCGCACGCAGCGGTCGATCCAGCGACTCGCGAGCTCGATCGACTCGGCGCAGGTCGACTCGACGGTGCGTGCCCTCGGCGAGCTCTCGCGGAACGTGAACGTCCTCACGAACGACCTTCGTGGGACGACCGAGCAGCTCAACGCGGTATTGAAGAAGGTCGACAGCGGGAATGGGTCGGCAGCGCAGTTGCTGAACGACCCGGGGCTGTACCGCGACGTACGGGGGCTGGTGCAGCGACTGGACAGCCTTACGACGGACTTCCAGCGGAATCCGAAGAAGTACGTGAAGCTCAGCATCTTCTGAGCTGAAGGCCGAAACAGGATCCTTCGGCGTTTCTCGATGGCGGGGCACCCCGATGATTCCGGGGTGCCCCGCTCCATTTCCGAGTCCGCCTGCCGCCGTGCGCGGTATCATCGGCGGCGCCCGCGGGGATGTGCCGGACATACTGCATCGCGTCGTCCTCCTTCGGCTGTGCGTCAGGCGAGTTCGCACCGCGGTCTTGGGCGCGCTGAGCGGGATCGCTTGGCGATGGAGCCGGGGACTTCGCGAAGCCGAGACATTGGGCGAACCGGCCCTGCGCGTTGCACGCGGCCCTCGGCGGCGATGCTGACCAGCTCCGATTGTAGGCGCCGCACGGCCGTGCTGGCGCCGCGCGCTGCGGCCACGCAACGGAAGCGGCAACAGGTCGCGCCGAACCGGTCATTGCGGGCATCAGCACAACGGCCCGGCGAGCTATGCTCGCCGGGCCGTTGGCAGATGGCAGTGGACCTTGGAATCAGTCCATAGTGCTGGTGGTTCTGCCCGCTGCTCAGTTGAAGATGTACCGCGCCCCGAACTGGATCCGGAACACGTCACCCACACCCGCGTTTCGCTGGAAGCTGCGGCTGATGAGCCTATTCCCGATGTTCCGGAGCCGGAACTGCGGCTGGCCGCCAGCGGTCGTTCCCGCGGGGACGAGCGGCGAGGTGGAGACGAAGCTCCAGCTGCGCCCCCAATCCGAGTTGAACATGTTCGAGAAGTTCAAGATGTCCATCCGGAACTGGATCGTGTGCCGCTTTCCAGCGACCATCTGGGTGACATCCTGCGAGACGCTGAGGTCCATGCGAGTCACCATCGGCATGAAGACTGCGCCGCGCTCCACGATGCCGCCGCGATGATTGCGAAGGTACCGGTCCTGACTGATGAAGTCCTCCCAGGCCTCAAGCTGCTGCGCCGGAGTGAACGTCGCGCCAGACGCAGTGAACTGCGTGAAGATGATCTCAGAGGAGTTCTTCGGGATATAGATGAGGTCGTTTGAAGTACCTCCGTCCCCGTTGAGATCGCCACCATAGACGTAGCTTCCGTTGCCCTGCGTGCGGCTCTCGAGGAACGCCGACACGGTCGTACGGCCGAACGAGAAGAAGTTCCGTCCGTAGGACGCGACCGCGAACCAGCGGTGACCGAGCGACGTGCCGGAGTATCCAACGGCGGGGGCGTTCGGATCGCCCGTGTGCTGATTTCCGAACCACGACCCCGAGGCGATCGATCCGGCATCGACGGTGTTGCGCGAGACTCCGTAGCTGTAGGCGCCCTTCGCGTAGAAGCCGTTCATGAAGCTCTTCTCGAGCGAGGCCGCGATGTTCCAGGAGTTGCCGCGATTCTGGTTCTTGAGCGTCACCGCATTCGTGATCTTGCAGTTGATGCGATTCTGCACGCCGGCGAGGGATCCCGTCCCGGGGCAGTCATCGATGCTCCAGCGCGCGCGGGGATCCGGGCCGGTGAAGCGCGAGTCCGACGGGCTCAGGTTGGCATCGAAATAGGCGACGCCATTGATCTCCTGACCGAGCAGCCACTCGATGGTGCCGACCATCCCACCAGGGAGCTTTCGGTCGATCGCGAGGTTCGTCCGGAGCAGCTGGGGGAACTTGAAGTCGGGATCGGTGAAATTGACCTCATACGAGGCCGCGGGCGCGCCGGTGACCGAGGCCGGCTTGTAGTGATCCGGGTCGGGATGGAACGGCCGATTCGTCACGTTGTCCAGCCGCTCGAATCCCGTGAGCACACCGTTGTTCCCCACCTGATTCGAGATCCAGACATACGCGGGGCGACCGGTGAAGACGCCTGAGCCGCCGCGCACCTGGGTGACGCCATCGCCGTTCACGTCCCAGTTGAACCCGAGCCGGGGCGAGAAGAGGATCTTCGAGTCCGGAAGCTTCCCGGTCGAGTACTGGCGTGTCCGCCCGAGGTTGTCGACGAAGTTCATCGCATCGACCTCGGCGTTCTCGAATGCCGTGTTGCCGAAGATCGGCATCTCGGCGCGCACACCGAAGGTCATCGTGAGGTCGTCCGTCGGACGCCACTCGTCCTGCGCGTAGATGCCGGCGAAGGTGACCTCGAGCGGCTGGATCGGCTTCACCTGCCCCGGGATGTTGTTCCACCGGACCTCGAACCGTCGTAACGTGACCGGCGAGGCGGTGCGATTCGGGTTCGCGAGATAGTCGTTCGCGTCCGTATACCAGTCGGCGAGCGAGTTGTACACGTACGCGCTCTGCGACCCTGGGAAGAAGACATTCTCGGACTCGTACTTCTCGACGCTCACGCCGAACGTGAGGTCGTGGTTGTCACCGTAGATGTTGAAGTTGTTCTGGAACTGGAAGCTGTTGTAGCGCAGCTCGTTGTTCGGCGTGAACGGCTCGAAGCCGAACGTCGTGTAGACCGCGCCGGCGTTCAGCACGTCAACCATCGGGAAGACCGACCCGCGGGAGTCGCGGCTCTCGTCGTTCTTGGTGAAGCCGACGATCATGTTGTTCGACATCCGATCGCCGATCACCGCGTTCCATTCAGCGACGTACGAGTCGATGATCTCGAGGATCTGGTAGTTCGAGTTCTGGAAGTTCAGGCCGTTCGCGTTCGTGCGGCGGGTGCCGAAGCCGAGCGACGACGAGTTCGAGAGCAACACGTCGGTCTTGGAGTCCAGCTTCGTGTAGCGGAAGCTGAACTTGTGCCGGTCATTGAGCGCGTAGTCGAACTTCGCCGTGAGGCGCATCGACGGCACTTCGTGGTCGTATCCCTGATACGGACCGGTCTGGTACGAGAACGAGTTGTTCAGGAAGCTGCTCAGCGAGTCGAGGTCACTGCGGAGCACACGGGTCACCTGCCCGGTGACCGTCTCGCCGCCCTCGTTCGCACGCCAAGTTGTGCCCGGCTCGGTGAGACCGTCGCTCTCGTAGGAGACGAAGAAGAACAGCTTGTTCTTCAGGATCGGGCCGCCGAGACGGAAGCCGATCTGCGAGTAGTCGAACGTGCCGGGGTTGAACGCCCGGCCGCCGACGCGCGTGCCGACCATGCTCTGGTCGCGCCACTGCGTGTAGACGGAGCCCGAGAACTCGTTGTCGCCCGACTTGGTGATCGTGTTGACCGCCGCGCCGGTGAAGTTGCCCTGGCGGACGTCGTACGGGGCGATGTTCACCTGCAGCGCCTCGATCGCGTCGATCGAGATCGGCGAGACGCCCGTGCGGTCGCCGGGCTGACCCGAGAGGCCGAACGAGTTGTTGAAGTAGGCGCCGTCCACCATGATGTTGTTCAGGCGATTGTCGACGCCGGCGAACGACGAGCCGCTCGCCTGCGGCGTGAGGCGCGTGAAGTCATCGATGCGGCGCGAGATCGTCGGCAACTGCTCGAGCGCCGTCTGTGACACCGCGGTCGCCGCGCCCGTGCGCGTCTCCGCGATCTCCGACCCGGTCGACGTCACCGTCACCGCCGTCAGCGTGGTCGCGATCTGGCCCATGCGGAAGGCGACGTCGGTCGAGACGCCGAGCGAGACGGTCAAGCCGTCCTTCGACTGCCGGGCGAACCCGATCCGGGTCGCCTCGACGGTGTAGGGGCCGCCGACGCGCATGCCGGGGATGTTGAAGCGGCCGTCCGCCCGGGTCATCGCCTGGTACACGGTGCCCGACGGGCGGTGCGTGGCGGTGACGCGGGTGCCCTCGAGCGGGCCACCCGCCGAGTCGGTGACGGTGCCGCGCATCGACCCGGTCGTGACCTGGGCCGAGGCAGTCGTCGACCAAAGCGCCCCGACCAGGGCCATCGCCCCGTACAAGGCCAGTCTGCGAAGACTACGGTACATGTGATGTCCTCATTTGCCGTGAGATTCGTCCTTCCACAACGCCACAAATGTAGTGCATCCGGACCGGATTCGTCCAAGGCGGATTTCCGGCCCGGGTCCTGCCGGGACCGGATCGTTACCGGTCCCCTCCCCCATCCCCTGCCCGGAGCTCAGGCCCCCGCCCCCGGCCGACTGTCAAATAGTAGAGCGGCACCCCCGTCAGGCAGGCGCCGAAGACGCCGAGCGTCTGCCAGCGGCTGGATTCCTGCACCAGCGCATTCCCGAGCAGATAGAGGACGGCCACCATGAAGATCGCGGGGACGACCGGGTAGCCCGGGCACCGGAAGGCAGGCTGATAGTCCGCCCGCCCGCGGAGCCGGTAGATCGAGGCGACCGCGAGGAAATAGAACGGGAGGAACGCGGTGACGAACGCGTCCGCCAGCTGCTCGAAGCTCCGGAGCAGCACGAAGGTCGCCCCGATCAGGGCCGTGAGCGACACCGCCACCCAGGGCGTCCCAAAGCGCGGATGCACCGCCGCGACCGACTTGAAGAAGAGGCCGTCGGCCGCCATCGCGAAGAACACCCGCGGGCTCGTGAGCAGCACGGTGTTCAAGGTCCCGAAGGTCGAGATCATCACCGTGACCGACACGAAGACCACGCCCGCGGGGCCGATCACCTTCTGCGCGACGTCCGCCGCGACCAGCTTGGAGATGCGGATCTCCTCGATCGGCAGGACCGCCAGATACGCGAGATTCGCCAGCAGGTAGATCGTGATCACCATGAGCGTGCCGCCGATCAAGGCGCGCGGCAGGTTCTTCTGCGGGTCCCGGACCTCCCCCCCGTTGTACGAGAGGTCGGCCCACCCGTCGAATGCCCAGAGCGTGCTCACGAGCGCCAGCCCGAAGGCGGGAATCGTGAAGCTCCCCTCCGGCAGGGCGGGCGTGTAGAACCCGCCGGTCTGCGGCAATCCGACCGCGAACGCGACCAGGACGATGAACATCAGTCCGCCGTACTTCGCCACGACGGTGAGGTTCGTGAAGGCCGACCCGACGCGGACGCCCACGATATTGAAGACGCCGGTCAGCAGGATCGCGGCAGCAGCGATGTACCGCACCATCATCGCCTGCTCGTCGGACGCGGCCGAGCCGGTCCTGACGCGCCAGAAGTACTCAGAGAACGTGATCGCGATCGCGCCCAGGGACGCGGCACGGATCATCACGAGCTGGCTCCAGCCGAAGACGAATGCCGGGACCCGCCCCCAGCCCTGCCGGACGAAGACGTAGACCCCGCCCGTCTGCGGGAGCGCGCTCGCGACCTCGGCGAGCGTGAGGGCGCCGCAAATGGCGAAGATGCCGCCGGCGACCCACGACATGAGCATGGGCAGCGGGCCGGGCAACTTGTCCGCGATGCCGGCCGGCGAGCGGAAGATGCCGGAACCGATGGTCGATCCGATCACGACCGCGATCGCGCTCCAGAGTCCGAGGCGGCGCTCGAGGGTCGCGGGAGGGGGGGTGGCATTCATCCGCCGAAAGTACGCCGTGGGGCTCCCTCCGGCGAGGGGCGCCGGTGATAATTCACCGATGCCCGCCGTCCTCATCGCCGTCCTGTTCTGGTCCGCCACCGCCGCGGTCGTCGTGGCGCAGGTCATGATCCTGCGCTCCTCCGCCCGCGTGCTACGCGCCGCGGCCCCGGAGCGCCCGGTGCTGGAGTGGACATTCGCGGTCGGTCCGGCGCTGGTGCTGGCGCTCGTCCTCTTCCTGTCGTGGCGGGCGACGATGGCGCCGCCCTCGGTCGAGATCGAACTGCCGACGGTCCCCGGGGAGATCCGGTCATGAGCACGGCCGCGCCGGGTGCCCCCGTGCCCGTGGTCCCGGTGGAACGGACGCTGCTGCAGGACTTCGTCACCCTGACGAAGCCGCGCATCATCTCGCTCCTCCTCGTCACCACGGCCGCCCCGATGTACGTGGCGGGCGACCCGAGCTGGCAGATCGTCCTGCTCGTCATGCTCGGCGGCTACCTGATGGCCGGTGGCGCCAACGCGGTGAACATGTATCTCGACCGCGACATCGACGACGTGATGGCGCGAACGAAGCTGCGGCCGATCCCGAGCGGACGGATGCACGAGCGCCTCGTGCTCGCCTTCGGAGTGCTAATCGCCACGGCCGCGACCTGGATGCTCGCGACCTTCGTCAACGTCCTGACCGGCGCGCTCGCGCTCGCGGGCTTCTACTTCTACGTCTTCGTCTACACGCGCTGGCTGAAGCGCAGTTCGCCGCAGAACATCGTCATCGGCGGGGCCGCCGGCGCCTTCCCGCCGCTCGTGGGTTGGGCCGCGGTGACGGGGTCACTGGACCTCACCGCGTTCTTCCTCTTCCTCATCGTCTTCTACTGGACGCCGCCGCACTTCTGGGCACTCGCACTGAACAAACAGCGGGACTACGGGAACGCGAAGGTCCCGATGGCGCCGCTCGTCTGGGGCGAGCGGGAGACGATCACGCAGATGTGGTGGTACACGATCCTGCTCGTGGCGCTCACCGTCCTGCCGGTCGCGTGGGGTGCCTTCGGCCTCCCCTACCTCGTCATGGCGCTCGTGCTCGGCGGCTTCCTGCTGCACGGCGTGCACCGTGTGCGCGTGGCCGCCGACTACGTGAAGCCGGCCTGGTGGGTCTACGGCTACTCGCTCCTCTACCTCGCGCTCATCTTCCTCGCGATGGTGATCGACCGGCACCTCGTCGACTGGCTCGGGCGCTGAGCCGGGCGACCGTCGGCCGCGTCGGGTCGCGCTACACGACGATCAGGTCGCGCTGGATCTCGGCGGGTGTGATGACGAGGCGTCCGCCGCGATCGACGTAGCCGTTCACCTCGGTGCGCATCCCGATCTCCCCGGCGAGATAGATCCCCGGCTCGATGGAGAAGCCGACTCCCGGGACGAGCTCTCGCGTCTCGCGCGTCTCGAGGTTGTCGATGTTGGGGCCCATGCCGTGGAGGCCGCGAGCGTCGATGCTGTGGCCCGTCCGGTGCGTGAAGTACGGCCCGAAGCCGCGCGCAACGACCACGGCGCGCGCCGCGTCGTCCGCCTCACCCCCGCGCACCGCCTCGCCCGCCGCGAGCTTGCGATCGAGCAGCGCGATCGCCGCGTCGCGCGCGTCGCGGATGGCGGTCCAGACCTCGACGGCGCGCGCCGACGGCGCGCCGATGCTCGCCATCCACGTCTGATCCGCCCACATCCCCCTCCCTCCTGGCGCGGTCGCGAAGAGGTCGATCAGGACCACGTCGCCCTCGCGGAAGGCCCGTGGGGACGCTTCCGACGGCTCGTAGTGCGGGTTGGCCCCGTTCTCCGAGGCGCAGACGATCGGGCCATGATCCGCCTCGAGCCCGCGCGCGACGAAGGCCTCGCGGATCTGTGCCGCGACCTCGTGCTCCCGCAGCGGAGACCCGGCACGCACGGACTTCCCGATCCGCGCGAACGCCTCGAGGGCGATCTCGCGAAGCTGCTCCGCGTTCCGGCGATGCGAGGCGATCTCCGCCTCGCTCCAGACCGCGAAGAACCGCGTGACGAGCTCAGCGCTCGTCACCACCTCGGCGCCGGCCCCCCGTACCATCTCGAGCACGCCCGCGGGGACGCGGTCGACGACCGGCACCGCATCCCCTGCCGAATACTCCATCGCGATCCGCTTCCCCCGCACGAGCGGCGGCAGCGACGCCTCGAAGACCTCCCACGAGCTGTAGACCACCTTCTGCCACTCGGTCGGCCAGTCGGCCCAGGGCCCCTGCTCGATCGCGTGCGTGATCGCCACCGGCGTACCGGTCGCAGGGAGCCAGCAGAAGATCCGACGGGTGACCATCCCGTGGAAGCCGAGGAGCGAACCGGCGACGGGGTTCAATCCACGGAAATCGTACAGGAGCCAGCCGTCGAGGCCGGCTTCGACGAGGGCGGACTGGAGGGCGGGAAGGCTCGCGGGGGTGAGCATGGGACCTCGCTCAGCGGATGGAGCGCCACTCGGCGCGCCACTCGCAGGTCTTCTCGCCACGGGACGCGCAGCGGACGTGCTCCACGGCGCCGACGCCGCCGACGAGGAGCTGCATGAGTTCGCGCAGGATCGCCTCGTAGAAGGCGCAGCCGGCCTGTCGGGGCGCGGCGTCAAGCATCGGCGAGCCGGGCACGTCGAGCAGGATCGTCGCGCCTACGCGTCGCACCGACCCCGCGAGGAATCGCGCGCCGATCCGACGGAGATGGCGGAGCGCGAGCGGCCGTGCCAGCAGCGTCGGGAGCGAGCGGACCAGCGCGCGCGTGGGGCCCGGGATCCGCGCGTACGTCATCCGGGCGAGCACGCGTCCGGCCTCGCGGAAGACCGCCTCGGCGTCGGGTCGCCGCCCGATCAGCTTCGCGATGCCCGAGGCCTCCTCGAAGGGGAGACGCTGGCCGCGCTTGACCGCCTCGTTGTAGCGGCGGATCTGCGCGAGGACCGTATCGCTGAGCCCGAAGCGCTTGGTGCGCAGTTCGTCCACGAACTCCGCCTCGAGGTCACCATCGGGCATGTCCACGGCACGGACGGCCTCGAGCAGCACCAGCGGGACGAGCGGATCGACGGTCGTGGACATGCGCGGGGCTGAGGGTGGGGAACCGGGGAGCAAGCTAATGGTCCGGCGGCGCGGCCGCACGGCACCGATCGGCGGGGACCGGCGTTCATGGGGAGGCTCCCCGCTCCGCGCTTGCGCGTCCGGCGGGGAATCGGGCAGAATCCCCATTCCCCCCATGCACTTCTCCCCATCCGACGCAGCGCCCCTGGAGGGTTGTCACGCTGTTCACGCCGTGCTGCATGCGGTGGTGGACGGCGAGGCGGATGCGTTGTCGATCGCCCGGACCGAGGCGCACGCCGCGGGGTGCGGCGCGTGCGCGGGCCTGCTCGCGCTGGCGCGCGCGCGGCGCGCGCGGTTGCAGCGGATCGGGGAACGGACCCATGCCCCAGAGACGCTGCGGACTCGCGTGCACGGGATCCTGCAGGCGGTGCGCGGATCTCGGACTCGTTGATCCTCCGCGGGCTCCTCGGGGCCCTCCTCGCCGGCGTGATCGCGGGCGCAGCCCAGCGCGCCGGGAGCCTGACGCCTCGCGGGCAATGGGCGGCGTTCGTGGTGGGAACCCTCGCCGCCGTCGCGGGCTGGGGCTGGGCGTTGCTACTCATTGGCTACTTCGTGGTCTCGTCCGCGCTCACGCGCGTCGGCGCGGCGACGAAGGCGTCGCGGACCGCGTCCGTCCTTCCCGACGCGCAGGCCCGGAACGCGGCGCAGGTCGGTGCGAACGGGGGCCTATTCACGGCGCTCGCGCTGCTCGGCACGCTCGGAGAGCAACCGCTCCTGCACGTGGCGGCCGTCGGCGCGCTCGCGGCCGCGGCGGCCGACACCTGGGCGACGGAGATCGGCACGCTCTGGGGAGGGATGCCCCGTCACCTGCTCACCTTCGCGGAGGTCGAGCCGGGCATGTCGGGAGGCGTCACCCTGGCGGGCGCGGCGGCGAGCGTCGTCGCGGCCGCGCTGGTGGCCCTGCCTGGCGTCGCGCTGACCACACCCGCGTCGATGCCCCTCACCGCGTCCGCCATCGGCGCGGTGGGCGCACTCACGACGGCCGGCGTGCTCGGGAGTCTCGCCGACAGCCTGCTCGGCGCCGCCCTGCAATCGAAACGCTGGTGCGAGCAGTGCCGTACGTGGACCGAACGCCGCGTCCACACATGCCAATACCGCACCCACCACGTCCGCGGTCTCCGGTGGATGACCAACGACACCGTGAACCTCCTCGCGACGGCGGTGGGCGCGCTCGCCGCCGTCGGACTCTCGCGGATGGTCGCGTGACGCGGGCCGCCATCGATCCGGCGACCTACCGCGCCGCGCTCTCGCGCTTCGCGTCGGGGATCACCGTGCTGACCACGCGTACCGACGACGGGCGCGACCTCGGCATGACGGCGACGGCCTTCACCGCCGTCTCGCTCGAGCCGCCGATGGTGCTCGTCTGCGTCGACCGCGACGCCTCGATGGCCTCACCGCTGCAGCATGCGACGCATCTCGCGGTGCATGTCCTGTCGTCGGCGCAGGAGGACCTGTCGCGCCGCTTCGCGGGCGCGGAGTCGGACCGCTTCGCCGGCCTCGAGGTCACGCGCGGCGCCGGGGAGGTACCACTGCTGGACGGCGCGCTCGCGCGGCTGCAGTGCCGGATCGTCGAGCGTCATGCAGGCGGGGACCATGTGATCGTCGTCGCCGAGGTGCTGGAGGCGGACGTGGCGGACGGCGATCCGCTGCTCTATTTCCGCGGCCGCTATGGGAGGGTGGTCACATGAGTCTCGAGGTCGAACGCGAGCAGGCCGTCCAGACCCTGTGCGCGCACTACGCGCAGGACCACCTCACCACGGGCGAGCTCGAGTCGCGCTTCGAGCGCGTGTACAAGGCCGACTCGGCCGACCAGCTGCGGACGGTGCTCATCGGGTTGCCGGCGCTGCCGCGCACGTCGCTCGCACCGGTGCCGCTCTACCAGGTGGCCGCGCCCACGCCCACCGGTGCGCTCGCCCCCGGCGAGAAGCGCTATCTGTCCGTGTTCGCCGAGGTCAAGAAGGAGGGCTACTGGGTCCCCGCGCCGATGATCCTCGGGCGCGTGGTCTTCGGCTCGATGCTGCTCGACCTCCGCGAGGCGGAGATCCCGCTCGAGGGCATCACGCTCGACCTCGACGTGCTCTTCGGTGAGTGCAAGGTCCTGCTGCCACCCGGCCTGAACGCGGACGTCGACGCCTCGGCGATGCTCGGCGACGTGACCGACAAGTCCAAGCGCGGCCTACCGGAAGCGCCGGTGGTGCGCGTGCGCGGGAGCGCCCTCTTCGGCAGCATCGTCGTGAAGACCACGTTGCCCAAGGCCGCACGACTCGAGAGCTGGCGAATCCAGCTCAAGAAGTTCCTCGGCTAGGGGCCCTGCGAGAGGTACGCCTCGGCGTACCGGACGATGCTCTCCTCGATCACGCGCATCGCGACGTCACTCTTCTCCCAGCCGAGAAGCTCTACGCGCTTCCCCTCGAGGTCCTTGTAGATGGCGAAGAAGTGCTCGACTTCACGCAGGTAGTGCTGCGGCAGGTCGGCGATGTCGAAGTACTCGCCGTGCGCCGGGTCATCGCAGGGGACGGCGAGGATCTTGTCGTCCGGCTCGCCCTTGTCGAGCATCTTGAGCACACCCACCGGGCGCACGTCGATCAGGCACCCGGTGAAGGTCGGCTCCTTGATCATCACGAGGACGTCGAGCGGGTCGTTGTCCTCGTGCAGGGTGCGCGGGATGAGCCCGTAATCGCCGGGGTAGTGTACGGCCGAGTAGAGCACCCGGTCGAGGCGGAACATCCCCGAGTCCTTGTCGAGCTCGTACTTGTTGCGGGCCCCTTGCGGGATCTCGATCACCGCGGTGACGACCTCGGGGGGATGCTTGCCCGCGGGCAGGTCCTTCCACGGGTGGATCATGCGCGCCCTCCTTGGCGTGCGGCATCCTGTCGGGCGCGGCGCACGTCGAGGGCTCGCCGGCGCAGCACGATCGAGAGCGTATACCCCGCGTAGAGTGCCCCGAGCACGAGGTATGCGGCGTGGTAGTAGGCGGCGTTGTCGGGCATCGGTCAGCGCTCCGCGGTGGCGTCGTCGTCGAGGGCGTCACGCTCCGCCGCGAGCGCGTAGCGCGCGCGGACGAGGGCGACGTAGAGCAGCGTGAAGGCGCCCAGCGCGAGGAAGAACGTCTTCACCATCACCCCCGGCATCTGGATCCCCGCCGGATTCGCGACCACCGGCATGGGATGCTGCGTGTTGAAGAGGTAGACGCTCAGGTGGATGAACGGGATGAGGACCGCCCCGAGGATGCCGACGATCGCGCTGTAGCGCGCCCGCAGTTCGCGCTCAGGGACCACGCCGCGCAACACGAGATAGCCGAGGTACAGGAACCAGAGGAAGAGCGTGAGGGTGAGTCGCGCATCCCAGACCCACCAGGCGCCCCAGATCGGCTTGCCCCAGAGCGGCCCCGAGACGAGCACGCCCGTGGTGAAGATCACGCCGACCTCGGCCGAGCTCTCCGCGAAGCGATCGAGCCGCGGGTCCTTCAGGAAGAGCCAGAACGCCCCGGCGAGCGCGGTGCAGCCGAACGCGAGGAACGCCACCCAGGCCGACGGGACATGCACGTAGAAGATCTTCTGCGCGTAGCCCTGGAGTCGCTCGGGTGGCGTGAACCAGATCGCCCGGGCGAACGCCGCGGCCATCGCGGCGGCGGCGGCGAGCAGGAACCAGTCGGGGCCGGCGCGGCGCGCGGGCTGGGCGGGGGAGGTCATCCGATCAGTCGTCGAGCGTGAGGGGGAACAGCAGCATGCAGATGTATGAGAAGACGAGGTCGAACGCGAGCAGGATGCGCAACCAGGCGAAGGCCTCCTCGAGTGGCCGCCCGCCGAGGAGCGAGGCGGTGACCTTCGCTGCGGGCATGACGATCGGCACGAAGAACGGCATCGCGAGCACCGGCAGCAGCAGCTCGGCGAGCCGTGTGTTGGCGGTCATGCCCGCGAACATCGTTCCGACCGCGACGAGCCCGACGGAGGCGAGGAGCATGAGCAGCGCGAGCGCCCCGAAGGCTGGACCGATGGGCAGGTTGTAGAAGAGCGCGACGGCGGGCAGCGCCACCGCTTGAACGCCGAGAACGAAGACGAGGTTCGCGAGCGCCTTTCCGAGGAAGAGCCCCTCCCGCGGCACCGGCGCGACGAGGAGCGCATCCATCGCGCCGTCGTGCTGTTCCACACCGAACGAGCGGTGCATCCCGAGCAGCCCCGAGAACGTGAACGTCACCCAGAGCACGCCCGGTGCGAGGTCGGCGGCCCCGATCGCGGTGGGATCCCAGGCGAAGTAGAAGATCACGATCGAGAGCAGCGAGAGCACGAGGGCCGAGAGGAACGCCGAGCGCGTGCGGAACTCGATCGCGAGATCCTTCCGGGCGACGATCCACGCGGCCGCGAGGACGCCGGGCGTACGCGCACTCACGCGACGAGCTCGCGATAGTCGGCAGCGTACCGGTCGCGCTCCAGGCCCTCCGCGCGCTCGAACCGCGCGAACCTGCCGGCGCGCATGATCGCGGCGTGCGTGGCGAGCGCGAGCCCCTCGTGTAGGTGATGCGTGACGACGATGAGCGCCGCCCCCGCGTCGCGACGCTCGCGCAGCAGGGCGGTGAGGGCGGCCCCGCCCTGTTCGTCGAGGCCGGTGTAGGGCTCGTCCGCGAGGAGGACGTCCGGCGCGTGGACGATCGCGCGGGCGATGGCGACGCGCTGCTGGAGTCCTCGCGAGAGCGCCCGTACGGCCACGTCGGCGCGGTCGGCCACCCGGAGCTGCTCGAGGGCCCGTTGGGTCGCGCCGTCAGGATCGACGAGGCCATGCAACTGGGCCGAGAACCGGACGTTCTCGCGCGCGGTGAGCGCCTCGTAGAGCATCCCGCGATGGGAGATGAGTCCGACCCGGGCACGGGCATCGGGCTTGGGGAGGGCAACGCCCTCGATGGACGCGGTGCCGGCGGTCGGCGAGAGGAGTCCGGCGAGGAGCCGGAGGGCCGTCGTCTTGCCTGCCCCGTTGGGACCGAAGAGGGCGAGGCAGTCGCCCGGCCCGAGCGAGAACGAGAGGCCATCGACGGCGCGGCGCGCCCCGAAGGCGCGGACCAATCCCGCGGCCTCGACGCGCGCCGTCATCGTGCGTTCCCCCCGGATCCGCTCATCCGTGAAGGGTAGTGCCAGAGCCACCTTCGCGGAACGGACTTGGCCGCGCCCGCATGGTACGCCGCCGGCTCAGGCGCGGGTCGCGAGATCGAACAGCGAATCGAGGCGCGTCATCTGGAGCATGTCCTGCACTGCGCGCGGAGTGTTGACAAGCTCCGTGCGCATGCCGCGCTCACGGGCGCGCTTCTGCAGGAGGACGAGGACGCCGAGTCCGCTGGCATCCATCTCGATCGTGCGGGCGAGGTCGATGGCCACGCGCGCATCGCCGCTGGCGGCGGCCGCCTCCAAGGACTCGAGGACCGCGCGCCGGAACTCGAGGCGATGGTCCGAAGTGAGTCGAAAGGGCGCGACGAGCGGCTGCACAGTGGCCTCCGAGGGGATCAGGGTCGAACGGGTCATCAGTGTCCTCCGGCGCAGGGGAGAGCCGTTCCATCGATCGCACTCGCCGATGTGGCATTCTGCGCTTTCGAGGGAGACAAGGAGCGAGAACTGTGCCAACAGACACCATGAGCTAAGTCTTTATATTGCAGTGAATTAAACGGCTATCACATCGTGATTCCCAGCGGATTTCGCGGATTGCGCGGCTGTTGCGACACTTTACAAGACGGTGTAATCATTCGCAACACTTCGTGCATCACTCGGCATTCGTGACGCGCGACACCTGTCGCTGCGGCCTGCCCAACCCGGCTGGGCCTTCATACCATTGTCCCATGACCGACATCTCCGTCCTGCTCAGCGAGACGCGGAGCTTCCCGCCGCCGAGCGACTTCCAACGGGAAGCCCACGTGCAGGATCGTGCGCTGCACGAGTCCGCAGCCCTCGACCCCATCCATTACTGGTCCGAACAGGCGCGCACACTCCAGTGGCGCGCGCCCTGGTCACGGGCGCTCGATTGGCAGCCGCCGCACGCCCAGTGGTTCGTCGACGGCAAGCTGAACGTCGCAGAGAACTGCCTTGACCGGCATCTCAGCGGCGCGCGGCGCAACAAGGCAGCGATCGTGTGGGAAGGCGAGCCGGGCGACCGGCGCACGCTGACCTACTGGGAGCTGGCCCGCGAGGTCCGGACCTTCGCGAACGTCCTCAAGTCCCTCGGCGTGCAGAAGGGTGATCGCGTGGGGATCTATCTCCCGCTGGTCCCCGAGGCGGCGATCGCGATGCTGGCCTGCGCGCGCATCGGCGCCGTGCACTCGGTGGTCTTCGGCGGGTTCAGTCCCGAGTCGCTGCGCGACCGGATGAACGACGCGCAGGCGAAGGTGGTGATCACCGCCGATGGCGGATACCGCCGAGGCCAGATCGTCCCGCTCAAGCGCAACGCCGACAAGGCGCTCGAGGAGTGCCCCACGGTGAAGCATGTGGTCGTCGTCCAGCGCCGCACGTCAGGGCCCATCACCGAAGCGCATGTCGACATGGTCGAGGGACGCGACCACTGGTACCATCGCCTCATGCAGCACGCGCACGACAAATGCGAGCCGGAGGTGATGGACGCGGAGGACGTGCTCTTCATCCTCTACACGTCGGGCACGACGGGGAAGCCGAAGGGCATCGTGCACACGACCGGCGGCTACCTCGTGGGCGCGGCAAGTTCGACGAAGTTCGTGTTCGACCTCAAGGAGGACGACGTCTTCTGGTGCACGGCCGACGTCGGGTGGATCACCGGCCATACCTACCTCGTGTACGGTCCGCTGGCGAACGGGGCAACCTGCGTGATGTACGAGGGCGCGCCCGACTGGCCGGAGCGTGACCGATTCTGGTCGCTCATCGCGCGCCACGGGGTCACCATCCTCTACACGGCGCCGACGGCGATCCGCGCCTTCATGAAATGGGGCGTGGAGCACCCGCGGAAGCACGACCTCTCCTCGCTGCGGCTGCTGGGCTCGGTGGGCGAGCCGATCAACCCGGAAGCGTGGATGTGGTATCACGAGCACATCGGCGGATCGCGGTGCCCGATCGTCGACACCTGGTGGCAGACGGAGACGGGATCGATCGTGATCTCGCCGCTGCCTGGGGTGACGGCGACCAAGCCGGGGAGTGCGACGCAGCCGCTGCCGGGGTACACGGCGACGTTGCTCAACAACGCTGGCGAGGCGATGCCCGTGGGTGGCGGCCTCCTCTCCCTCACGAAGCCGTGGCCCTCGATGCTCCGCACGATCTGGGGCGACGATGCGCGGTACGTGGAGACCTATTTCTCCAAGTGGCCGGGCCGGCCCGACCTCTACTTCGCCGGCGACGGCGCGAAGCTCGACGACGACGGCTACTGGTGGATCCTCGGGCGCGTGGACGACGTGCTCAACGTCGCCGGTCACCGGATCGGGACGATGGAGGTGGAGTCCGCGCTGGTCGAGCACCCCTCGGTGGCGGAGGCCGCCGTGGTGGGCAAGGCGCACGAACTGAAGGGCCAGGCCGTGTGCGCGTTCGTGACATTGCGCGACGGTTTCACGAAGTCGTCGGAACTGCGCGACGAGTTGCGCGAGTTCGTGGCGACCAAGATCGGTGCGCTCGCGCGGCCGGATGACATCCTCTTCTCGGCGGACCTGCCGAAGACGCGATCGGGGAAGATCATGCGGCGCCTGCTGCGCGACATCGCCGAAGGACGGGCGCTGGGGGACACGACGACGCTGGCGGATCCGAGCGTGGTCGCGTCGCTCAAAGCGCAGTACGAGGATCAGGAGGGCTGAGTCGTCCTCCGGGGCGTGGACATACGCGGGGCCCGGCGCCGATGGCGCCGGGCCCCACGTCACGCAAGCCGCTGCGTCAGTTCCGCGCCGGCACCACCGTCTTCTTCGCGTCGTCCACGGACACCGGCTTCCCCGTCTGCAGGCTCTGGTTCGCCATCAGCCGCACCTTCTCAGCCGCGACGTACTGCCGCATCTGGTCGTAGGTCAGGCTGCCCGGGATGATCTGGTCACCGATCTTGAACGACGGCGTGAAGCTCACCCGAAGCCGCTCGCCCTCGGCGCGGTTGGCGTCGATCTGCGGGAGCTTGCTCCCGGAGTCGAAGCAGGTCTCCCAGTTGCCGACGTCGAGCCCGGCGTCCTTGGCGAGCTGCTTGAGGGGCTTCTTGGGATCGCGCGTCGCCTGGCCGTTCCACTTGTCCTGGTTCCGATAGATCGCGTCGTGCATCTCCCAGAACTTGCCCTGATCGTTGGCGCAGGCGGCCGCGTTGTGCGCGGCGACGGCGTTCAGGTGCATCGAGAGGGGGTAGTCCATGAACCGGAAGCGCATCTCGCCCGTCGCGACGAGGCGGGCCATGATGTCCGGCTCCTCGATGGTGGCGAAATAGCCGCATCCCGGGCACTCGAAGTCGGCGAACTCGACGACCTCGACGAGGGCATCCGCGCTGCCGACGACGACGCCTCGGGCACCGAGGTTGGCCCCGGACCCGGGCACGAGGGCGATGACCTTGGGCGGTCGGGACATGACGACGACGAGGGCGATCACGCCGACGAGGCCGACGACCGCGAGGATGGTGCCGAATGATCTGGAGTTGCTACGCTTGGAGCTCGCCACTGGGTTTCTCCGCCGGGGTGACCGGTCTACGGGATTCCCCGAAAGTTACACAGCCGGGGGGTCCGGGGTAGGAGAAGCGTGTCCTCCTGATTAGCTTTCCCCTGCGGACGGGACCCCCGTCCACGACCCTCCATCCGGACGAGATGAGCAGACAGAGAAACCGCGGCCGTCCGGCCGCCGCCCCGCCGTCGGCGTTCGATCAGGCGCGCGACGAGCTGTTCCAGCACATCATGCGTTGCGGTGTCGTCGGCTCCGAGCCGGAGCACATGAAGGAATGGTTCGACGAGACCATGCAGTACATGACCGAGCGGTATCATGAGCTCGGCAAGAAGGAGATCGGGGACCTGCGCACCCTGGGCGAGCGATTCGCTGCCCCGACCAAGCGCACCGCCCCCGAGGCCGCTCCGGCGGCGGAGCTCCCGACCGACGCGGGTGATGCGACGGCGGGCGAGCTCGACACGGTGAGCGCGGCGTAACGCGCGACAGAGGCCCCGGAGCGTCGCTCCGGGGCCTCTGTCGTTCGGCCACCCGGTCACCGCCCTTGGCGTCGTCTCCCTCGGAGCACGACGCCCAGCCGCGCGCCGCCGCCGAGCGTGAGCTCGACCGCCGGCACGAACCTCGGAACCGTCGTGCGGACTCCGACTTGCCGCCGCGTGGCGCCCTCGAGCCCAACGACGCCGAGCAGGAGCCCACGGGTGGATCCGTCGTCGCGCCGCTCCACGCCGATCCCGGCGCCTGCGTAGAATCCACGTGCGCGTTCGGCGAATGGATCGAACAGGAAGCGGGCGGTGCCGTCGAGCCGCTGACGCCCCACCCACGCATCCCCTGCCCGGACGGCCCCGGCGGAGGCGGCGAGCCCGACGCGCGCGTACCACCCGGCACGCAGGTTGACGCCAAGCCCCCCGAGCACGCCGGCGTCGGGGGAGAGGACACTGACGAGATGCCCCTCCCACTGCGGAAGCGCGGACACGGCCTCCTGCGCCCCCGCGGACGGGGCCGCGAGTGCCAGCGTCAGTGCGAGCGTCAGTGCGAGCGCGGCACCGAGCGCACGGATGCTCCCGCCTTGGCGGGCACGTCGTGTTCCGCGTCGTCGGAGGAGGTGCGACCGGCAGGGCGGCGTGGGATCGTGGAGCATGCCCGAATGCTATCCTGGGGGCGGTTCGGCTTGCCACTGTCCCCGCCCCCCGGTAGCTTCGCCTCTAGTCCCCTGGTTCCCCGAGGAAACGATGGCTGATACGGTCGCGCTGCTGCGCGGCGTTGCGATCTTCCAGGACCTCGATGACGGCGAGCTCGCGCGCGTCGCGGAGGTCTGTCGCACGCAGGAGTTCGTCTCCGGGGAGTACATCTTCAAGGAAGGGGAGGCCGGGAGCCGGCTCTACCTCATCGTCTCGGGTGACGTGCGGATCTCGCGCGTGGTGCCGGGGAGCGGCGAGGAGGCGCTCGCGGTGCTCAAGCCGGGTGCGCTGTTCGGCGAGATGTCGGTCTTCGACCGCAGCGAGCGCTCCACGGACGCGATCTCGAACGGCGGCACGAAGGTGTTGACGATCTCGCGCAGCGACTTCGAGCTGTTGCTCGACTTCAACCGCGACATCGCGTACAAGGTGCTCTGGTCGTGCACGCGGTTGCTCTCGGGACGGTTGCGGGCGACGAACGACAGCCTGCGGTCGTTCCTGGCGATGTCGATGTTCTGAGACGGAAGGAAGAAGGCCGAACGAAGAAGGCAGCAGGCAGCCAACACCAATCCCAGTACGATGCGACGCAAGTCTCTCCTCGCCGCGGCCCTCGTCGCGGCGTTCTCATCTGCGGGGGCGCAGGCGCCGTCGACGCTCGGACTGCAGAAGGATCCGCGGATCGTCGCCGCCATGGCCGACGTGTCGCCCGCGCGGCTGCGCGCGTCGGATTCCATGCTCGTCGCGTTCGGGACGCGCAACACCCTCAGCGACACGCTCTCCTCGACGCGCGGAATCGGGGCGGCGCGCCGGTGGATCCACGCGCAGCTGATCCAGGCGTCAAAGGATTGCGGCGGGTGCCTCAAGGTCGAGTACGACACCGGCAGCGCGGTCGTCGGACGATCAGCGGCGCGCCCGACGGTGCATCTCGCGAACGTCGTTGCCTGGCTCCCCGGGCGCGACACGATGCGCGTGGTGGTGATCGGCGGGCACTACGACTCGTGCATCTGCAGCGTGCCCAATGGCGGCAGCTTCGACACCATCGCGGACGCGCCGGGCGCGGACGATGACGGCTCGGGCACGGTCGCGGTGATGGAGGCCGCGCGCGTGGTCGCGAAGCACTTCCCGCGCGGCTTCGATGCGACGATCGCGTTCATCCTCTACACGGGCGAGGAACAGGGACTGCTCGGGTCGACGCAGTTCGCCGAGCGGCTGAAGCGCGAGGGGAAGCGCGTCACCGCGGCCTTCACCGACGACATCGTGGGGAACATCACCGCCGAGGACGGACGCGTGGACTCGATGTCGGTGCGCGCCTTCGCCGTGGACTCCCTGGCGCTCGGCGGCCCGGAGCTCGCGCGCTACGTCTGGGCGACGGGCGCGGTGTACCAGCCGAACTTCGAGGTGATCCCGATCCTGCGGCTCGACCGCTTGGGCCGCGGCGGCGACCATCGGCCGTTCCACGAACGTGGGGCGCCGGCGCTCCGCTTCACCGAACGGCTGGAGAATTACAAGCGGCAGCACCTCCCGACCGACGCGCTGAACGACGTGAACTTCCCGTACGTCGCACGCGTCACGCGGCTGAACCTCGCGACGGTGGTCTCGCTCGCGGCCGCGCCCGCGCGACCCGACTCGACCAACTATGCGCGCGACAGCCGCGGGGCCTCGGGCGGGCAGTCGTTCACGATCCGCTGGTCGGCGGTGCCGAACGCCACCGGCTACGAGTTGCTCGTGCGTCGGACCACGGCGCCGACCTATACGCGCATCGTGCCGACGGGGAACGTGACGGAGTTCCTGCTCGACGAGCAACTGGACGACGTCTGGGTCGGCGTGCGTGCGATCGGTGCGGACGGCCACCGCTCACTGACGACGGTCGTCGGGGCGGCAGGGAGCCCGCGACTGCAGAACCCGCAGCAGCGGCGTCCGCAGGAGTGAGGCGGTGAGCGCGTTCACGAGCTTCCGTCCGCAGTCGCTCACCTTCCTGCGCGGTCTGAGGAAGCACAACGAGAAGCCGTGGTTCGAGGCGCACCGCCCCGCGTACGAGCAGGAGGTGCTCCGCCCCCTCAAGTTGCTGGCCGAGGAGCTCGACGTGCGGTTCGCGACCGTGGCACCGGAGTTCGTCGCGCCGCCCAAGCGAGCACTGTTCCGCATCCACCGCGACGTCCGCTTCTCGAAGCACAAGTCGCCATACAAGACGCACGCGGCGCTCTGGGTCTTCCATCGCGATGCCGGGCGCGGGGTGGGACGCGACGCGCACGGCGGCGCGGGGTTCTACTTCCATCTCGAACCGGGCGCCTCCCTCGTCGCGGCGGGCTTCTGGATGCCGCCGCGCCCGCTCCTGAACGTGCTGCGCGAGCGGATCGTGGAGGAGCAGAAGGCCTTCGAGCGGATCCTGAAGGCACCGACGTTCGCGAAGCGCTTCGGCGGCCTGAGCGACGACGAACCCGGCGTGCGCCTCACGCGGGTGCCGCGCGGCTGGGTGCCGGACCATCCGGCCGGCCACTGGCTGCGCTTCAACTCGTTCACCGCCTCTCGGCCCCTCACCGACGCGGAGGTGGTGTCACCGAAGCTGGTGGACACGCTCATGAAGGACTACGCCGCCCTGCTGCCGCTCGTGCGCTGGCTGAACGGCGCGCTCGGCTTCCCCTCCGCGACGTCGCGGTAGGCGCGAGGGCGCCCCGCGATGTGCGGCCTCGCCGGGATCCTGACGACGCGCCCTGACCGGCGCGCCACGCTCGACGCCGCGGTCACGCGGCTCCGCACGCCGATCCGCCATCGCGGACCCGACGACGACGGCGCCTTCGTCGACGCCAGCGCGGGCCTGGGGCTCGGGTTCCAGCGCCTCTCGATCCTCGACCTCTCGCCCGCCGGACACCAGCCGATGCGCTCGGCGAGCGGCCGGTTCGTGATCGCGTTCAACGGTGAGATCTACAACCACCGCGCGTTGCGCACGGAACTCGCGGCGCTCGGCCACGCCTTCCGCGGGCATTCGGACACGGAGGTCATCCTCGCCGCCGTGGAGCAGTGGGGCGTGCGCGCCGCCCTGCCGCGACTCGCCGGGATGTTCGCGATCGCACTCTGGGACGCGGCGGCACGATCGCTCACGCTCGTGCGCGATCGCCTCGGGAAGAAGCCGCTCTTCGTGTACCGCGCGCCAGGGCTCGTGCTCTTCGCCTCGGAGCTCAAGTCCCTCGCCGCGGACCCGGACTTCGCGCGCCGCGTCGACCCCTCACAGTTATCAGCATACGCGCGCTACCTCTACGTTCCGGCCCCAGGCAGCATCTACCGGGATGTGATCAAGCTGACGCCGGGCCATCTCCTCACGCTCACCGATGCGGCCGCGCCGCTCCCGGAGAGCGAGCCGTGGTGGGAGGCCGAGCGCGTGGCGGATGCCGGGGCCGGCGCGCGACTCACCAACGAGGCGGACGCCATGACGCGCCTCACCGATCTGCTCCGGCTCGCCACGCGCGAACGACTCGAGTCCGACGTGCCGCTCGGAGCGCTCCTCTCCGGCGGCGTGGACTCCGCGCTCACCGTCGCACTCATGCAGGAGGTGGCCCCCGAGCCCGTGCGGACCTTCACGATCGGCTTCGATGATGACGCGATCGACGAGACCGACACGGCGGCGCGGATCGCGGCGCACCTCGGGACACGCCACACCATGCTGCGCGTCGGTGGTGCGGAGGCGATGGCGGTGGTACCCGATCTCGCGCGCATCTACGACGAGCCGCTCGCCGATCCGTCGGTCATCCCGACGGTGCTGCTCTGCCGACTGGCGCGTCGTGACGTGACGGTGGCGCTCTGCGGTGACGGGGGCGACGAGGTGTTCGCCGGCTACACGCGATACGAGCAGGGACGGAAGTTGCTCGAGCGGGTGGCGGCGATGCCGTCCGCGCTGCGACGCCCCGCGGCCGCGGCACTGCTCGCACCCCGCGCCGGGACGTGGGACGCCATCGCGAACGTACTGCTCGCCGCGGTGCCCCGCGACAAGCGCCCACCGCTCATCGGAGAGCGACTGCAGAAGGTGGGCCATCTCCTCGCCGCGGGAGACGCGCTCGAGGGCTATCGGTCCCTGCGGTCGGCATGGCTTGATCCGGCAGTGCTGCTCGACACGACCGCGGCGGCGCCGGACCGGCTGCTCGCGGTACTCGGCCGCCATCCTCGGCTCGCGCTCGCCGAGCGGATGATGCTCGCCGATCAGCTGACCTACCTCCCCGACGACCTGCTGCAGAAGATCGACCGCGCGGGGATGGCGGTGGGACTCGAGGTCCGCGCGCCGCTGCTCGACCATCGGCTGCTCGAATTCGCGTGGACGCTGCCGCACGGGATGCGCGTGCGGCGCGGCGTGACGAAGTGGATCCTCCGCGAGGTGCTGGCGCAGCGTGTGCCGCGCGCGCTCTGGGAGCGGCCGAAGCGCTGGTTCACGATGCCGGTGCGCGGCTGGCTCACGGGGCCGTTGCGGCCCTGGGCGGAGGAGCTGCTGAGCGAAGGGTCGCTCGCGCAGGTCCCGGTGCTGCGCGCCGACGCGGTACGGGCAGAGTGGGCGCGCGTGCGCGAAGGGCGCGCGGGGAACGGCCACGCGATGTGGGCCGTGCTGCAACTGCTCGCGTGGTGGCGGGAGTGGCGCCCGACCCTCTGAGCGGCGACGCGCTCAGCCCTTGGCGCGACCGCGGATGATCCCTTCGACGAGGCGTGCGGGATCGAACCATCGCTGCGCCGCCGCGCGCATCCGCGCGGGCGTCACCGCCGCGAGATCGGCAGGATAGCGCGCGATGCCGCCGAGGTCGCCGGTGAGCCACGCATCCGCGATGTCGCCGAGGACCGCCCCCCCTGACGCCCGCCGGATCTGCCACGCGCCGATGGCGTAGCGTCGCGCGCGATCGAGCTCCTCCGGGGTGACCTCGTCGTCGACGAGCCGCTGGAACTCGCGGAGCAGGCCGGAGACCGCCTGTTCCTCCTTCTCGGGCGACGTGCCGATGTACGCACCGAAGGTCCCGCTCGCACGCCGCACGTAGGGACGGGCGAGCACGGCGTAGCAGAGCGACTGCCGATCGCGGAGCTCCTCGAAGAAGCGCCCGCCGAGTCCGCTCGCGACCGCACCGAGCATCTCGGCGTCGAAGCGCGCCTCGTCCGTCGCGCCGGGCCCGTCGAAGAGGAAGGCGATGGCCGTCTGCGCCTTGTCGCGCGCCTCGACCACGCGCTGCGCGCGCTCCGGCCATGGCGGCGCGACGATCGTGCGCGGTGCACGGGCGCGCAATCCGGCGAAGCGCTTGGCGAGGATGTCCGCAGCGTCCTGCGGATCGAAGTCCCCGACGGCCGCGAGCAGGGCCGCCGAGGTCGGCACCTGGTCGGCGTGCCATCGCGCGACCGCATCGCGCGTGAGTGCGGCGATCGATTCCTCCGAGCCGAGGGTCGAGCGGCCGTAGGGATGCCCGGGCCAGGCCGCGGACGCTGCGAGGCGCATGGGCTGGCGATACATGTCGTCCCGGAGCTGCGCGAGCGCGGCCTTGGCCACGGCGCGCTCGGCCTCGATGCCCTCCTCGGGGAAGACCGGTGCGAGCACGAGATCCGCGAGGAGCTCGGCGGCGGCGGCGAACTGTCGTCCAGGGACGCCGATCGACCACTGCATCGATTCGGCACCCGCGCTCGCGCTCGGCGTGCCCCCCAGGAGCTCCGCGTCCTCGGCGAGCCGTGATGCACTTCGACGGGCGGTGCCACGAAGGGCCGCGCGCGCCATGATCGTGGTGATGCCGCCATTGGCCTCGGACTCGTCGATCGCCCCCCCGTCAACGAAGCAGCCGAAATGCGCGAGCGCAGCGCCGGGGCGGCGGCGGACGAGCACGGGCACGTCAGTCGCGGTGCGGAAGACGTGCACTCCGTCGACGACGCGCTCGAGCCGCGCACCCGGTCCGCGCAGGGCCGGCGCGGCGACCGGTGCCGCGCTCGGCTCGATGGGCGCGGGTCGCTCCGTCTCCAGCAAGGTGCGGAGCGCGTTGACGTCGGTGGCGAGGGGGGGCGTCCCTCGCGGGCGATAGCAGACGACCGAGGCCTCGCGCGGGTCGAGCCACCGATTCGCGACCTCGGTGATGCGCGCGGCATCGACGGCGAGAAGAGCATCATGGTAGGCGATGCCGGACTCCCAGTCGCCGAGCAACTGCCAGGCGCCGAGGAAGTTCGCCTGGCCATCCGCCGATTCGAGTCGACGGAGCCACGAGGCCTCGAGCAGGCATCGTGCCCGCTCGATCTCGGCCGCGCTGACCTCGCCGTCGCGAACGCGGCGTAGCTGATCCCAGAGCGCGCGTGCCGCCGCCGGGAGGTCGGTCGCGCGGGCGCCGGCATGCACGACGAACACGCCGAGCTCGGTCGGCGTGTAGTCGTACGCGCTCACGCTCGAGACCAGGCGACGGTCGCGCGCGGCGCGCACGAGGCGCGAGGCGCGACCGCCGGAGAGCACGGTGGAAAGCACGTCGAGCGCCGGCGTGTCGGCGTGGAGCATCGCGGGCGTGCGCCAGCCGAACACGAGCTCCGCCTGCGCGATGTCGCCTTCCCACTCGTGCGCGCGGAACCCCGGTGCGACGGTCTCCACCGGCCCCGAGGAGCGCACGACGGGCGCGTCGGCGAGCCCGCCGTAGAGGCGCGTGGCCTCGCGCACCATGAGATCGGGGTCGACGTCACCGACGATCGCCACGACCGTGTTGCCCGGTCGATAGTGGTTGCGATAGAACGCAACGAGCTGGTCGCGGGACAGCGCGCGCAACCCCGCTTCGCGTCCCATGCGCCACCGGCGGATGCGATGCCGGTCGTGCAGCAGCGCGAAGAGCGTCTCGACGGCGAGCGCGGACGCGGTGTCCTCCTTGCGCTTGGTCTCCTCGATGATGACCTCGAGCTCGCGCGCGAGCTCCTCGGCGTCGATGATCGAGTTGGCGTAGGCGTCGGCCTGCACCTCGAGGCCCTGCAGGAAGCCGGACGCCGGGAGGACCGTGTAATAGTGCGTATGGTCGTAGATCGTGCCGGCATTGAGATATCCGCCGGCGGCCTTGGTGGCCTTCGCGATCTCGCCCACGCCACGCGTCGGCGTGCCCTTGAAGTACATGTGCTCGAGCACGTGCGCGATGCCCACGACGTCGTCGGACTCGTCGAAGTACCCCGCCTTCACCCAGGTCACGATCGAGACGACCGGCGCGCTGGCATCGCGCCGTGCGAGGATCGTCAGCCCGTTCGGCAGGCGGACCCGGCGCACCGAGTCGGCAGGAAGGACGGCGTGCAGGCGCGACATCAGCGGACGAGCGGGGCGCGGTGGATGGTGAAGAGCGCGGTGACGAGCATGGCAGCGGAGTAACCTAGCACGCGGGTGAGGTCCGCCGCGTCGGGCGCGGCACCCGCGAGCCAGGCGGTCCGAACGACGTCCGCGGTGGCGATCGGCGGCAGGATGCGCTCCGCCCACACCATCCACGCGGGCACCCCTGGCGCGCCCGCCCGCACGATGAGGTGGAGTGACATGCTCAGGAGCGTGGTGACGATGACCACCGCACCGTCGCGCTGCGTGAGCGCCCCCGCGAGGATGCCGAGCGAGCCGAAGACCGTCGCGTACAGCGCCGCGGAGGCAAGGACGGGGAGGACCGGGACGTCGAAGACGAACCAGCCGAAGCCGAGCGGCACGAGCGCATACGCCGCCGTGAAGGTCAGCATGCCCACGACGAGGCGGAGCAGGTAGTACTGCCAGGCGACGATGGGGGTGGAGAAGAGGAAGCGCACATGGCCGCGCTCGCGATCGACCGCCACGAACCCGCTGCCCACGGTGAGCGCCCCGAGCGTCATCGCGAGAGGCATCATCTGGTCGTAGAAGCGCTGCACGCCGTCATGCAGCTCGCCGGTGTCGCGGATCTCCACCATGCTGAACCGGCTCGCGAGCCCCCAGATGTTCAGCAACGCAAGGGCGGCGAAGATCGCGACGGGCGAGATCGCGCGCACGAACGCGTCGCGCGCGTGCCATCGGGTGTAGGCGAGGAGCGCCGTGGTGCTCATCCGCGCACCACCGAGCGGAAGGCCTCTTCCAGCGAGGACTCGGCAGGCGCCACCGCGACGACGAGCGTCCCCTGCGTGATGGCCGCGGCGAGGGCCCGATTGAGTGCGGGGACGTCCGCCGTGGCCTCGACCAGATCGCCGGCACGCGTGGCCCGCGGCAGCAGCATTACGAGCGCCTCCGCGCCGGCGGTACACTGGATGCGCCACCGCCGCTCCCCGCCAGCGCCCGCGTGCGTGCGCACCTCGACGATGCGCTGCACGCGTCCTTGGTCGATGATCACGACCCGGTCGCACAGCCGCTCGAGCTCATCGAGATTGTGCGAGGCGATGAGCATCGCGCGGTCCGGGGCTCGCAGGCCACCGACGAGCTCGCGGAACCGCGCGGTCCAGACCGGATCGAGCCCGTGCGTCGGCTCGTCGAAGACCACGACGCGACGCGGCGAGAGCAGCGCCTGCGCGAGTCCGACGCGCTGGAGGTTCCCCTTGGAGAGCGCCTTGAGTCGCTTGCCCCGGTGCTCACCGATGCCGACGGCCTCGATCACCCGCTCGCGCTCGCCGAGGCGCGCGCCTGTCGCGATCCCCTGCAGCGACGCGAGCCGGTCGAGTGCCTCCTCGACGCCCCACGACAAGGGGAGCGTCATCAACTCGGGCAGGTAGGCGACCCCCTCGCGCTCGATGAACCGTCTTGGCGCGATCCCATCGACCTCGACCGTCCCTTCGTCGCTCTCGATCAGGCCGAGGAGCATCGCGATGAGCGTGCTCTTCCCCGCCCCGTTCGGCCCGGCGATGCCGACGACCTCGCCGGCAGCGATGGTGAACGAGACCCCCTCGACCGCGCGCGTGGCGCGGCCGAGGAGCGAGCGGTATGTCTTGCCGACGCCTGCGAAACGGATCAGTGGACGATCCGCAGCAGGCCCGCGTCGGCGCTCGCCCGGAGGAAGCTCTCGGCGTCGCGTGTGGGAATGAGGATGCCCGTGATCGCGAAGCCGCGGCGCGCCTCGGCCTGCATGAACTCCTCGAGCGAGCGGTCCTTCGGGCCCGGGCTCGCGTCGCGCATGAAGCCGACGATCTCCTCCCACGAGCCGTCGTATCGACGCCCGTCGCGACCGACGACGCGGTGGAGGTCGGGCGCCTGCTTCTGCTCGCCGAGGTCGGCGAGCAACGCGCCGAACAGCTCGAGCTGCGATCGCGCCTCCTCCTGCGCCGACTCGTTCGCGCGCGCCTCGATCTCGGCGAGCATCTCCTCGATCGGATCCACCGGCGGCGCGAGCTCGGTGAGCCGCTCCTCCCAGATCCGCAGCGACGAATCGTCGTCGCGGATGCGGAGGTGCGACTTCTTGAGCTCCATCAGGCGCCAGATGCCGAGCTCATCCCAGTGCTCCTCGGGCTTGGTCCGCTCGAGATGGAAGAGCGCCGCCTCGAACTGCTCGCGATCGTAAAGCAGGTTGCCGAGGTAGATGCGCGCCTCGCTGTGGTCGGGGTCGAGCTGGAGCGCCTTCTTGAGCGTCTCCTCGGCGCCGATGTCGTCACCGAGGCGGTGCTGGGCGTAGCCGACCATCGCCACGGCCTCGGCGTTCTCGGGGACCTGCTGCACGGCGATCTCGAAGTACTCCTTCGCCTCGGCGATGAGGCCCTCGCGGAACAGCGCGCGCCCGACCTGCAGCATGAGCTCGATGTCGTCGGCATAGCCGAGCTCGAGAATGCGGCGGAAGGTCTTCATCGCCTGCGGGGTCTGGCCAAAGCGCAGCAGGGTCTCGCCCAGGCCGGCGAGCGCATCCTCGTGTTCCGGGTCGAGGACGAGCGCCTCCTCGAACGCCTTGCGCGCCCAGGCGAACTCGTCGCGCGCGAGGCGGGCGTAACCCACGCCCACGTGCAGCTCCACCGCGTTGGGATAGAGGCCGAGCCCCTCGCGGAGCATCGTCAGGGCCTCGTCGTAGTTCCCCTCGTTGTAGAGCTGGTGCGCGCGCTCGTCGTACTCCTCGGAACTCAGGAACGGAGAGGGCATCGGGCGAGTGACCTCAGGCTCAAGGGGGGACCCGCTGAAACTACGTGATAGTACCCCGGTACGACAGCTATGGAACGAGTTGTCAGGGGGTTGCGGACAGCGCGACGGCGACCTCTCCCGCGAGGCGGGCATTGGACTCGAGCAGTGACAGATTGGCGCGGAGCGATCGCCCCTCGGTCGCCCGCAGGACCTCGGCGAGGAGGAAGGGGGTCACGGCCCCGCCACGCACGCCGGCGGTCCGGGCGAGGACGAGCGCCTGCTCCACCGCGCGATCCACGGTCTCGCGATCGAGCGCCGCATCCGCGGGCGGCGGCTGCACGACAAGGACGGCGCCGGGTCGGCCGAGCCGACGCGCGTGCCGGAGGATGTCGGCGATCTCGGCGGCCGAATCGACGCGCGCGGGGACGGACAGTCCCGTCGAGGCGGTGAAGAACCCCGGGAACTCGTCGGTGCGATAGCCGAGCAGCGTGACACCGTAGGAGTCGAGGCGCTCGAGCGTGGCCGGCAGGTCGAGGATCGACTTGGCGCCCGCGCACACGACGACGACACTCGTGCGCGCGAGCTCGGCGAGGTCAGCGGACTCGTCGTAGCTCGGTTCGCGATGCACGCCGCCGATGCCGCCGGTCGCGAAGACGTCGAGCCCCGCCGCGGCGCAGGCGGCGAGCGACCCGGCGACGGTAGTCGCGCCGTCGCGGCCCTGCGCCGCGGCCACGGGAAGGTCGCGCGCCGCGACCTTCGTGACACCGTCACGCCTCAGGAATCGCTCGAGGTCATCGCCGTCGAGTCCGATCGTGAGGACGCCGCGGACCATCGCGGTGACGGCCGGCGTCGCGCCGGCGGCGCGCACGGCGGCGCGCATGAGGGCGTCAGCCTCGCGGTTGGCGGGGATGGGCAGGCCCTGCGCGAGCACCGAGCTCTCGAGCGCGACGATGGGACGGCCCGCGTCCATCGCGGCGCGCACCTCCGGCGCCCAGGCCAGTGCCGCGCTCATCGCGCACCGTCCCGACGGAAGGCGCGGACGATGGCCTCGCCCATGCGACCCATCAGCACCTGCGCCTCGTTGTCGATGTTCCATCGGAGGTCGGCGTTCTCCCTGGTCATCACGCAGGCGACGACGCGGTCGGGCAGCGTCCAGAGCGCGCACTCGGTGCGGATGCCGTCGTCGGCCCCGGTCTTGTGCGGCGCGGTGAGATCGCTCACGTAGCGCTGCAAGAGGTGCCCGTCCTCGTTGTGCGCGAGGATGTCGAGCATCGTCGAGTCGGCGCGCGCGCTCACCGCCCGGCCGCGCGCGAGCAGCTCGAAGAGGCGGGCCATCTCGTTCGGCGTCGAGACCCCGAGCCCGTACTTCGCGCTCGAATCGGGCGCGACGGACGCGATGGCGCGCAGGAAGCTCTTGTGATGCACGCGCGTGCGCGGGAGCCCGAGCGAGTCCATCCGCGCCCAGACGCGTCGGATGACGATGCGGTCGAGCAGGAGGTTGGTCGCGGTGTTGTCGCTGATCGTGGTCATGAGCCACGCCGCGTCGCGGACGGTGATCTGCGCGCCGTCGTGCAGGAACTGCAGCTGCCCCGCGCCGCCGACCTTGTCGATGCGCAGGACCGTGAGCGGGTCGTCGAGGTCGATCATCCCCTGCTCCGCCAGGGTGAAGAGCGTGACGAGGATGGGGACCTTGATGAGCGAGGCCGTCGGAAAGGGCTCGTCGGCGCGATGGCCGAGGCGCGCGCCGGTCTCGAGGTCGTGGATCGCGTAGCCGACGATCCCTCGGTGGCCCCCGACGAGCGCATCCAGCGTGCGCCGGAGCTGTGCGGTGTCAGCCGGCAGATGCGCGGGCCGTGCCGGCATCGGTGGCGAGCCTTGGGCCGGAAGCGACGCGCCCCCCAGCGCGACGGCGAGGCCGATCGCGACCAGGGGGCGCACCACGCGCGAGCGCGTCACGCGTCCGGGAAGTCGTCCGCCTTGCGCGTCTCGACCAGGTCGCGCTCGCGCGCGTCGGGGTCGTAGACGGCGAGGAGCTTGATGTTCTCGCCGGCGTAGCAGTCGAAGGTCTTGCCCGTGCCACGCTTGATCACGATCTCGTGGCCGTCCTCGAACTTCAGCACCGCGTTCGGATACTGGTTGTTGAGGTACTGCTTCCGGAGCTTCTTCGGTGGTTGGGGCATCGGGGTCGGCTCGTCGCGGGTGGGGAATCCGAGGCGAAACTACCGCAGGAGCCGGACGCGCGTAAGACCCTCGCCGCGGCGCTCAGGTGACCCGTGGCTTGCTGCCCGCGAAGGCCGACCAGGCACCCGTCGAAAGGATGTCGTCGATCTCGGCGACCACGCGCTCCACCTCGTCGTCGGTCGTGTAGAAGTGCGGCGCGACTCGGATCCCGGCGCCGGGGCGATAGTCGATGACCACATCACGCGCGAGCAGCGCCTGCGCGACCTCAGCGCCGTGCGGGACGTCGAACGCCACCGTGCCACCTCGCCGGTCGGGCTCGCGTGGAGCCGAGATCTTGTAGCCGCGCGCATCGGCGAGGGCGACGAGCCGCGCCGTCTGGCGGATGCTCTTCTCCCGGATCGCCGCCATCCCCGCCTCCGCGACGATCCGCGGTCCCTCCATCCCGGCATACAGCGCCGGCACGACCGGAGTGCCGCCGAGCCATCGATGGATGCCCTCGGCGTAGTCCATCCCGTACTCGAAGGCGAACGGACGCTTGTGTGCCTGCCAGCCGGTGAGGGAGGGCGCGAAACGCTCGCTCGCCGACGGCGACGCGTAGAGAAAGCAGCCTCCGGGGCCGCCGCAGAGCCACTTGAGCACGCCGCCGGTGAGGAAATCGACGCCGCTCCGCTTCACGTCGACGGGGATCACGCCCACGGAGTGGTACGCGTCGAGCGAGACGAGCGCGCCCATCGCATGGGCGTGCGCGCAGAGCGCGTCGGCGTCGAGGATGAAGGCCGAGCGGAAGGCGACATGCGAGACGGCGACGAGCGCGGTGCGCTCGTCGATCGCCCCGTGCAGGCGCGCCTGGTCGATCGTGATGCCGTCCTCGGTGGGGACGACGACGACGCGGCCGCCGAGCTTGGGCACGAGTTCCTCGAACGCGTAGCGGACGCTCGGGAAGTCGAGGTCGGTCATCACGACCGTGTCGCGACCCACCGTGAAGTCGAGGGCGCTGAGGATCGCCGACTGCGCGAGCGTGACGGTCGGGGCCATCACCACCTCGCTGGGGGCAGCCCCCATGAGGGGCGCGACGACATCGCCGACGGTCATCGGCATCTCCCACCAGCCCCGCGCCCACGCGCGCACCCCCCACGTCGCCCACGACTCGGCGTACTCGGCGAGCTTGCCCGGGACCGTGCGCGGCATCGCGCCGAGGGAGTTGGAGACCATGTACGTGCTGCGCGAGAGGATGGGGAACTCGTCGCGGAAGCGGAGGAGCGGATCGTGCATGGGAGCGGGGCTGGGCGCACCGGGCGCGTGAGACACCCGAAAGGTATGGACGCCCTCGCCCGGATGCAGGTTCGACAGGACTAGAAGTAGCTCGCGATGCCGAATTGCAGCGCCGCTCGCCGCGAGGCGGCGTTGCGCAGGAGGTCGTGCGACCATTCGCGGCGGAGGTTCACCTTCAGCACGGTCCCCGCCGCGGGCCGCAGGCTCGCACCAAGCACGATCGCGCCGAGATCGTCGCCGATGAGTTGCCCGGTCGCGTCGAAGCGCCCGACGTTGCGGTCCACGTGCTCGAGGCGCGTGGTGACCGAAAGGATGCTGCCGCGCAGCACGCCGCGCTCCGCGCGCCACACCGGCGCGACCAGATCGAGGTGGATCCCCCATTGGCGCGACCCGAGCAGGTCGGTGAGTCCGTCGGGCAGGTCGACGCGCGCGAGGGCCGCCTCGCCGCGGAGCGTGATGCCGCGCGGGAGCGAGGCCGCGAGGTCGACGGCCGTGATCGCGAGGTCGCGCCGGGCATCGACCGCCATGCCGTCGACGCGGAACGTGTTGTACGTGGTGCCGTACCAGGAGATCCCTGCCTCACCGACCTTCGGCGCCCGCAGTGCGAGCCGACCCGAGAGGGCGGGCACGCCGTTGTCATCGCCAGCGAATTGGCCGGCCCGCTTCCCGCTCGCGAGATGCGTGCGGCCTGTGGGATTGAGCACGACGCCCTCGCCGAGGCCGTTGGTCAGGTAGGCGTCATACGTGAGCGTGAGGCCGGCGGGGGCGAGACGCCCGTTCACGCCGAACCCGACCTCGGACAGCGTGGACGGGATGATCTCGGTGGAGACGAGCGGCCGGGCGACGAACTCCCAGCGCGGACCGTCGTGGTTCTGGTTGAACGCGCCGATGGGCGGCAGGAGGATCCCGCCACGGAGCACGAGGGCGGAGGAGACGCGATAGTCGATGAGCGCCGTCTCCAGCGCGATCTCCTGCGTCCCGTGCTCGAACTCGAGCTCGGAGATGAAGCGGAGCCGGGGGCCGAGCGACGAGAAGAGGAAGAGGTTGAAGCGGCGCAACTCCATCGAGAGCCCCGGTCCGATGCCCTGCTCGCGCGCGAAGTGCGCGTTGGCCTCCACGTACCCGCCCACCGCGGTGCGCCCGGCCTCCGCGATGAAGGGACGCCGGTAGATGCTCCCCTGCACCGACGAGGAATCATCCTGCGCCGCAAGGAGGGCCGGCGCGAGCAGGAGGGATGCCACGGTCGCGACGCGCCTCATGCGCGCTCCGTCGGCGCGACGGCGATGAGTATCGCGTCGTCGGACTCGCGCGCCGCGTGCCGGCGCAACGGGAGCTCGGCCGGTCCCTCGAGAACCGCGCCGTGCAGGTCGTACTCGCTCCCGTGGCAGGGACAGATCAACCGGTCGGCGCCGGGCTCCACCTCGCACCCCCGATGCGTGCACCGCGTCGAGAGCACGACGGGAGACGCGCCGGCGACACGACGCACGAAGAGCGGGAGTTCGAGTCCCGCCGACTCGACGAGCGCGCGGCCGTCGGCGTCGAGCGACGTGAACGGCACACGGAGCAGCCCATCGACCTGCTCGGCCCGCACGTACGGCACGGAAGCGCAGCCCGCCGCGAGCGCGGGCAGCGCCCCGAGCACGCAGAGGCCCGCGGCCGCGCCCGGCAACTGCTGGAGGAACTCGCGACGCGTGCGCATCAGAGCGACCTCAGGTAGCGGAGCACCCGCTCTTGGTCGGCGGCCGAGAGGGCGTTGAACGCCGCGCGACTCGCCCCGCCTTCGCCACCGTGCAGACCGATCGCGGCGCGCAGCGTACGCGCGCGACCATCGTGCAGCAGGAAGGGCGTGCCCCCGGTGGCGCGCTCGGCGAGCCCGATCCCCCAGAGCGGCGCGGTGCGCCATTCCGCCGAGGTCGCGCGCCCCTCGGTGTAGCCGTCGTCCAGCTCCGGTCCCATGTCGTGCAGCAAGAGGTCGGTGAGCGGCGAGAACTCCACCCGGTCGAGCGGCGCGACGTCGGAGCGGCCGGTGCGCATCGTGAGCAGGTGGCAGCGGGCGCAGCCGATGGCCTCGAAGCGATCGCGTCCCGCGAGGACCTCCGGAGCGTTCTCCCCCCGCCGCGGCGGCGGCCGCAGTGTGCGGAGATAGAACGTCACGCTCGCGACGGTCCCGCTCCCGACCTCCGGGTCGGCGACGCCGTCGCTCGCGGCGCCGCCTGTCGCCGGTACGAGCAGGTCATCCGGGTGCTCGTCGGTCGTGAGCCCCATGTCCTCGAGGTACGCATTCACGGTCTGGTGCCGCAACGTGACGGCCTGCGCCTTCCTCCCGAATCGGCCGAGATGACGACCGGCCCACGCCACGTGCCGCGGAGCGCCGCCGCTGACCCCTGCCGTCGCCTCCGCCGCGAGACGCGTGACGAGGTCGGACGCATCGACCCAGCTGGGACGGCCGGAGATGCCATCACCATCGAGATCCGCCGAGTCGGCGCGCGCGAGAATGGTGGTGTCATCCACCGCCTCAAGCAGACCGAGTCCGGTCACGGCCGGAGGCGTGAACCGCGCAGAGACGGTCGCGGTCGCGGGAAGGCGTTCGGGCGTGTGCCCGAGGATCGCGCGGCCCTGCAGCTGCGGACCACCGTCGGCGCGCATCGGATCGAAGGTGGCGCCCTCGTAGCGGCCGAAACGCGTGATGTCGAAGAGCGGATGCCCCTTGCCATCGCCGGCGTGACACGCGTCGCAGGACTGCGCGATGAAGGTCGGCCCGAGCCCTTCGGCCGGGGCGAAGGGGCGGGCGAACTCGGCGTCGCCGCGCGCGAAGGCGGCCTGCTGTGCCCCGGTCAGTCCGGCGATCGGCCCTTCGAGGATCTCGTCGTTCCGCGGAGCGCCGGGGAAGAGCGGCTCGCCACAGGCGGTGGCGAGCAGCAGCGCGATGAGGGGCGCGGCGCGACGCAAGCTCCGGGTATTCGTCGGTACATTGGACATGATTTAGTATGTCCTAAGTACCGCGGACCGTCAATCCACCTGAGGACTCAGGTCGCCCACTCCGCCTCGGCCGCACGGGAGTCCTCGCCCGCCTCTTCCTCCGCACGCGCCAGCTCCCATCGCGTGAGCGCCCGGTACAGTAGCGGCAGCACGAACAGCGTGAGGAACGTCGAGGTGACGAGCCCGCCGATCACGACGCTGGCGAGCGGGCGTTGCACCTCGGCGCCGGCACTCGAGGAGATCGCCATGGGCACGAAGCCGAGGCTGGCGACGAGCGCGGTCATGAGGACGGGACGCAACCGATCCATCGCGCCGTCGCGCACCGCCTTCTCGAGGTCGAGCCCGCGATCCCGCAGATGATTGAGGTGCTCGACGAGCACGACCCCGTTGAGCACCGCGATCCCGAAGAGCGCGATGAAGCCGATGCTCGCGGAGAGGTTGAGGTTGAGTCCGCGCAACCAGAGCGCCGCCACGCCGCCGACCAGCGCGAAGGGGACGTTCAGCAGCACGAGCCCGGCCTGCGAGACGGAGTCGAACGAGAGGAAGAGCAGGAAGTAGATGAGCAGCAGCGCGGCGGGGACGACGAGCACGAAGCGGCCGAGCGCGCGCTGCTGGTTCTCGTACTGCCCACCCCACTCGAGGAAGACCCCGGCCGGCAGGTCCACCTGCGCCTCGACGTTCGCGCGGACCTCCTGCACGAAGCTGCCGAGGTCGCGGCCGCGGACGTTGGCCATGACGAGCGTGCGCCGCTGCGCATCCTCATGGGCGATGAGCTCGGGGCCCATCACCGGCGTGAGGCGCGCGAGCGAACCGAGCGGGACGAGGCCGCCGTTCGCCGTGCGCACCGTGATGCGCTTGAGCGCCTCGAGGTCGCCACGGTTCACGGCCGGCAGCCGGACCGCGACCCCGATCCGGCGCGGGCCGTCGACCAGTTCGGTCGCGACCGTCATGCCGGTGCCCAGATCGAGTGCCTCCTGGACATCGGCGACGCTCACGCCGTAGCGCGCGAGGGCGCCGCGGTCGACGTCGACGCGATACTGGCCGCTACCGTCGGCGATCTCCACCGAGACGTCGGCCGCGCCCTCGACGCCGGCGACGATGCCGCGGATCCGTTCGCCGAGACGTTCGTTCACTTCGCGGTCCGGGCCGACGACCTTGATGCCGAGGTCGGTGCGGATGCCGCTCTCCGCTTCGTCGAGCCGCATGGCGAGCGGCTGCGTGAACGAGACCTCGAGCCCCGGGATGTCCTGCAGCGCGCTGTCGAGCGCGGCGACGAGGCCCTCGCGGTCGCTCGCGGTCGTCCATTCCTCGCGCGGCTTGAGGATCACGTACGTATCGCCCTCGAAGAGCCCCATCGCCTCGGTCGCGAGGTCGGGACGCCCTTCCTTCGTCACGACGGTGATGACCTCGGGGAACCGCTTGATGATCCGTTCGGCCGCGCTCGAGAGCCGTGTCGCCTCACCGAGGGAGATGCTCGGCAGCCGGCGCGTCGTGATCAGGATGTTGCCCTCGTCCAGCTTGGGCATGAACTCGGTGCCGATCCAGGCGAAGGACGCCATCGCGACCACGACGGCGGCGGCGGACGACACCACCACGAGCCGGGTGCGCTGGAAGACCCACTCGAGGCCACGCCCGTAGGACGCCTTCAGCGCGTCGAAGAAGCGATTGGGCTTCTCGCGCGCATGCCGCAGCAGCATGTGCGACATCGTCGGCACGTAGGTCAGCGCGAGGAGCAGCGAGCCGAGCACCGCGGTGACGACGGTGAAGGCCATCGGCTTGAACATGCGGCCTTCCATCCCGTCGAGCGTGAAGATGGGGATGTAGACCGCGACGATGATCGCGATGCCGAAGAGGATCGGCCGGCCGACCTCGACCGCGGCGGAGAGGAACAGGGAATCCCGATCCCCGTGCGCCCCCTCCTCGAGCCGTCGCACGAAGTTCTCGACCATCACGACCGACGCGTCGACGATGAGGCCGAAGTCGAGCGCCCCCAGGCTCATCAGGTTCGCCGAATACCCGAAGAGCTTCATCCCGGCGAAGGCGAAGAGCATCGAGAGCGGGATGACCGACGCGACGATGAGCGAGGCGCGCACGTTGCGCAGGAACAGGAAGAGCACGGCGATGACGAGGAGACCGCCCTCGATCAGGTTCTTCGTGATCGTCGAGGTCGTGCGCGCCACGAGTTCGGTCTGGTCGTAGAACGGCGTGATGTGCACGTGGGCCGGGATCCCCTGCTTCACCTCCTCCATTCGCGCGCGCACGCCGGCGATCACCTGACGCGAGTCGGCACCCTTGAGCTTGAGCACCATCCCCGTGACGACCTCGCCCTTGCCGTCCTGGGTCACCGCGCCCTGCCGCGGCAGCGCGCCCTGCTCCACGACGGCGATGTCGCGCACGAGCACCGGCGCACCGCCCCGGGTCGACACCACCATCCGGCCGATCTCGTCGAGCGACTCGGCGCGACCGACCCCGCGCAGCGTGAACCGCTCGCCGGCGTTCTCGACGTAGGCGCCGCCGAACGCGCGGTTGTTCGCCCCGAGCGCATCGTGCACCTCCGCGAGCGTGAGGCCGCGCGACGCGATCTTGGACGGGTCGACGACCACGTGCACCTGTTCCGTGTAGCCGCCCCACGAGTTGACCTCGCTCACACCGGGGACCGTGCGGAGGCGCGGGCGGATCGTGTAGTCGTGCAGCGTCTTGAGGTCGGTGAGCGACATCGAATCGCTCGTGACCGTGTACTGGTACAGCTCACCCATGGGCGTGGAGACCGGTCCGAGCCCCGCTTCGATCCCCGTCGGCAACGCGCCCTTCGCATCGGCGAGGCGCTGCTGGACGAGCTGGCGCGCGAAGTAGACGTCGACGTCGTCGGGGAACGAGACGGTGATGATCGAGAGCCCCTGCTTCGACACGGAGCGCACGCCCTCGGCGCGCGGGATCCCCATCAGCGACGACTCGATCGGATACGTCACGAGCCGCTCGATGTCCTCCGGCGGCATCCCCGGCGCGGGCGTGATGACCTCCACCCGCGTGCCGGTGAGGTCGGGGAACGCGTCGAAGGGCAGGTGCGTGAGCGCGTAGAGACCGCCGATCACGAGCGTGAGCGCGCCGCCGATGACGAAGAACCGCTGCTTCAGCGCGAACGCGATCAGGCGGTTCATTCGCCTCCCTCCGCCGCCGCGCGACGCTTGAGGATCTCCGCCTTGCCGATCGCCGCGCCGCTCCCCAGGACCGAATCGCCCTTCACGACGCCGCCGAGGATCTCGGCGAAGGTCGAGGTGCGGCGACCGACCTTGACCGCGCGCGCCTCGAGCAGCAGCCCTTCACCCATGCGGGACCCGAGCACGACGACGGTGTCCCCTTCCATCACCTGGATCGCACCCATCGGCACGGCGAGCACCTTCGCGCCCGTGGCGCCCATCAGCTCGGCATCGGCGGTCATCTCAGCGCGCAGCAGGCGTTGCCCGTCGCCGCGGATCGCGGCCCAGACCTCGATGGCCCGCGAGAGCGAGTCGACCACTGGGGCCACGCGCGACACCCGCGCCTCGAACACGCGCCGGGGATACGCCGGCACCTCGAAGTGCACGACGCCTCCCATCGCGATGCTCGCCACCGCCTCCTCGGGCAGCCGCACGACGACCCCGAGCATCCCCTCGCGCGCGATGGTCACGAGCGGCTGCCCCACGAGGACCACCTGGCCCGGCTGCGCCTCTCGCCCGGTGACGACCCCGTCGAATGGCGCCCGGATGAGCGCGGCATGTTCATCGGTCCCGGCCGGCGTTCCGCTCCCGACCAGATGTTCCACGAACGCGGTCGCTCGCTCGAGCTCCGCATGCGCGGCGTCGCGCCCGGCGGCGGCGGCGGTGCGCGCGGCACGGGACCGCTCGACCTCTGCCTGCGACACGGCGCGCGCGGCCAGCAAGCGTTCGGCGCGGCCGGCCGCCGCGTCGGCGACCGACGCCGCGGAATCGGCGGAGATCGCGGCCGCCTTCGCGGCCGAGAGCTTCTGGCGCGCGTCCATCACCTCATGCGAGTGGATCACCGCGACGATGTCGCCCTCCCTCACCAGGTCCCCGGGGAAGACCTTCACCTCCAGCACGCGCCCCTCGACGATGCTGCCGAGCGGCTGGGTGGACCCGGGATCGAGGCTCACGCGCGCCGGGACCTTCCAGGCATCGCTCCAGGCCTGCTCGGCGACGGCGACGAGCTCGAACTGGCCGATCGCGACCGCTTCGGCGGAGAGGAGGGCCGTGTCGGCGACGACCGCCGCTTCGGGGACCGCCGCCGCGTCGCCGCCGCAGGAAACGAGGAGCGAGGCGGGCGCGACGAGCGCGAGGACGAGGCGTGCCGCGCGCGCAGCGCGGCGGGGAGCGACGAGGATCACGGAACCTCCACGGCGGGCGCGCCGATGGCGCGCCGCAGGTCAAGTCGAACGAGCGCGCGGTCGAGGGTGCCGCGCACGTAGTCCGCGCGCGCGTCGGTCGCGGCGCGGAAGGCATCGAGCAGTTCCACGAGCGAGGAGGCGCCCTCGCGATACGCCGCCTCGGCCGCGTTGGCGACGATCCCCGCCTGCGCGACGAAGGTGCCGTCGAATCCTGCCGCCCCGGCATCGAGCGCCTCAGCGGACGCGAGCGCCGCGCGCACCTCGGTGGCGACACGCAACTCCGTCATGCGCCGATCGGCGGTCGCCGTGAGCAGCTCGCCGGCGGTCCGCTCGCGGTTGCCGCCGTTGAGGTTGAGCAGCGGTGGCGTGAGGACCAGGCCGAACTGCGCGGTGGCATATCCGCCGGTACCCTTGTAGCCGCCGCTCAGTCCGACATCGGGAACGGCCCCGCGCGACTCGGCGACACGACGCCGCTCTGCGGCACGCTCGGCCGCCCGCGCGGCAGCGAGATCGGGGCGATCGCGTTCGGCCGCGGCGAGCGCCGCCTCGAGCGTCGGGAGCTCCGAGAACGTGAGGATCGGCTCGGCGATGGCGACGGTCGCGGGATCCGGCTGTCCGATGATCGCTGCGAGCTGTGCGCGGGCGGCGGCGGCCGCAGCGACCGCCTGTGCCGCCGCGAGGCGCGCCCGCTGCGCCTCGATCCGCATGCGATACGCCGCGGCCTCGGAGACCTCCCCTTCGGCCGCGCGCAGTGAGTCGAGCTGCGCCACCCGTGTCGTGAGCTCCGACTGCTCCCTCGCGACCGTCGCGAGATGCTCCGCGGCCCATGAGTGCCACCAGGCGCGTGCGGTCGCGAACTCCGCGGCGCGCGTGAGCGCGAGCGCGTCCGCCGCGGCGCGTTCGCGCGAGGCGCCGAGCGCCGAGCGGAGCGCGAATCGCCGCCCCGTGACGTCGATCGGCACCGTGAGCGTGGCGAAGTCATCGAACGGGATCGGCGCACCCTGGTTCTCGCGCCGGAGTTCGAGGGTGGGATTGGCCCATTGGGCGTCGGTGCGCGCACGACCGACCAGTTCGGCCCGTCGGCCTGCGGCGGCCTGGGCAGCCGGTCCGGTCGCGGTGGCCGCTCGCACCGCGTCGGCGAGGGAGAGGCGCGGGGGCGCCGATGGCGCCTGCGCGCGCGCCATCGAGGCCAGGCTCACGAAGAGCACGGCGACTCGGAGGGCGCTCGTGGGGGAAGCGTCGTGTCGTGTCATCGCCGGGCATACTAGGCGCCGGGGATGAACCCACGATGAACGGCCCGGCTAGCCGAAGTGGACGATGACCCGGGTACCGACCGCGACGTCCGGATCGAAGACGATCCGAGCGCCGTGCCGCTGGGCGATGGCCTGCGCGATGGCCAGGCCGAGTCCGCTGCCGTCGGGGGCCACCCGGCGGGCGCGGGTGCCGCGGAAGAACCGTTCGAAGAGTCGGGCACGCTCCTCGGGCGGGATGCCGATGCCCTCGTCGGCGACGACGAGCTCGGCGCCATCGGTCCCGCGGCGCGCCGCGACGCGGACGACACCACCGGGCTCCGAGTAGCGGAGCGCGTTCTCCACGAGGACGCCGAGGAGTCGCTCGAGCGTGGCGGCGTTCCCCTGCACCGGCACCTCCTCCGGCACCTCCACCTCGATGCGCATCTGGCGGCGCGAGGCCAGGGCACCGAAGGCGCGCGCACTCTCGGCGACGATGTCGTCCAGATAGACCGTCCGATGGTCCGGGGCACCGCCCCCGGCCTCGGTCCTCGCGAGCTCGAGCAGTTCGTCGACGAGGGCAGACATCGTCTCAAGCTCGTGCTGGGTCTGCTCGAGCGCCTGGCGGTCGGCTGGTGTGGCGGGCACGGAGAGCGCGAGTTCCCCCACGCCGCGCGCGCGCGCGATGGGCGTGCGCAACTCGTGCGCGGCGTCGGCGAGGAATCGCCGTTGGCGCGCGAACGCGTCGTCGAGGCGGTCGAGCAGGGCGTTGAAGCGCAGGCCGAGACGGCCCAGCTCGTCGTGCGGATCCGCGATGGGGAGACGCCCGCCCGCACCCGCGGTGATGCGGTCGGCGGCATCGGCCATCCCCGCGACGGGGCGGAGCGTCCGCCCGGTGAGGACCCATCCCACGACGAACGCGAGGACGAAGGCGAGCGGCACCGCGAGCAGCGCACCCCGATCGACGGCGCGCTCCTGGCGGACGAGGGCCGCGAGCGAGGCCTCGACGCGAACCTCCCAGCCGGGCGCGAGGCGCGGGTTGAGGAGGACCCGTCGCTCGCGGACCGGAGGGGGCAGCTGCGTGGTCGTGGCCGCGCGCAGCGCGGCGGGTGGCTCGAACGTGGTGCCGTCGGGCCGCAGGAACTCGATGTGCCGGTCCGGGATGATCAGCTCGCCGGCGATGTGCGCGAGCGTCGCGTCGATCCGCCGGTACTCGGCCAGCTCGGTGCGGAAGAACCCCTGCACGAGCGCGACGGACGACTCGAGCGAGCGCGTGAACTCCGTTTCGAGCGAGCGGCGCACGAGGGTGCGCGCGACGACCGTGCCCACGAGGAGGATCGCGAGGATGGACAGCGCGTACCACAGGGTGAGGCGAAGGCGGATGGAGCGGCCGCGCGCGGTCCCGACCGCGGGACTCATGCGCCGGTCACCGCGTTGAGCCGGTACCCCGCCCCGCGGACCGTCTCGACCATGGGCGCGTCGCCGGTGGCGTCGATCTTCCGCCGGAGCCGCCCGATGTAGACGTCGATGACGTTGCTGAACGGATCGTAGTTCTGGTCCCAGGCGTGCTCGCTGATGTGCTCGCGCGTGAGGACGGCGCCGGGGTGCCGCATGAGCACCTCGAGCACGGCGAACTCCTTGGTGGTCAGCGCGATGGCGCGCGGTCCCCGCGCGGCGGTGCGCGTGGAGGTGTCGAGGGCGAGGTCGCCCACGCGAAGTACCTGCGGCAGCGATTCGGCGGGCCGCCGCAGCAGGGCTCGCAGCCGGGCGACCAGCTCGCCGAGGGCGTACGGCTTGACGATGTAGTCGTCGGCGCCGGTGTCGAGGCCGGCGATGCGGTCCTCGACCGCATCGCGCGCCGTGGCCATGAGGATCCGGAGCGGTTGCTGGCGGGCGCGGAGGCGCCGGCAGACCTCGAGGCCATCGATGTCGGGTAGCCCGAGATCGAGCATGACCGCATCATATGGGTTGATATTGGCCTCGCGAAGCGCGGTCGTGCCGTCCGGCGCGACGTCCACGGCGAAGCCGGCGTTGCGCAGGTATTGGGCGGCGGTCGCCGCCATCCGCGGGTCGTCCTCGACGAGGAGCAGGCGCATTCGATGGGGAATCTACGCAGACCGGATGCACCGGGCGTGAACGGGAGTTTGGTCCTGCCCCCCAAGGTCGCGCTCGTGCTCGGCGGGGGCGGCCTCAAGGGGTTCGCGCACATCGGCGTGCTGCGCGCCTTCGAGGAGCGCGGCATCCGGCCGACCGTGGTCGCCGGCACGAGCATCGGGTCGCTCATCGCCGCGGCGTACGCGGGCGGGATGCCGATCGCGGAGATGGAGCGCCGCGCCCTCGACCTCCGGAAGAGCGACCTCTTCCGGATCGACCACATCTCGATGGTCACCAAGCGGATGCTCGCGCCCGCGCTCTACCTCGGGAAGCCACTCGAGCGGATCGTGCGCGACATCGTGCCCACCGGGACCTTCCGCGAACTCGGCCGCACGCTCCTCGTGAACACGGTGGACCTCGAGGCGGCGTCGCAGGTGCTCTTCGGCCTCCCGGGCCTCGATGACGTGCAGATCTGGGAGGCGGTGTACGCCTCATGCGCCCTCCCCGGCTTCTTCCCGCCGGGGGTGCTCGCGGGGCGCACCTGCGCCGATGGCGGCATCTCCGACAATGTCCCGGCCCTCGCCGCCTCGCACGGCATGGACGCGGTGATCGCGGTGGACGTCGGGAGCACGAACATCGCGCGCGCGCGGCGGATCAAGGAGAAGGGGTTCGCGGCGATCTACATGCGCTCGGCGCAGATCATGATGAAGTCGCTTCAGTCGCAGCAACTGCTCCAGTGGCAGGGGCCCCCGCTGCTCCTCGTGCGGCCCGCGGTCTGGCAGTTCAACATGTTCTCGTTCGCCCACGTGCGCCGGATGATCGACCTCGGCTACGAGGCGGCGGTGGATGCGCTCGACCGCGCCGGGGCGTCGCTGATGCTCGGCGGCGTCTGGCCGCGGCGGATGGTGGACATCCGGGTCGACCGGGCCGCCTGCACCGGCTGTGCGCTCTGCGTGACGCTGGCACCGAAGTCGATGATCATGGACCAGTCGGGGAAGGCCGAGGTGCTCGTGAGTCCGGTCGAGTGGTCGCGGGCGGACGGGGATTTCGTGCACCAGTGCCCGACGAACGCCATCCATGTGGAGGCGATCGACGGGGCCAACCGCCGGGAGACGATGGAAATGCCGATACTCGAGGACGCCGACTAGATTTGAAGGCTGGACCAACCCACCCCCCATATGGCCTCCAACAACAGCTTCCGCAGCCGCGACACGCTCACCGTCGACGGGCAGCCGTACACGTTCTACCGCCTCGACGCCTTGTCCGGCCTGTCCGGCAACACCGTGTCCCGCCTGCCCTTCTCGCTCCGCGTCCTGCTGGAGAACCTCCTGCGCAACGAGGACGGCGGCTTCGTGAAGCCGGCCGACATCGAAGCCCTCGCCCGCTGGGACGTGAAGCAGCCGGTCGACAAGGAGATCGCGTTCCGCACGGCCCGGGTCCTCCTCCAGGACTTCACCGGCGTCCCCTGCGTGGTCGACCTCGCCGCGATGCGCGACGCCCTTGCCGCCCTCGGCGGCGACCCGACGCGGATCAACCCGCTCCAGCCGGTCGACCTCGTGATCGACCACTCGGTGCAGGTCGACGAGTACGGCGTGGAGGCGGCGGAACTGCTCAACACCAAGCTCGAGTACGAGCGGAACGGTGAGCGCTACCAGTTCCTCCGCTGGGGCGGCACCGCCCTGCGCAACTTCCGCGTGGTGCCCCCGGGCACCGGCATCTGCCACCAGGTGAACCTCGAGTATCTCGGGCAGGTCGCGTTCGTCGGCGAGGAGGACGGGCAGAAGGCCGTCTACTGCGACTCGCTCGTCGGCACCGACTCGCACACGACGATGATCAACGGCCTGGGCGTGCTCGGCTGGGGCGTGGGCGGGATCGAGGCCGAGGCGGCGATGCTGGGGCAGCCGGTCTCGATGCTCATCCCCGAGGTCATCGGCTTCAAGCTCACCGGCAAGCTCCCGCTCGGCGCGATGGCGACGGACCTCGTGCTCACCTGCACCGAGATGCTCCGCAAGAAGAAGGTCGTCGGCAAGTTCGTCGAGTACTACGGCCCGGGCCTCGGCTCGCTCGCCCTCGCGGACCGCGCGACGATCGCGAACATGGCGCCGGAGTACGGGGCGACGATGGGCTTCTTCCCGGTGGATGAGGAGACGCTCAAGTACCTCCGCCTCTCGGGACGCAGCGAGCACCAGGTGAAGCTCGTCGAGGCGTACACGAAGGCGCAGGGCCTCTTCCGCACCAGCGAGACGCCCGATCCGGTCTTCACCGACACGCTCGAGCTGGACCTCTCGACGGTCGTGCCGTCGCTCGCCGGTCCCAAGCGTCCGCAGGACCGTATCGCGCTCACGGGCATGAAGGCGAACTACGCCGAGGCGTTCAAGGCGGAGAAGGAGCGGCTCGCCGCCGCGGCCGCGGCGAAAGCGGGCACGGCGACGGGGGCCGCCGCCGCGACGATGGTCTCCGAGGGCGGCCCGATCGATGCCGTCTCGTCGGTGGACTGCACGCACCGCGGGCACAGCTTCCAGCTCAAGGATGGCGCGGTCGTCATCGCCGCGATCACGTCCTGCACCAACACCAGCAACCCGAGCGTGATGCTCGCCGCCGGCCTGCTCGCGCAGAAGGCCGTCGCCGCGGGACTCTCCACCAAGCCGTGGGTGAAGACCTCGCTCGCTCCGGGCTCGAAGGTCGTCCGCGACTACTTCGACAAGGCCGGCGTCCAGCCGGCGCTCAACACGCTCGGCTTCCAGATCGTCGGCTACGGCTGCACGACCTGCATCGGCAACTCGGGTCCGCTCCCGGAGACCATCAGCAAGGCGATCGACGACGGCAAGCTCACGGTCGCGGCGGTGCTCTCGGGCAACCGCAACTTCGAGGGCCGCGTCAATCCGCAGACGCGCTTCAACTACCTCGCGTCGCCGCCGCTCGTCGTGGCGTATGCGCTGGCGGGCCGCGTCGACATCGACTTCGACAAGGAGCCGATCGGCGTGGGGGCCAAGGGGCCCGTGTTCCTCCGCGACATCTGGCCCTCCACGAAGGAGGTCGAGGACATCGTCCTCACCTCGGTGAAGCGCGAGCACTTCGAGAAGGAGTACGGCGACGTCTTCGGCGGCGACGCCGAGTGGAAGGCGATCAAGGCGCCGACCGGCAGCCGCTACGTCTGGGACGACAAGTCCACCTACGTGAAGCACCCGCCCTACTTTGACGGCATCACGATGACGCCGCCGGGCGTGCAGCGGATCGCCGGCGCTCGCGTCCTCGGCATGTTCGGGGACTCGATCACCACCGACCACATCTCGCCCGCGGGTTCGATCGCCGAGAAGTCGCCGGCCGGCGTCTGGCTCAAGTCGCTCGGCGTGGAGAAGAAGGACTTCAACTCCTACGGCGCGCGGCGCGGCAACCACGAGGTGATGATGCGCGGCACTTTCGCGAACATCCGCCTCAAGAACGATCTCACGCCGGGGATGGAAGGCTGGTGGACGCGGACGACCAAGGACGCCGAACCGACCTCCTTCTATGAAGCGTCCATGGCCTACCAGAAGGCTGGTACGCCGCTCGTCATCATCGCCGGTAAGGAGTACGGCACCGGCTCGTCGCGCGACTGGGCGGCCAAGGGCACGATGCTCCTCGGCGTCCGCGCGGTGATCGCCGAGAGCTTCGAGCGCATCCATCGCTCCAACCTCGTGGGGATGGGCGTGATCCCGCTCGAGTTCGTGAACGGCGAGACACGGCAGTCGCTCGGACTCACCGGCTTCGAGGCGATCACCATCGAGGGCATGAGCGACACGATGACCCCGCGCGCGACGCTCACGGTGAAGGCCGACGGCGGGACGTTCCAGGTGCGCAGCCGGATCGACACGCCGGAGGAGATGAACTACTACCGACATGGCGGCATCCTGCAGTACGTGCTCCGGCAGCTCGCCGCGAAGTGACGGCGAGCAGGAGCGAGGAGCGAGGGGAAGGAGCGAGAGTCGAGGGAGAGTGAGAAGGGCAAGGGGAGAGCGAGCAGAGGGCGCAGAGGCCGCCCGCTCGCTCTCCCCTTCCGCTTCGCGCCCTCCCCCTTTCCTTTTCTCCTCGCTCCTTCCCCTCGCTCCTCGCTCCTTCCCGCGATCCCGATGCGGCTTCGGCTCCTCTACAACCCGGCCTCCGGCCGCGGCCGCGGCGCCCATGCGATCGTCGGCATCCGTGCCGCGTTCGCGCGCTGCGGCTTCACGGACGTGCGGGCGACGACGCACGCGGGCGATGAGGCGCGCTTGGTCAGTGAGGCGATCGACGACGGCGTCGAGACGCTCGTCGTCGCTGGAGGGGACGGGACGTGGAGCAACTGCGCGATCCCGCTCGCCAAGGCCGGCGCCCCGATGCGGATGGCGCTCCTCGCGGCCGGCACGGGGAATGATTTCGCCAAGAACCTCGGCATCGACCCGCGCGATCCGACCGCCCTCGCCGAGCGCCTCGCCGATGGCGGCTTCCGCGAGCGAAGGGCCGACATGGGGCGCGTGGACGACACCTGGTTCCTGAACGTCGCGGGATTCGGCTTCGACGTCCACGTGTCGCACATCGCCGCGCGGTACCATCGGATCAAGGGCCCCGCGGTGTACGTCGTGAGCGCGCTACAGGGAATCCTCACCTACGGCGGACTGCCGATCGGCGTGGATGGCGAGCCGCCGCGGGACCACCTCCTCGCCGTCTTCTCCAACGGCGCCTGGTTCGGCGGCGCGTTCCACATCGCGCCGGGCGCGACGGTCGACGACGGGCGGCTCGACGCCGTGCTCATCCGCGATGTGGCGCGCCTCGCGCGCCTGCCGCTGCTGGCGCGCGCGATCGGCGGCACGCACCTGACGAGTCCCCACGTGCAGCACCGGCGCGTGACGTCCACGACGCTGACCTTCACCGAGCGCCCCTGGTTCGAGGCGGACGGCGAGCTGCGACAGGCCGCGGGCCCGACGGTCGAGGTCGCGAGCGTCCCGGGGGCGCTGCGGATGGTGGACCTCTGATCCGGAGCGCCTAACAACGGTGCGGTGGCGACGTCATATGTACAGATGTACATATGGCATTCAACAAGGAGCTCGCCATGCTACGCCGCCTGCCGCTCGCCGCCGCCCTCGTCGCGACCCTCGCCTGCACCGAGGACAGCACCGTCGTCGCGCCCGCCTATGTCACGCTCACCACGCCGGTCGCCGCCGCGGTCGACACCGCGATCCAGGACGAGTTCCGCGCCGAACAGATCTACCTCCGCGTGCTCGTCGACCATGGGAACGTCCTCCCCTTCTACAACATCGTCGTCGCCGAGCAACGGCATTCGACCTCGCTCGGTGCGATCCTCGAGCGTCGCGGCATCGGCATCCCGGACAGCGACTGGACGCTCGAGAACGTGCCGCGCTTCGCGACCGTGACCGCGGCGTGCGCTGCGGGTGTGGTCGCCGAGCAGGAGAACATCGCGATGTACGACCGGCTCCTCCTGACCGAGCTCCCGAACGACGTGCGCAACGTCTTCACGAACAACCGCCGGGCATCGCTCGACCGGCACCTGCCCGCCTTCGAGAGCTGTCGATGACGCCGCGTCCCGGCGATCCGGAACCCGGCGTCGGGACGCGGGGTCGAACGGGACGACTGGCGGTCCCGCACCCCACCCCGCACAATTCACGCATGCGAACCTCACTCCGTACCCTGGCGGCGCTCGTCGCCTTCGCGGTGGCCTCGCCCGCGATGGCGCAGGACCCCGCCCCCTCCACGGGACCGAAGGTCGGCGACATGGCGCCGGACTTCACGCTCCCCGCGAGCACCCAAGCGGGAGTCACCCCGCGCCCCATCCGCCTCTCCGAGCTCCGCGGACAGGTCGTCGTCATCGCCTTCTTCCCGAAGAGTCGAACCCGAGGTTGAACGGTCCAAATGGAGGCGTACCGTGATCAGTACGCCCAGCTCTTCAACAACGGCAACGGCGTGACCGTGCTGGCCGTCAGCAGCGACGACGTCGAGACCCAGCAGGCGTGGGCTGCCGAAGCGAAGTTCCCCGTCACGTTCGTGAGCGATCCGGCCGCGGTCGCCGGCAACGCCTACGATGTGAAGTATCCTGCCGTGAACATGTTCCGCCGCGTGGTGTTCGTCGTCGACAAGGAAGGGCGCATCGCGCACGTGATGCGGCCGTTCCGCGAGCTCTCCGCCGACGCGTACACCGAGCTCGGCGAAGCGGTGAAAAAGGCCCGCGGCGCCAACTGACGCCCGCGAGACGCACGAAGGGCCCGACCGCGATCGCGGCCGGGCCCTTCGTCCATCATGGTCCCCGTCAGCCGAGCGGCCGGAGTCGTACCCGCACCGGCACCCACTGCTGTGGCTCGATCACATGGAGCACACGGATCTCGTGCTCGCCCGCCACGCCGTGCACGCGTTGGCGGGTCCGCACCTCGATCGAGTCGCCGGGCGCCAGACCCGTCTGTCTCGGCAGCCCCTTGCACTCGGCCCAGTCGGGAGCCGTCGTGAGTTCCAGCGCGCTCTCGAGGTCGAGCCGGCAGACATTCTCGAGGAAGGTGGGCGTGCCGCCGCCGCGGTTCCGCACCACGGACCGGATCTCCACTTCCTCGCCGATCGTCGGCTCCGCCGGAGTGACGGTGACGCGCTGCACGAGTCCACCGAAGAGTTCGATCTCCGTCTCGCCGATCGCCGTACGCAGATCGGCGGTCTCGACCGGCGAACCGCACGCGAGCGGTCCGGCGGCGCTGAGGAGGACCGTCATCGCGAAGAGCGCTCGCGCCACTCCACCGCGCGTGATCGTCAAGGACATGCTGGACTCCGGGAGAAGGTGACGTGCGGGCTCCCCGCAACGAACCCGCCACCTGACGGCATTGCGATCTCCGCGGGACCGACCGATCCTACGCTGGGACCAGTCGCTCGGATCACCGCCAACGGCAGCAGAGGTCCATGACGCACCGGGATGTCGCCTCAGCGCTCCTCGCGATGTACGACGCGGCGATCGACGCGGCCGATCCGGCGCGCGCCGTTCGCGACGGACTGCGCGCGCACGAGGTCGCGCTCGAACTTCGGCGCGACCGGCCGCACTGGATCATCGCGCTGGGCAAGGCGGCGCACGCGATGGCCGGGGAGGCGGTCCGTCATCTGGACGCGAATGGCCTCCGACCTGCCGGCGGCCTCATCGTCGGGCCGAGCGATCGGCCCTCGGCTCACCCGGCCCTGGCATGCGTCGCCGGGGACCACCCGGTCCCGGGTGCACGGTCCGCGCAGGCCGCCGACGCGCTCACGGCGCTCACCGAACGGATCGCGGCGGACGACGTCGTGCTCCTCCTCGTGTCCGGCGGCACGTCGAGTCTCGTCGGCGCGCCCATCCCGGGCGTGCGCGCAGAGGATCTCGCCGCGTTGCATACGCTCCTGCTCGGCGCGGGGGTGCCGATCTCGCGCATCAACGCGGTGCGGAAGCGCTTCTCTCGGTGGGGCGCGGGACGCCTCGCCGAGGCGCTGACCGGTGCCTGCGTCGTACCGATCCTCCTCGCTGACGTGCCCAACGAGGATCCCGCGATGATCGGTTCTGGTCCGGTGAGCCCGGACCCGCTCGACGCGCGCCAGGTCGAGCGCCTCCTGCGCGATGCCGGGATCGCGATGCGCGTGCCGCTCTCCATCGCCGCTTCGCTCGGCGCGATGCGCGCCGGACTCCTGCCGGAGACGCCCAAGCCCGGGCAGGCGGCATTCGCGCAGGTGGCCGAACCGTTCGTGGTCGGCAATGCCGCCGCGCTCGACGCCGTCGGCGCCTGCGCGAGTACCGCCGGGCTCGGTCCCGTGCTGCTCTCCCGCACGCCGTTGCAGGGGGATGCGACCGCTGCGGGGCGGGTGATCGCACACGCCCTCGCCCGCGCTCCGGCGGGCGCCGTGCTGGCGTGGGGGGGCGAGACCACCGTGCGGCTCCCCGACGACCATGGGCTCGGCGGCCGGTGCCAGCAACTCGCGCTCGCGGCGGCCGAAGTCCTCGACGACCTCGACGTGCGGGACGGGTGGTTGCTCGCGGCCGGGACCGATGGGCGGGACGGGCCGGGGAGCGCGGCCGGGGCACGGATCGGACCGGGGGCGTGGCGCGCGAGCGCCGAGGCGGGCGGCGACCCCAAGCGCTCGCTCCGTCGCTGCGATGCCTTCGCCGCGCTCGATGCGGCCGCGGCGATCCTCCCGGCACGCGACACCGGGACGAACGTCATGGATATCGTAGTGGCGGTGCGCGCGTAGCGGGGTGAAATTCCCGCATGAGCACCCGAGCCCCGTTCACGGTCGCCATCATCCAGGATGGCGTCGAATCGACCGCGTCCGCGACCCTCGTCGCGACCGAACAGCGCATCCGCGATGCCGCCGGCAAGGGCGCGCAGGTGATCTGCCTGAAGGAGCTGTTCAACGCCCCGTACTTCTGCAAGCGGCTCGACGCCTCGCGCTTCGACCTCGCCGAGGAGGTGACCGGCGCGACCGTCACGCGCCTGCAGGCGGTCGCGAAGGAGCTGGCGATCGTGCTCGTCGTGCCGATCTACGAGCGGCAGGGACCGGGCGTGTATCGCAACAGCGCCTGCGTGATCGACGCCGACGGCGCGCTGCTCGGCGTCTATCGCAAGATGCACATCCCGCACGACCCGCTCTTCGAGGAGAAGTACTACTTCGCTCCCGGCGAGTCGACGGCGCCGGTGCAGCCGAAGGGCGTGCGTGGGCCTGACGGCGAGGCGGGCGGCTTCATGGTCTGGAAGACGCGCTACGCGACGATCGGCGTGCTCATCTGCTGGGACCAGTGGTATCCCGAGGGCGCGCGCATCAACGCGCTCCTCGGCGCGGACATCCTGTTCTATCCGACGGCGATCGGGTGGCACCCGGCCGAGAAGGCCGAATGGGGCGCGGCGCAGGTCGATGCGTGGCGCACCGCGCAGCGGGCGCACGCGATCGCGAACGGCGTCTTCGTCGCGTCCCCCAACCGCGCGGGCTTCGAGCCCGAGGCGGGGACCGACGGCATCGAGTTCTTCGGGCACTCGATGATCGTCGACCCCTACGGCCGCTTCATGGCGCAGGCGGAGACGGGGGACGCGACCCTCATCGCGACCTGCGACCCCGCGCTCATCGAGTACACGCGCCGCAACTGGCCCTTCCTGCGCGACCGCCGCGTGGATGCGTACGGCCCGATCCTCAATCGCTGGATCGGGTCGTGAGCGAGGCGTCGGCGACGGTGCGCTGGCCCGCGGAGTGGGAGCGGCACGACGCGACCTGGATCAGCTGGCCGCATCACGAACCCGACTGGCCGGGCAAGTTCGGCCCCATCCCGTGGGTCTACGCCGAGATCGCGCGCGCGCTCGCCGAGCATGAGCGGGTGCACATCCTCGTGCACGACGAGGCGACCGAGGAGCAGGCCTGGCACTGCCTCAAGATGCACGAGGTCCGCGAGTCACGGATCCACCTGCACCAGTGCCCGAGCGACCGTGTCTGGCTGCGCGATTCCGGTCCGACCGGGGTGCATCTGCCCGATGGCAGCGTCCGCCTCGTGCACTGGGGCTTCAACGCCTGGGCGAAGTACGACAACTTCGCGCATGACGCGCGGATCGGCCGGTTCGTGGCCGACCACACGGGACTCGCCTGCCACCAGCCCATGCGCCACGACGGGAAGGGGCGCGTGATCCTCGAGGGCGGCGGCATCGAGACCGATGGCCGCGGCACGATGCTCGTGAGCGAGGAGTGGCTGCTGAGCGACCAGCAGGTCCGCAATCCCGGCTTCTCGCGCGCCGACTACGAGCGCACCTTCGCCGAGGAGCTGGGGTGCACCCGGACCATCTGGCTCGGCGAGGGCTGCGTCGGCGATGACACGCACGGACACGTGGACGACATCGCGCGATTCGTCGCGCCCGGCGTGGTGGTGCTGGCGCACGAGGAGGACCCGGCCGACGAGAACCACGCGCGGTCGCTCGACAACTTGCGGCGGCTCGAGGGCGCGACCGACGCCACCGGCGCCCCGATCCGGACCGTGACGTTGCCCTATCCACGCCCGGTCGTGATGGATGGGACGCGCCTCCCGGCGAGCTACGCCAACTTCTACCTCGCGAACGGCGTCGTGATCGTCCCCACGTTCAACGACCCCAACGACCGGATCGCGCTCAACACGCTCGCCGAGCTGCTGCCCGACCGCCAGGTGGTCGGGATCCACGCCGTGGACCTCGTCTGGGGTCTCGGCACCCTGCACTGCCTCACCCAGCAGCAGCCCGCGCCGAAGGGCAAGCGCGGCAAGGGACACGCGTGACCGACCCGATGCCGACCGACCCGATGCTCGAGACGCTGCGCGCCCGCCTCGGCGCGCAGTACGCCATCGATGGCCTGCTCGGTCGGGGCGGCATGGGCAGCGTCTTCCGCGCGCGCGACCTCACGCTCGACCGTCCGGTCGCGATCAAGGTCGTCACCGGCGACGTCGCGACCAACCCCGATCTTCGCGCGCGCTTCCTCCAGGAGGCGCGCACCGTCGCCAAGCTCCGGCACCCGAACATCGTCGCGGTCTACAGCGCCGGCGATGCGGACGGCATGCTCTACTTCGCCATGGAGCTCGTGCCGGGCGAGTCGCTGCGCGACCTGCTCGACCGGGAGAAGCGTGTCGACGGCGCGCGCGCCGAGCGGATCCTGCACGAGCTCGCGCTCGCGCTCGATTACGCGCACGCGAACGGCATCGTGCACCGCGACGTGAAGCCGGAGAACATCCTGCTCGACCGCGAGACCGGGCGGGCGATGCTCACCGACTTCGGGGTGGCGCGCGCGCTCGAGGGCGACGGTCGGATGACGGGGACCGGGATGATCCTCGGCAGCCCGCGCTACATGAGCCCGGAGCAGGCGACGGGCGAGACGACGATCGACGGGCGCTCGGACCTCTACGCGCTCGCGCTCGTGGGGTACGAGATGTTCACCGGCAAGCCGGTGGTCGACGCGGGGAACGTCGCGGCGATGCTCGTGAAGCACCTGACGGAGACGCCGAAGCCCATCAGCGACGCGGTGCCGGCGATCCCCGAGGGCGTCGCGACGGCGATCGACCGCGCGCTGCTCAAGGACCGCGACCAGCGATGGGCGAACGGCCGCGAGATGGCGGAAGTGATCGGCATGGCCTGGACGCCGATGGGCGGCTCGTCGGGGATCGGGACGCGCGCGGCCACCCCGCCATCAGCGAAGCCCGGGTTCGCCCTCCCGGCGAGCGCGGCGGGGCGCCGTCGCGGGATCGTGGTGGCCGGCATCGCGGTCGCCGCGCTCGTGATCACCGCGGGCGCCCTCCTCTGGCCGCGCGGCGGCGCCCCACGCGACGTCGACCCGCGCCGCTCGTACGCGGTCATGCCGTTCGAGATCCAGAGCGGCAATCGCGACGTGCAATGGCTGCGCGACGGGTCGGTGAACATGCTCACCCTCGCGCTCTCGCAGTGGAGCGACCTCACCGTCGCCGACTACGAGCGCACGATGGTGCTGGTGCGAGAGGCGGGCCTCGAGGACAAGCGCGTCGACATCGACCGGGCGCTGGCGATCGCGCGGAAGGCCGGCGCCTGGACCGTCGTCACCGGCACGATCGCGACGACCTCGGACTCGCTGCTCGTCGACGCGCGACTCTACGACGTGGGCTCGGGGAAGTCGCTACAGACGGAGCATCGCGCCGTCGCGCTCTCCGCCGACCCGCGCCCGCTGTTCGACGGCCTCGCGCGCTATCTGCTCGGCGTCGCCGGCGGGACCGCGACAGAGACGGTGGACCTCGCCGCCGCGACGACCAAGTCGATCACGGCGTATCGCGCCTACCTCGAAGGGACGCGCGCGCTCTTCTCGTGGCAGGTCCTCAAGGCGGACACGCTCTTCCGGCGTGCGATCGCCGCCGACTCGACCTTCGCGCTCGCGTGGCACAAGCGCTCGCTCGCGCTCGGTTGGGGGGATGCGGGCGGGCCCGGGTATCTCGAAGCGTCGGAGCGGGCGCTCGCACTCGTCGACCGACTCCCCGCGCGCGAGCAAGCCCTCGTGCGCGGGCACCACGCGCTCTCGACGGGCCTGCGCGTCCAAACGGCCAACACCGGGACCGGTGCCAAGGAACTGCGGGACGCCCAGCAGATCTTCAGCGACCTCATCGCCCGTGACTCGAGCGTCGCGGAGGCGTGGTACGGCCTCGCCGACGCCCGGTTCCACACGCAGTTCGACGCGAGCGACATGGAAGGGAGCCTGGAGCGGATGACGGGGGCGCTGCGCGCCTTCGAGCGCACCCTCACTCTCGACTCGACGTTCCATCTCGCCTACTCGCACCTGGTGAGCCTGTACGCCGGGATGTCGACCGCCAACAGCCAGATCTTCTTCGACGGCACGCGGGTCCAGCTTGGCGACTCCGCATCGATCAAGCGCGCCGGCGGCCCCGACGCGGTCGCGAGGATGCGGACCGAGGCCGGCCGGACCGGACTGGCACTCTCGCGGCTCTGGGCCCGCGCGGACGTGAACGCGATCGCGCCGCGCATCGCACTCGCGCAGGGCTTCATGGCCGCCGGAATGACCGACTCGGCGATGATCGTCGTCGACGAGACGCTCGCCGAACCGCAGTTCGCGGCGCCGCAGTACGGTCTGTGGGGCAACCAGTACCGCTTCATCGCCGACGATCCGCGCGGCGCGCCCGGGCTCGTGGAGGGCACGCGCGCCCTCGACGTGGCGCGGTTCCGGCAGATCCCCTTCACCGACCGCTACGGTTACCTGGCGATGGCGATCAGCGCCGCCGGCGCGATCGGCAACGGGGCCGAGGTGGACCGCGTGTCCGGACTCTGGGCGCGCATCGACACCGTCGCGCCCTTCATCGGGGGTCCGATGGCGCCCGCGATGCAGTGGTTCGCCGCGAGCGTGCACATCGCGATGAAGGGCGAGATGTCCGCTGCGCAGCGCGGATGGCTCCTCGATGGCCTGCGCCCCATGCAGGACCTGCCCGCCAACTCGCCGGTGCGCTTCGGCGCCGTCCCGGTCGCATACGTCGGGTATCTCGTCAGTCGCGACACGATCTTCTCGGGGCTCGCCCGGCGCTTGAATCCGCAGCAGGAGGCCGCCTGGCCCGAGCTCGACGCCCGCGAAGCCCTCGAGCGCGGCGACACGGCGCGCGCGCGGACCATCGCCGCGACATTCTCGCCGGCCGCGCAGGTGCGCACGGCGCGCCTCGGCCTCGCCGGCCTGCGGACCGCACTGCGTGCCGAGGTGCTCGCCGACCTGGGTGACGCCGCGGGCGCGCTCGCGCAGTACGAGGCGATGCACCCCTCGCGCTTCGCGACGTCGCTCATCGACCCCGGGCATGCCGTCTACGTCCGGACGTTCGCCGCACGCGCACGCCTCTACGAGCAGTTGGGTGAGCGCGAGAAGGCGATCGCCGCCTGGACGGAGTTCCTCCGCCGCTGGGAGAAGGGCGACGCCGACACCGACGCCGCCCGGCGCGAAGCACGCACGGCGCTGCAGCGCCTGCGCGACCAACCCACCACCCGTCGCCCCTGATGCCGCGTCCCCCCGCGCTTCGCCACCTGCGCACGCTGGCCCTCCTCGTCGCCTTCACGGGCTGCGGGGACGCGCGCGGTCCCGTACATCTCGGCATGGCCGGCCCCTTCACGCAGGGATTCGGTCGTGCGAACCGGCTTGGCGCGGAGCTCGCGCTGGCCGAGATCAACGCGGCGGGCGGCATCCGCGGCGATTCCCTCCGCATCGAGTTCAAGGACGACGGCGGCGAGGGCTCCAAGGCCGCCGTGGTGGCGCAGTCGTTCGTCGACGACCCGCGGATCGTCGCCGTCGTCGGCCATGTCACGTCGGGCGCGATGCTCGCGGCGGCCAAGGTCTACGACGGGCGCCTGCCCGCGGTCGCGACCACCGCGTCGGCGGCCGACCTCACCGGGATCTCGCCCTGGGCGTTCCGCGTGATCTCGAGCGACTCGGCCAACGGCGTGGACCTCGCGCGCTTCGCCGAGCGCCTCGGCAAGTCGCGCGTGGCGATCCTCTACGAGAACGACTCGTACGGGCGCGGTCTGGCCGACGCCTTCCGCCGCAACTTCAGCGGCACGGTCATCGGCATCGACCCGATCGGCTACGAGGGAAAACGGGCCGACATCTACCTCGAGTGGATCGCCGCGCGGAATCCGGACCTCGTCTTCATCGCCGGCACCGAGCTCACCGGGATGGCCTTCCTGCGCGAGGCCCGGCGTCGCGGGATGACCGCGGACTTCCTGGGCGGCGACGGCTGGACCGGAGTGGTCGCGGATACGGCCGCGTCCGAGGGCGCGTACGTGGGTGCCCCGTTCACCGCGCTCGATCCGCGTCCCGAGGCCCAACGGTTCACCCAGGCCTTCCGCGCGCGCTTCGGCCATGATCCCGACGGCAACGCGGCGCTCGCCTACGACGCGGTGAAGCTCCTCGCCGCGGCCGTCGAGGCGGTCGGCCCGGATCGCGCGCGCGTGCGCGACTGGCTGGCCCAGCGAGGGACCGGCGGCGCCTTCGCCGGCGTGACCGGCCCCATCGCGTTCCTCGAGACGGGCGATCCGGTCGGCAAGTCATTCACCATGACGCGCGTCGTCCGTGGCCAGCTCACGCTCGCCGAGCGCGGGAGCACGCCGTGAACCTCTTCTCCCTGCGGACCATCCGGAGCCGCCTCGTCTTCGGCTTCTCGTTGCTGGTCGGGCTCCTCGTGATCGCCGGCATCGTCGGCTACATCACCATCGGGGCGTTCAGCGACGAGATCGGTGGCGCACTCGGGCAGGTGCAGCGTGAGACCGCGCTCACCGCCGACCTCCGCACGAACGTCGCGCGCGAGCTCGGCGCGGCCGTCCGCTACCTCGACCGCGGCGTCGCCCTCGACCATGCGGAGTTCAGTGACGCCGGGTGGGCCGCGCACACCGCGCTCCGGAAGCTGAACGAGAGCCCCGGACTCACGTCGACCGAGCTCGGCCTCATCGCCGGCATCGACGAGCAGCTCGCGACCCTCGAGGTCGGGCTCACGCAGGCGCAGTTGCTCCGCGACCTCGGCCGCCTCGAATCCGCCGTCGCCCGCACCGATTCCATCCGGGCACTCGAATCGGAGCTCACGCGCGACGTCGCGCGTCTGGGCGAGATGCGCGCCGCGCAGGTCGCGCGCGACACCCGCGCGTTGCAGGAGGAGGCCCTCCGCCGCAAGAACCTCCTCCTCGCCGTCGTCATCGGCGCGATGATCCTCGGCGTCATCACCTTCGCGAGCACGGTCCAGCGCATCTCCGGGCCGCTCGCGCTGCTGCTCGCGCATGCGCGAGCCCTGAGCCACGGGCGCCTCGACATCCGCACCGAGGAGGAGCTGCCTGGCGAGTTCCAGGAGCTCGCCGACGCGATGAACAGCACCGCCGCGTCGCTCTCGCGCGTCGCGACCGTCTCCACCCACACGGCCGAGGAGGTCTCGACCTCCGCGCACCAGCTCACCTCGGCGGCCGAGCAGATCTCGCTCGCCGCCTCGCAGACGGCGAGTGCGATGTCCGAGGTCACCGAAGGGGCGGAGAGCCAGGTCTCCTCGCTGCGCGACGCGGACGCCGCGCTGCAGCAGGTGCGCGAGCGCGCGCACGAGGTGCGGGCCGGCGCCGACGAGGTCGCCGACCTCTCGGCGGAGATCGAGCGCGTGGCGCGCGAGAAGCGGGCCGAGATCGCGCGCGCGCGCGACCTCCTCATCGAGATCCGCCAGTCGGTGGACCGCGCCGCCGGCGAGGTGCGCGAGCTGACGGCGACGGCGGAGAGCATCAACCGCTTCGTCGGGATCGTCAGCCGCATCGCCGAGCAGACGAACCTGCTGTCGCTCAACGCGGCGATCGAGGCGGCCCGTGCGGGGGCGGCGGGCCGCGGGTTCGCGGTCGTCGCTGACGAGGTGCGCAAGCTCGCCGACCAGGCGCAGCAGGCCGCCGACGACGTCGTGCAGCTCACCGCGATCGTCACGCGCCGCGTGGGCACCACGACGCTCGCGATGGAGACGGGCGCCAGCCGCGTCGCCGAGATCGAATCCGTCTCGGCAGGACTCGACGAGGCCCTCGAGACGATCGGCGGGGCGGCGGAGCAGACGCGCGCCGCAGCCGAGAGCCTCGGCGACCTCGCGACCGCGAACGTCTCCGCGGTGAACAACGCCTCAAGCGGCATCTCCACCGCGGCCCGCACCGCGGAGAGCCACGCGGCCGCCGCCGAGGAAGTCAGCGCGTCGACCGAGGAGCAGAGCGCCGCGTGCGAAGAGATGTCCGGAGCCTCGGTCGCACTGCTCCAGGGGTCGATGCGGCTGAAGGAGATCGTCGCCGGGCTGCGGACGGAGTAGCGATGCCGCTCGCGACACTGGCGCCGGTCGCCGCCGGCACCCCCACCGTCCTGCTGTTGAGCGGCGGACTCGACTCCACCACGCTCCTCGCCCTGGCGACTCGGGCGGGGTACGCGGTGAATGCGCTGACGTTCCGCTACGGCCAGCGACACGGGATCGAGATCGATCGCGCGCGCGCGATCGCGAAGGAGTGGCGGGTGGCGCGGCACGTGGTGGCCGACATCGACCTGCGCCTCTTCGGCGGCTCGGCCCTCACCGCCGACGTGGAAGTCCCGAAGGACCGCGACGCCGCGGCGATGGCGGCGGGGATCCCGATCACCTACGTGCCGGCGCGCAACACGATCTTCCTCTCGTTCGCGCTCGCCTGGGCCGAGGTGCTCGGCGCGACCGACCTGCTGATCGGCGTGAACGCGCTCGACTACAGCGGCTATCCGGACTGCCGTCCCGAGTACATCGCTTCGTACGAGGCGATGGCGAACCTCGCCACCCGCTCCGGCGTCGAGGGCACGGCCCGCACGCGCATCCTCACGCCGCTCATGGCGCTGAGCAAGGCGGACATCATCCGGACGGGACTCGCGCTCGGCGTGGATTACGACCGGACGATCTCGTGCTACGACCCGAGCGTGGAGGGGATCGCCTGCGGGCACTGTGATGCCTGCGTGCTCCGCGCGAAGGGGTTCGATGAGATACGATGAAGGGGGCGGCATCTCGCCCCCCGCATCCCGCACCTCCCTCCGCATCCTGTCCTCGCTTCCGTCCTTCCGCCTTCAGCCTTCTTCCATCTGTATTCTGTAAAGGAGCTCTTCTATACGTTGCAGGGCGAAGGCCTCCAGGCCGGTCGCCCCGCCGTCTTCTGCCGGTTCGCCGGGTGCAATCTCTGGACCGGTCGCGAGCAGGACCGCGCGACGGCGGTCTGCACCTTCTGCGACACCGATTTCGTCGGGATCGGGCCCGATGGCGGTCGGTTCGAGACGGCCGAGGCCCTCGCGGCGGCGGTGGCGTCGCGGTGGCCGGATGTTCCCGGTGGGCGGCGCCTCGTCGTCTGCACCGGAGGGGAGCCGCTCCTGCAGCTGGACGAGGCTGCGATCGACGCCCTCCACGCGCACGGATTCGAGGTCGCCGTCGAGACCAACGGCACCCAGCCCGTCCCCCGCGGCCTCGACTGGGTCTGCGTGAGCCCCAAGGCCGCCGCCCCGGTGGTGGTCGCCGGCGGCGACGAACTCAAGCTGGTGTTCCCCCAGGCCGCCGCGCGGCCCGAGCGGTTCGAGGGGCTCGCCTTCCGGCATTTCCTGCTCCAGCCGATGGATGGACCCGATCGCGAGGCCAATACACGGGCCGCCGTCGACTACTGCCTCGCGCACCCGCGTTGGAGGCTCTCGGTGCAGACCCACAAGGTCGTCGGCGTCCGGTAACCCCGCCCCGGTCCGGGCGGCACCCCCCGGCCGGGTTGAGCCCACGTATTGACGTAAGCCCCGGCAGGGCGGAACTTTGACCCGGTCCGGCCGCCCGGTGATTCAGGTCACGGGGGGTCGGGTGGGCCACGCCTCCCGTGGTCCCAAACACCCCAAGCACTCTGAGGTGGCTTTCTCATGCGAATTCGTTTCGTCAGCAAGGCGCTCGCGTTCCTCGGCCTGATGGCCGTGGCGGGTGCCGCCGACGCCCAGTCGGGGACGATCACCGGCAAGGTGACCCAATCCGAGGGTGGCGCCCCGATCGCCGCCGCGCAGATCTCGGTGAACTCCGGCATGACGCGCGTGTCGGCGAGCCAGTCCGGTGAGGACGGCTCGTACCGCATCGCGAACGTGCCGGCCGGCACCTACACGGTGGTCGTGACCCGCATCGGGTTCGCGGCCAAGCGCACCGACGGCGTGCAGGTGAACGCCGGGGCCACCACGACGCTGAACGTCGGGCTCTCCGAGCTCGCCGCGCAGCTCAACCAGGTGGTGACCACCGCGACCCGCGGCGCCGAGCCCGAGAAGATCCTCGACTCGCCCAACTCGATCTCCGTCGTCTCGGCCGACCGCATCGCCGAGCGGCCGTCGGTGTCGATCACCGACCACATCAAGACGCAGCCCGGCCTCTCGATCTCGAACGGCGGCATCGTGCAGGCGAACATCGTCTCGCGCGGCTTCAACAACGCCTTCTCGACGTCGATGCTGATGCTGCAGGACTACCGGTTCGCCGGCGTCCCGTCGCTCCGCGTCAACGTGCCGTTCCTCTTCACCGGCACCGGCGACGACATCGACCGCATCGAGGTCCTGCAGGGTCCGGCCTCGGCGCTCTACGGTCCGAACTCCGGCGCCGGCGTGATGCACGTGATCACCAAGTCGCCGTTCAGCTCGCAGGGGACGTCGATCACCCTCGACGGCGGCGAGCGCTCGATGGCCCGCGTCGGCATGCGCCACGCCGGCACCTTCGGCGGCAACAAGTTCGGCTACAAGCTCTCGGGCGAGTACTTCACGGCCGATGACTGGCAGTACACCGACCCGAACGAGGTCGGTCTCGGCTTCGGCGCCACGGTCACCCCTGAGCAGCGCGCCCGCTACGCCGTCTGGGGCGTCACCCCGACCGGCGCCCTCGACCCGCGCGTCCCGACCTCGCGCCAGGGCGTCGCCAAGGCCCGCAACTTCGATCTCGAGAAGTACTCCGGCGAGGCGCGCCTCGACTGGCGCCCGAACGACGACACCGAGGCGATCACCACCGTCGGTTACTCCATGATCGGCTCGGCCCTCGAGATCACGACGACCTTCGGCGCCGCGCAGGTCCAGAACTGGAGCTACAGCAACCTCCAGCAGCGTTTCCGCCACAAGAAGTTCTTCGCGCAGGTCTTCTACAACGCGTCCAACGCCGGCAACGACGCGCCGCTCGATGACAACGGCACCTTCTACCTCCGCTCGGGCATCCCGGTCGTCGACCAGTCGAACGTGATGGTCGCGCAGCTCCAGCAGGGCTTCAACCTGAAGGAGACGAAGTTCACGGCCGGCTTCGACTACATCGCCACGACCCCCCAGACGAAGGGCACGATCATGGGGCGGAACGAGGACGATGACAACATCAACGAGATGGGCGCGTACCTGCAGATGACGCACCCGATCTCCGATCGCGTGGACTTCACCGGCGCCGTCCGCGGCGACATGAACTCGCGCATCGAGGGGACGCAGTTCTCGCCCCGCTTCGCCTTCATCTTCAAGCAGTCCCCGACGCAGAACTGGCGCCTGACGTACAACCGCGCCTTCAACTCGCCGGCCTCGTTCTCGTTCTTCCTCGACCAGTTCTCTGGCAACCGCGCCAACCTCGGCCCGGCGCTCGGCAACCTCGACGTCCAGATCCTCGGCAACCAGCCGAAGACGGGCTGGAACTACGATCGCAGCTGCGACGCCGCGGTCAACAACGGCCTCTGCATGCGGTCGCCGTTCACCGGCCCCGCGCCGGTCTCTGCCCAGGGTGCCAACATGGTCCCGGGCATCATGGCGACCTTCGCGCCGCAGCTCGCGGGTGGCCTCGCCGCCCTCGGTCTCCCGGCCCCGGCCATCGCCAACATCCAGGCCGCGCTCCTCGGCCTCGCCCCGACCAACGCCCAGGTCCGCGGTGTCCTCCGCAACCTCGGCGCGGCCGGCAACCCGATCGTGCCGTGGACCAACCCGGTCGATCTCTCGCCCCTCGGCGCCAACTTCTCGAACACCTGGGAACTCGGCTACAAGGGCGTCCTGAACAACAAGCTCCGCCTCGCCGTCGACTTCTGGTACCAGATCCGCCCGGCGGATCCGACGACGCAGGTCATCAACCTCGACGACGCGGTCTTCCTCGACCCGACGACGCTCGGGGCCTACCTCGGCGGCGCCATGGGGCCGACGCTGGTCGCCAACGGCGTGCCGGCGGGCGCGGTCAACACCGTCGTCACCGGCTGGGTCACGTCGCTCGCCGGCCTCCCCGCCGGCATGCTCAACTTCGACAGCCCGCTCTACGACCGGAACCAGCTCGTCTTCACGTACCAGAACGCCATCGGTCAGGTGGACGTCCGCGGCATCGACCTCGCCGCCGACTACCTCCTCACCGACGTGTTCTCGGTCTCGGCGACCTACTCGAACCTGAACCGCAACGTCTTCGAGAAGGCCGCGGGCGCGACGATCACCAACCCGCTCACGGCCAACGCGGCGAAGAACCGTGCGACCCTCACCTTCCGCTGGGATGACCAGGCGGCGGGCCGGTCGGCCGAGATCCGCACCCGCTACACGGATGCGTTCCCGGTGAACTCGGGCGTCTTCAACAGCTACAACCAGAGCACCCCGATCCGGTACGACCAGGTCCCGGTGAACTGGTTCGTCGACGCCGGCTTCTCCACGAAGCTCCCGATCGCCCAGAACGTCCGGTGGTCGATCAACGCGCAGAACATCCTCGACAGCCGCGTCCCGTCGTTCATCGGCGTGCCGGATGTGGGGCGTTTCATCACCACGCGCATCTCGTACAACTTCTAAGCACCACGGCTGGGCAGGACCGGAGCGGGGTGGGCCACTCGGCCCACCCCGCTTCGCTATTTTTCCCGGGTGTCCCTCTCCCTCTTCGATCCCGCCCGGCGCCCCGTCATCGGGCACCGCGGCAATCGTGCGCATGCTCCCGAGGACACGCTCGTCTCGTTCGCGCAGGCGGCCGCCCTCGGCGTCGATGCGCTGGAGATGGACCTGCATCTGTCCCGCGACGGCGTCCCGGTCGTGATCCATGACCCGTCGCTGGACCGCACCACCGACGCCGCCGGCGCGGTCGCCGACCGCACTGCCAGCGCCCTCGCCAAGGTCGATGCCGGCGCGCGCTTCTCGAAGGACGGCGGTCACACCACGCCATACCGCGGGCTCGGCATCGGCGTCCCGACCCTCGAAGAGGTGCTGGTCACGCATCCCACCATGCCGATGATCCTCGAGATCAAGGCACGGGAGGCCGCCGCCCCCGTCCTCGCGTTGCTGGAGCGCCTCCAGGCGACCGGGCGGGTCCTCATCGGCTCGTTCATGGACGAGGCCCTGCAACCCTTCGTCCGCGCCGGGATCCCAGTCGCCGGCGCCACGGCCGCCCTCGCCCGTCTCTACCTTCCGGCCCTCCTCGGGCTGCCGCACGCCCCTCTCGCCTTCCAAGCCATGTGCATCCCGCGCGTCTTCCGCGGCCTCCCGCTCCCCGTGGGCCGCTTCGCGCGGCTCATGCGGGCGGCCGGCGGCCCCACGCACGTCTGGACCGTGAATGACCGCGCCGAAGCGCGCGGACTCTGGGCCGCCGGCGTCTCCGGCATCATCAGCGACGACCCGGGGGCGATGCTCGCCGAGCGCGGAGGCGCGGCATGACCGCTCCCGTGAAGGCGCCTCCTGCCGGCGCGAAGCCGGAGAAGCGGAAGACCGACTACAAGGCCGCCTGGGCCGAGACGCGGAAGCTGATGTGGCAGCATCGGCGCTCGCTCGCGATCGGTCTGGCCCTCATGCTCGTCAATCGCTTCGCGGGGCTCGTCCTTCCCGGGAGCGTGAAGTGGATCATCGACGAGGTGCTGACCAAGAACCGGCTCGAGCTGCTCACACCGATCGCCGTCGCGGCGGGCGTCGCGACCGTCCTGCAGGCCGCGAGCTCGTTCGCGCTCTCGCAGGTGATCTCCGTCGCCGCGCAGCGCGCCATCACCGACCTGCGCCGACAGGTGCAGGCCCGCATCCTCCGGCTCCCGGTGAGCTTCTTCGATGCCACGCAGAGCGGCGTGCTCATCAACCGTGTGATGAACGATGCCGAGGGGATCCGCAACCTGATCGGCACGGGGATCATCCAGCTGCTCGGCGGCATCCTCACCGCCTCGATCGCTCTCGGGTACCTGTTCTGGCTGAACTGGTTCCTCACGACGATGACGCTGGTGTTCCTCGCGATCTTCGGCGCGGTGATGGCGTACGCCTTCGCGAAGCTGAGGCCGATCTTCCGCGAGCGCTCCAAGATCCAGGCCGAGGTGTCGGGCCGACTCGGGCAGGCGATGGGCGGCGCGCGCGTGGTCAAGGTCTACACGGCGGAGAAGCGTGAGGAGATCGTCTTCACCAAGGGGGCGCACGCGCTCTTCCGCAACATCGCGAGCACCATCACCGGCACGAGCGCCATCGCCGCGGTGAGCACGGTGATCATCGGCGCGGTGGGCGTGCTCATCGTCACCGTCGGCGGCCGCGCGGTCGTCGCGGGCACCATGACGCTCGGCGACCTCGTCTCGTACATCTTCTTCGTGGGGCTCGTCTCGTTCCCTGTCGTGCAGATGGCGAGCATCGGAACGCAGATCACCGAGGCCTTCGCGGGGCTCGACCGCATCCGCGAGATCTTCGCCACGCCCACCGAGGACGAGGACGACGCCGCGCGGCAGCCGCTCGCCCGGGTCGACGGTGACGTCGCGTTCGACCACGTCTGGTTCGAGTACCGCGAGGGGATCCCGGTGCTCAAGGACGTCACCTTCACCGCGAAGGCGGGGACGACGACCGCGCTCGTCGGCTCGAGCGGCTCGGGGAAGAGCACGCTCATCTCGCTCATCCTCGCGTTCAACCGTCCCATGCGGGGGCGGGTGGTGATCGGGGCGCAGGACCTCGCGACCCTCCGGCTCCGCGACTACCGCTCCACGCTCGGCGTGGTGCTGCAGGACAACTTCCTGTTCGACGGCACCGTCGCCGACAACATCGCTTTCTCCAAGCCCGGCGCGACGCGGGCCGAGGTGATGGAGGCCGCACGGATCGCCAACTGCGAGGAGTTCATCACCGGCTTCCCCGACGGCTACGAGACGATCGTGGGCGAGCGCGGCGTGAAGCTCTCGGGCGGCCAGCGCCAGCGCGTGGCGATCGCCCGCGCGATCCTCGCCGACCCGCAGGTGCTGATCCTCGACGAGGCGACCTCGAGCCTCGACTCGGAGAGCGAGCGCGAGATCCGCGAGGCGCTCAAGGCGCTCCGCGCCGGTCGCACCACATTCGTCATCGCGCACCGCCTCTCGACCATCCGCAGCGCAGACCAGATCCTGGTGCTCGAGGGCGGCGAGATCGTCGAACGCGGGTCGCACCGCGAACTCATGGCGCTCGCCGGCCGATACAAGGAACTGCATGACACGCAGCACGAGATCGAGAAGGACCTGTTCGTGAATCCCGGCGAGGACTTCTCGGAGGCGTCGGACGGCTGACGGCGGCCGACAGTGTCACAGCGTGATGCGGGGGCGGACGGACGGGGCATCCTGTCGTAGGATTCGGGTGTCCGGAACCGATGCACTGTCCACGTCCTGCCCTGTCATGATCGCTTCGCGCCGACTCCTCGCCATCGTTCCGCTCCTCCTCTCGGCCTGCCTCTCGCCGACGGAGCCGCGCACGATCGTGCCGGTCACGCCGTCGCTCACGGCGTTCGCCCTCGAGGCCGCGCGCAATCCCGCGCTCTCCGCCGACGTCGTCGCCAGCATCTCCGGCGACACCGTCCGGCTGGCCATCCCCGAGGTGATCGCGCTCGATTCGCTCGTGCCGAGCTGGATCACGAACGAGGCCGTCACGCTCGTCACGCTCGGGGATTCGTTCCCGGTCAACGGCCTCACGCGCGTGAGCCTCGCGCAGGACCGCCGCATCCGTCTCACCTCGTCCACGGGGACCGAGCGCGAGTACGTGCTCACGGTGACCGTCTTCACGGGCCTGCCGGTGGTCCGCATCAACACCGACGGCGGCGCAGAGGTCGCGACCAAGACCACGTACGTCGGCGCGACGGTCGACGTCTACGGCGGTCGCGACCACCCCGAGTGGTCGTTCAACATGCGCACGCAGATCCGCGGGCGCGGCAACTCCACCTGGTACAATCCGAAGAAGCCGTACCGCCTCAAGCTCGCGACCTCGCGCTCGGTCCTCGGCTTCCCCGCCGAACGCGACTGGGTGCTGCTCGCGAACTACTGGGATCTCTCGCTCGCGCGCAACGCCACCGCCTTCCGGGTCTCGTCGCTCCTCGGCATGACCTTCACGCCCCGGTGCACACCGGCCGAGTTCTACCTCAACCACGTGCACCAGGGCTCGTACCAGCTCTGTGACCACATGGAGGTCGGGGCGGCGCGCATCCCGGCCGGCGCGGACGGCTGGTTCCTCGAGCTCAACGACATCCGGCGCGTGGATCCGGACGAGATCTGGTTCGCGACACCGGAGATGACCGAGTATACGACCGTCGGCCACGGCGATACGATCCCGTCGGTCTGGGTCTACAAGTCACCCGACGCTCCGTCGCCGGCCCAGCGCAGCGCGATCGAGGGGCAGCTGCTCGCATTCGAGCAGGCGCTCTACGGCCCGAACTTCACCGATCCCGACAGCGGCTACGCGGCGCACCTCGATGCGCAGTCGCTCGTGGACTGGTGGCTCGTGATGGAACTCTCGAAGAACAACGATGCGGCCTTCTCGTTCGGCGTGTACATGTACCGCTCGGCGACGGGACGGATCACCTTCGGGCCGGTCTGGGACTTCGACCTCGCCTTCGGCAACTATCCATATGACGGTGGGCCGACGGGCTTCAAGATCCTCGTCTCCGGCTACCTGCCGCGCCTCATGGAGGACCCGGCCTTCGTTGCGCTCGTGAAGCAGCGGTGGCAGGTCCTCTACGCGCGCCGCGCCGAGCTCGACGAGTTCATCGGGACGTACACCGCCTCGTTGCGGCGATCGCAGCAGCTGACGCACGCGCGCTGGGCACCCTACAACCCGCGTCCGCTACTCATCGCCGGACCGGACGAGCAGGCCTGGTTCACCCCGGCGGTGGACCTCCGCGCGGCCTTCACCGACGCCGACTACGACACCGCGGTGCAGGAGATGCGCAGCTGGCTCTCGGCGCGCTTCGACTGGCTCCAGACGAACATCCTCGCCCTCTGACCGGACCCGTGCGCGACGCTTGACCGCCTCTCGCGTACGCAACGAAGCCCCCGGACCGCGAGGTCCGGGGGCTTCGTCCGTCCAGGCGATCAGTTGCGCTTGCCGCTGACCTTGGAGCCGTCGCCCGGCATCGACCACTCGCCCTCGGCGAGATCGCCGTCGAAGTTGAGCGTCATCGTACCCACATCGCCGGTCGGGACGGGGAAGGTGGCGACCATCTTCTTGCCGGTGATCTCGACCTTCGAGAGCGGGATGGTGCCGAACTGCGCGGTGCCGATCGCCCCGGACCAGGTGCCGTCGGCGAGCTTCACGAGCTCGAGCGTCACTTCCATGCTCTGGCCCTGCGCGACGATGCCGACCGACCACTTGCCCGCGGGCGAGTAGGGAGCGGGAGCCGGGGTGGCCGGCGTGGTGGTCGCGGACATCGCCGGCGCCGGCTCGAGGCGCGGCGTCCCGGTGACGGAGGTCGAGGTCGAGCTGACGGTCTTGCAGGCGCTGGTGAGCAGCGCGACGGCGGCGAGGGTGGCGGCGAGACGCATTCGGAGGACTCCGGTTGGGTGGTGGGGCCTGGGCCCGCGGACGCAGATAGGTTAGCGGCGGACCGCCGGATTGGACAGGGCGCGAGCGGCGAGGGTTCGCGCCGGCCGCGGCCACCGGCGGACCTCAGGCGGCCGGGACGGTCCGGTCGGCCGCCCAGTCCCTCAGCTGCGCGATACGCTCGCGCATCGTCCCGCTGAGGGGCTTGGTCCCCCGCAGCTCGCGCTCAAGCATCTCCGTGTCGAGCGTCCCCTTCGTCGCGAAGGCCACATGCAAGCCCGCGACGACGGCCTGCTCCAACTCGGCGCCGCTGAACCCCTCGCTCGCCCCCGCGAGCGCGGCGAGGTCGAACCGCGACGGATCCTGCCGCCTGCGCCGCAGGTGGATGCGCAGCACCTCGGCGCGGGCGGCGGCGTCGGGGAGGTCCACGAAGAAGACCTCGTCGAACCGCCCCTTCCGGATGAACTCCGGCGGCAGGTTCGCGATGTCGTTCGAGGTCGCGGTGACGAAGACATCACCCTTCCGCTCCTGCAGCCACGAGAGGAAGGTGCCGAACACGCGCCGCGACACGCCGCCGTCCTCGTCGCCGCCCGAGCTCGCGAACGCCTTCTCCAGCTCGTCGATCCAGAGCACGATCGGCGCGAGCCGCTCCGCCGTCCGCATGGCGCGCTTGAAGTTCTTCTCCGAGTCGCCGATGTACTTGTCGTACAGGTTGGCGGGGTCGAGCTTGAGCAGCGGCAGCCCCCATTCGCTCGCGACCGCCTTGGCGGCGAGCGACTTGCCGCACCCCGGTACGCCGAGGAGGAGCACGCCGCGCGGGAAGCCGAGTCCGAAGTCGTGCGCGCGCTGCGGGTCGGCGACGACGGCGCGGCGCGCGCCGAGCCAGGCCTTCAGCCCGTTCAGTCCCGCGACCTCGCCGAGGCCGGAGCCCGCCGGGTGATATTCGAGCAGGCCCCCCTGCTCGACCACCTGCCGTTTGGCCGTCGCCGCGCGCGCGATGTCCGCCGCGCGGAGCGCGTTGTCCTCGATGATCAGGCGCGTCACGACGCGCTCGGCCTCGTGCTGCGTGAGGCCGACGAGGTTGTTCACCAGGCGCGCGCGCTCCTCTGGCGTGAGCTCCACCTTGAGCGGCCCGCGCGCACTGTGCTCGCGGATGAGGCGCTCGAGCAGCGCGCGCATCTCCGGGAAGCCGGGGAGCGGGAGGTGCACCGTGGCGGCGACCGCACTGAGCGTGTCGGGCACGCGGAGGTCGCTCCCGGAGATGACGATCGCCCCGCGCCGCGAGGCGACGTGCGCGACCGCGTCGAGCACGTGGCTCGCGATGACCGGATCGTCCACCCAGGCGCCGAGGCCGCGGAAATGGTAGACGCCGGCTCCCTCGTCGAGCACGCGCGCGAGCGCCTTCGCCGGTTCGTCGGACCGCTCGATGAAGGGATCGCCGGCCTGCACGCCGCGACGCAGGCCGCGCGACCGCGTCCACGAGTAGTAGAAGAGCGACGACCGCGCCGCGAGGGCCGCGAGCAGCTCGTCCGCGCGATCCGGCTCGCCGGTGTCGAGGAGGATGAGCGCGTGCTTGCTCCGCACGAGCAGTTCGAGTTCGGCTTCCGTATCTTTCACGCGATGACCCCGCGAGGCGTGGACGCGAGCGAAGATACCGTGGCGCGAGCGCTCCCGCAGGGGGATGCCGGCCGCGCGTGGGCGATGCTCGCCCTCCTCGCGGTGGCCGAGCTGCTGGGGATGAGCCCCTGGTTCACGGGGAGTGCCGCCGCCCCCGAACTCGCCGTCCGATGGGCGCTCACCGATGCGCAGGTGGGGGGCCTCTCCACCGCCGTGCAGCTCGGCTTCGTGCTCGGCACCGCGATCGCCGCGGTGCTCAACCTCGCGGACCTGCTCCCCGCGCGGCGGTACTTCGCGTGGGCCGCGACGATGGCGGCGGTCGCGAACGCGGCACTCGTGTGGGCGCCGGACTACTCGACCGCCCTCATCACGCGCGCGGCGACGGGGCTGTGCATGGCCGGGGTCTACCCGCCGGCGATGAAGATGGCCGCCACCTGGTTCCGCGCACGCCGCGGGCTCGCCGTGGGCGCGGTCGTGGGCGCGCTCACGGTCGGGAAGGCCGCGCCGTATCTCTGGCGCGTGCTCCCCGAGGCGTCGCTCGCGCTCATCGTGTTCTCCGCGTCCGCCGCCGCCGCGCTCGCCGCGCTCACCATCGCCGTCGCCTGGCGCGACGGCCCCTTCGTCTTCCCGTCACGCCCCTTCTCGTGGGGCCTCGTCGGCGAGGTGGTGCGCACGCCGCGCTATCGATGGGCGACCGGCGGCTACCTCGGACACATGGCCGAGTTGTACGCCTACTGGACCTGGATCCCGGCGTTCATCGCGGCGAGCGCCGTCGCGGCCGCGGGAGACCCGACCGCCGCGCGCGCGCCCTGGGTGGGCGCGCTGAGCTTCGGCACCATCGCGATCGGCGGCGTGGGATGCGTCTGGGGCGGGCTCGTGAGCGACCGCATCGGACGCGAGCGGCTCGTGATCATCGCGATGGCGGTGAGCGGCCTCTGCGCGCTCGCGATCGGGCTGGCGTTCGGCCGCACGCCGTGGCTCCTCGCGCCCCTCGCGCTCGCCTGGGGCTTCTTCGTGATCGCCGACTCGGCGCAGTTCTCCGTGCTCGTGACCGAATCGGTGGCGCCGCACGCGGTCGGCACGGCGCTCACGGTCCAGGTCTGTCTGGGTTTCCTGCTCACCACGCTCACCATCCAGATGATCCCGCCCCTCGTCGCGCTCGCGGGATGGCGCGCCGCCTTCGCGTTGCTCGCCGTCGGGCCGATACTCGGGATCATGTCGATCCGACGCTTGCGTCCCGCATAGATTGGTGGCGTGTCCCCCCTGACCACCGCGCCACCCGCGAACGGCCGGACCCTCGGCGCGATCGCGCTCGCGACCTTCCTGACGCTCGTCCCGATCACGCTGCTCGTCCCCGGGCTCACCGAGCTCGTGGTGGACGCGCATGGGGGCACGCGGTTCCAGGCGCACCTGTTCGTGTCGCTCAATCAGCTGACGGGCATCATCGCCGTGCCGATCGCGATCCGCCTCCACCGCCGCTATCCCGACACGCGGCGCTGGGTGGTGGGACTGCTCGCGCTCGACGCGGTGAGCTTCGTGGGGATGGGCGCGGCCGATTCGCTCGCGATGCTCTTCGCGTGGCGCGCGATGGACGGACTGGCGCACCTGCCGGCGGTGACCTTCCTGATGATCGCGGCGAACCGCGCCGGGGGCGCACGACGCGGTGCCTCGCTGGGCGTGGTCGCGTCGGCGCTGATGGTGGGCGTGGGCGTGGGCGCCCCGGTGGGCGGCATCCTGATCGACCGGGCACCCCATTCCGTGTATCCGGTCGGCGCCGCGCTGCTCGCCGTGGCCGCGTGCTCGGCGTTGCTCATGCCCGCGTCGGTCGCGGGGGAGACGGGGGCGCGCTCACGCTACGCGTGGGACCGTTCGACCGTCGCGAGCTGGATGCCGCTCGCCTACGGCTTCGCGGACCGATTCTTGATCGGCGTCTTCGTCTCGAGCTTCACGCTCTTCCTCACCGAGGTGCACCAGGTGAGTGCGGCGACGCGCGGGATGCTGATGTCGCTCTTCCTGCTGCCGTTCGCCGCGCTCTGCTGGCCGGCGGGGCGCCTCGCCGACCGGCTGGGGTGGTACGCGCCGATCGTGACGGCGAACATCCTCTTCGGCCTGGTCTACGCGAGCTACGGTGTGCTGCCGTTCTCGCTGCTGCCGGTGGCGATGGTGGCGTCCGGAGTGCTCAGCGCGCTGATGTTCTCGCCGAGCCTGGTGCTGGTGAGCGAGTTCGCGCGCCGCGGGGCCGGCGAAGGGCTCTTCGGCGTGTTCCAGGTGGCGGGGTCGTTCGGGTTCCTCTTCGGCCCGATCGCCGGTGGCCTGCTCGTCGAGGCGCTGCGTGCGCCGAGCGGGGAGCCGGCGTGGGCACTCATCTTCGGCGTGGTCGGGGCCGGACTGGTGGCGCTGGGGCTCGTGAGCTGGCGTGTGCTCGGACGGCTGGCCGCCGAGTGGCGCCGGCCCGGCTGAACCGCTTCACCACAGAGGGCACAGAGGGCACAGAGAACGGCGGAGCACTGCAACTGCTCCACCACAGGGGCACAGGGGACACAGGGGGGACCCGGTCGCGAGACGATGTCGTTTTGGTTCGGAACGGACGTTCGCCTGGGACTTCCGCCACGCCCTGTTTCCCCGGTGTCCCCTGCGCCCCTGTGGTTCCCAGCAGTTGCAGCCGCAGTCCTCCGCCGTTCTCTGTGCCCTTTGTGTCCTCTGTGGTGAAGCCGTCCCGCCTGAGCTCGATCAGGGCGCGGCGCGACGCACCGGCTTTCCGCCGTCCTTCCATTCGATCCGCGGCCCGTCGGTGAGCACGCGCACGGCCTTGGCCGTCGCATCGATCATCGCCGCGACGTGCGCGAGATCCATCCGGTCGACCTCGTCATTCACGCCGTGGTAGTCGGTGTGCCCGCCGAACGACGAGAACGTGTGCGCCGGGATCCCCTCGAGCGCGAAGGCATAGTTGTCCGACCGCTGGAAGAAGTTCTCCGACGGCCGCGGGTCCACGATCACCGGCAGGCCCGCCGCGGCGAGCCGCTCGCCCATCGTCGACCGCTCGTAGCCGGTGAGCCATCCCTTCCCCGCCCCGCCGGCGAGGGAATCGGGCCGACCGATCATCTCCACCTGCAACTGCGCGACGGCCTGCGCCATGGGCCGCACCGGATGCCGGATGTACCACTGCGTCCCCGCCCCGCCGGTCTCCTCGCCGGTGAACGCGATGACGACGATCGTGCGCTTGGGCGCCGGGCCTTCCTTCAGCTGGCGCGCCGCCTCGAGGATCGCCGCGACACCGGAGGCATCGTCGTCCGCGCCGTTGAAGATCGAGTCACCATCGACCGCGCGCGCGGCGTTCATCGGCAGGTGGTCGAAGTGCGCACCGAGCAGCACCACCTCGTCGCGCAGCACCGGATCGCTGCCGACGATGATGCCGATCACGTTCTGCGACGCCCCGCGCCGTTCGGCCGGCACGGTGTCGAGCGCCGCGAAGCTCTCGGCGGGCGCGAGCCGCATCGGGCCGCCGGGCCGCCGGCTCGGCATCAGCTTGAGCGGGATGCGCTGCAGGTAGCCGTCATCGCCACCGGGGACGAGGCCGAGGCGACGCATCTCGTTCGCGATCACGCGCGCCGCCTTGTCGTTCCCCGGCGTTCCCATCGCGCGCCCCTGCAGCGAATCGTGCGAGAGCGCCCCGATCAACCGGCCGGCATCGGCCGCGGTGCTCGGGCGCTGCGCCTGCAGCGGCGCTGCGAGGGACGCGGAGAGGAGCGTCGCCAGCGCGAGCGAGGCGCACGGCATGAGAACGGAACGGCGGCGAGAGGACATGGGAGGCTCGGTTCGAGTGGGCCAACGGTCTCAATGGAGTCTAGCCTCGCTCTTGACCCCCGCCAACGGCCCTCTACGTTCCACCCCCATGTCCTCCCCCCAGGTGGCACGGCGCGGCGGCGTGGTGAACGTTCCGGTCGTGACCGACAACGTGGCGCAGCGCGGCAACTTCCTCATGCGCTGGCTGATGATCGGCCTCATGCGCCTGAGCGGCTGGCGCTTCACGGGTGCCGGCTTCCCCGACGCGCGCAAGTTCGTGCTCATCGTCGCGCCGCACACCTCGAACTGGGACTTCATCGTCGGCATCCGCGCGATGTACGCACTCGGGATCCGCGGCACCTTCCTCGGCAAGGACACGCTCTTCAAGTTCCCGCTCGGGATCGTCATGCGCTTCCTCGGCGGCTTCCCCGTTGACCGGACGAAGAGCAGTGATGTGGTGACGCAGACGGCCGAGCTCGCCGAGGGGATGGACAAGGTGATCATCGTCCTCTCGCCCGAGGGGACGCGCAAGCGCACCGAGCGCTGGCGGAGCGGCTTCTACTGGATCGCGGTGAAGGCGAAGATGCCCATCGTGCCGGTGGCCTTCGACTTCTCGAAGAAGGCGATCCACGTGTACCCGCCATTCGAGCCCACCGGGGACCAGGAGCGGGATCTGGGCTACCTGCGCACGCTGTTCCGGGCGGGGATGGCGTACGATCCGGCGAAGTACGTGGAGTAGACGGGAGCAGGGAGAAGGCAGAAGTTCCCCGACCGGCCCCCGACCCGTATGTTCTCCCGATGACCAACCGCCGCGACTTCCTCCTCGCGCTGGGCGCCTCCGCCCTCGCGCCCTCCGTCGTCCGCGCCGCCGAGCGCGCCCACCAGCGCGCCGCCGGCCGCGCCCATCCGGGATCGAGCGCGATGCACCTCCGCGGCGTGGGCATCCAGATGTACATGATGCGCGACGAGATGCGCGCCGACCTCGACGCCTCGCTCGCGCGGGTGGCGCGACTCGGCTATGAGGAGGTCGAGTGGTGGGGGACCTGGGGGCGGACGCCGGCGCAGCTCCGGACGCTGCTCGACGGCATCGGCCTCCGCGTGCCGACGTCGCATGTGGGCTCCGACGCGCTCGAGCCGGCCGCGCTCGACGCGACGCTCGACAACGCCGCGACGATGGGCATCCACACCGTGATCGTCGCCGGCATGGGGCGCGGCTACGCGGATGACGCCGATGGCTGGAAGCGCGCGGCGCAGCTCCTAAGCACGGCCGGCGCCAAGGCCGCGCCGCTCGGCATCCGCATCGGCTACCACAACCATGATCGCGAGTTCCGCAAGCACGGCGCGATGAGCGCGCTCGAGATCCTCATCAAGGAATCCGACGCCGCGTCGGTCGACTTCCAGCTCGACTGCTATTGGGCGTTCAAGGGAGGCGCCGACCCGCTGGCGTTCCTCAAGGCGCACAAGGATCGCATCGCGCACCTGCACCTCAAGGATGCCGCCGCGGCCGCGCCGCACGCGCAGGTCGATCTCGGCAAGGGCGTGATCGACTGGAAGGGGCTCATCTCCACGGGACTCGCGCAGCGCGTCGTCACCGTGACGCTCGACATGGACGATCCCGCCGATGCGTGGGCGTCGGCGGGATCGTGCCGCAGCTACCTCCGCGGCCTCGGCTACTGAGCCGGTCACCGTGGCGCGACCGCTCGCGTGGTCGCGCCACGCCCGATCCTACTTCTTCGCGATCGGGACCGTCCGCGTCTGCGGCGGCGTGACCTCGAGCTTGGGCACCGTGACCTTCAGGATGCCGTTGGTGAACTCCGCCGCGACCTTGGCCTCGTTCACCGGGACCGGGAAGCGGAAGGACCGCGCGAACTCGCCGTAGGTGCGCTCCCAGAGATGGAAGGTGCGGTCCTTCTCGCCCTCCTTCTTCTCCTCGAGCTTGTGGCCCTTGAGGGTGATCATCCCCTCGGCCACCGCCACCTCGACGTTCTCGGGGGAGATCCCCGGGAGCTCCGCGGTGAGGACGTACTCCGCCGGCGTCTCGGTCGCCTCGACGTTCGGCGTCCACACCATCTTCTCCATCCGCTTCTCGTCGATCGCCGGGAGACGGAGGTCGAGCCCGAACGGTTCCTCGAAGAACCGCTGCAGCCGATTGCGCATCCGGCCCAGGTCGCGCTCGAAGATGACGGGGAGGTCCTGCTTGAGCAGTGACATCGTTCCCTCCTGCTGTGGGGGTGCACCTCCACGATGCGATCCGCCCGCGCGGCGCGCAGTCGGGCGGAGGCATGAACCGGTGTGCGGGTTCCTCGTGCGCGATTCCATTGCGGGGTTCTCCTGCGGGGTTCACCTGCGGTGAACCCTGACGGATTCCCCCGAGGGCGAGCATCTTCCCGCGATGAGACTCATTCAGATTCGTCCTCGCCTCGCGACCCTCGCCCTGCTCCTCGTCGCCGGCGTCGCGGCGATCGCGACCCCTGCGGGCGCACAGACCGCCACGCAGGACCCGGCCGGCATCGCGCCGCTCGCGCGCGAGATCCTCGCCGAGATGGTCCGTGCGCGCACCACCGAGGAGGGCGACCTCACCCCGCTCTCGGAGTCCCTCGCCGCGCGTTTTCGCGCGGCGGGATTCGCCACCGAGGACGTGATGGTCCTCGGCGCCGGGGCGCGGAATCGCAACCTCGTGGTGCGACTCCGCGGCCGCGACCGGACCCTCCCGCCGCGCATCTTCGCGGCGCACCTCGACGTGGTCGGCGCCGAGCCCGCGCTCTGGACGACCGATCCCTGGCAGCTCGTCGAGAAGGACGGCCTGCTCCATGGCCGCGGCGTGATGGATGACAAGGGACCGGCGGCGGCCCTAGCCGCGAGCTTCCTCGACCTGCGGCGCCGCAGCGTCGTTCCCGCGCGCGACCTCCTGCTGCTCCTGACCGCAGGCGAGGAGAGCGGCAAGGACAACGGCATCGAGTGGCTCGTCGCCAACCGCCGCGACCTCATCGCGGGCGAGTTCATCGTCGTGGCCGACGCGGGCGGTGGCGAGATCGCCGATGGCAAGCGCATCGCGTTCGGCGTGCAGGGCGCGGAGAAGGTCTACACCGACTTCACGCTCACCGCGCGCGGGCCGGGCGGGCACAGCTCCGTCCCGAGCGGCCGCTCGCCGATCGATCGCCTCGCGACGGCGATCGACCGGCTCTCGCGCCACACCTTCCCCACGAACGTGAACCCGGTGGTGCGCGAGTTCCTCGCGCGCCGCGCGCCGCTCACGCCCGGCGCGCAGGGCACGGCGATGGCCGCACTCGCGCGCGACCCGGGTGACGTCGCCGCGGCGCGGACCCTCAGCGCCGACCCGGGCATGAACGCGCTGCTCCGCACGACCTGCATCGCGACCATCCTCAAGGCCGGGACCGCGCCCAACGCGATCCCCGCCGAAGCCTCGGCGAACGTGAATTGCCGCGTGATCCCCGGCGAATCGCCCGACACCGTGCTCGCGCGACTGCGCCGCGTGATCGACGCGCCCGACATCGAGATCACGATCCCGTACCCGATGATGCCGAGCCCGCCCTCGGTGATGCCCGCTCCGCTCGCGCGCGCGCTCGACGAGACGCTCGCCGAGGTCTATAGGCCGCTGCCGGTGATCCCGTACATGGAAATGGGCGCGACCGACGGCGTCTACCTCCGCAATGCGGGACAGCAGGTCATCGGCATCATCGGCCTCTTCGTCGAGGACCAGTACCTGCGCACCCTGCACGGCAACGACGAGCGCCTCCCGGCCGCGGCATACGACCAGATGGTCGTCTTCACGCGCGCGCTGGTGGGACGCCTCGCGCGCTGAGCGCGCCGGAGGGAGCGCGCGCCCGCGGCACCGCGAGTCGCATAGGGATTTCCCCGGCATGGTCGCGGCAGAATCCCGACTGAGGCGCCGACCGGGGCGGCGCACTGTTGTCGGGTTCGATCGAGCTCGGCCGATCTCCTCCCTCCCGACCAGGTGCCCCCGATGTCCTCCGCGACTCTCCCTCGGATCATCCAGGGCGGCATGGGAGTGGCCGTCTCCAACTGGCGCCTCGCACGTGCGGTCGCATCGGCCGGACAGCTCGGCGTCGTCTCCGGGACTGCGCTCGACACCGTGCTCGTGCGCCGACTGCAGGATGGCGACGAGGGCGGACATGTACGGCGCGCGCTGGCACACCTGCCGTTGCCGGGTGTCGCGGCCGGCGTCCTCGAGCGCTGGTTCAAGCCCGAGGGGCGCGCCGACGGCGAGCCCTACCAGCTCCTGCCGATGTACCGACGCGCGGTGAGCACGATGCGCGACCAGGTGACCATCGCTGCGAACTTCGTCGAGGTCTTCCTCGCGAAGGAGGGACATGGGGGGCGCGTCGGGATCAATCTCCTGACGAAGGTGCAGATGCCCACGCTCCCGTCGCTGTACGGCGCGATGCTCGCCGGTGTGGACGTCGTGCTGATGGGCGCGGGGATCCCGCGCGAGATCCCCGGCGCGCTCGATGCACTCGCCGCCGGCACGCCGGCCTCGCTCCGCTTCGAGGTCGAGGGCCAGCCCGCCGATGCGCCGCTCGCGCTCGAGTTCGACGCCGCGGCGCATGGGGCGACGGGCACCCTTCGGCGACCGCACTTCTACGCGATCGTCTCGGCGCATACGCTGGCCACGACCCTCGCGCGCAAGGCGAACGGCACCGTGGACGGCTTTGTGGTCGAGGCCAACACGGCCGGCGGCCACAACGCCCCGCCGCGCGGTGCGATGCAGCTCGACGCCAATGGCGAGCCCATCTACGGTCCCCGCGACGCCGCCGACCTCGGCGCGATGCGCGACCTCGGCCTTCCCTTCTGGCTCGCCGGCCGCGCAGGCACGCCACAGGCCCTCGAGGAGGCACGCGCCGTCGGCGCGGCGGGGATCCAGGTCGGCACCGCCTTCGCGTTCGCCGACGAATCCGGCTTCACCGACGACATCAAGCGACGGGTCCTGCGGGATCTCGCGAACGACACGCTCACCATCCGCACCGACCCGCTCGCCTCGCCCACAGGCTTCCCGTTCAAGCTCGTGTCGTCTCCGTCGCTCGGCGAGCTTCAGCCGGACTCGCCGCGCGAGCGCAACTGCGACCTCGGCTATCTGCGCAGCGCGGCGCGGCGCGAGGATGGACGCGTGGTCTATCGCTGCGCCGCCGCCCCGGTGGATGAGTTCGTCGCCGCCGGTGGCCAGGCCGAGGCGACCGCAGGGCGACTCTGCCTCTGCAACGGGCTCGCGGCGGCCATCGGCATGGGCCAACCCCGCGAGCAGGGCGCGGTCGAGCCACCGCTCATCACCAGCGGTGACGCGCTCCTCGAGCTCGGGGCGCTCGCCCGCGGGCGCGACTCGTACACGGCGCGCGACGTGCTCGACTACCTCATGGGAACGACCGTGCACTGAGCCCGGGGTGCTGGTGAGGGGAGCCGCGGGGCGCTATCTCTCCCCGGTCGGTCCCTCGCAGGTTCTCCCGTTCACCTCTCCGCACCCGCTCCCATGCAGCGTCTCGGCGTCGGCTTCATCGGTTCCGGCTTCAACACGCGCTTCCACATCATGGCCTGGCAGGGCGTCCGCGACGCCGACGTGCTCGGCGTCTGGTCGCCCAACGCGAAGAACGCCGCCTCGGCCGCGCAGCTCGCGCGCACGCTCGACGCCGGCCCGGCCAAGGCATACAAGAGCATCACCGCGATGGTCGCCGACCCGGCGATCGACGCGCTTTGGCTCTGCGGCCCCAACCAGGCGCGCATCGAGAACATCGAGGAGATCGTCCACGCCATCAAGAGCGGCAAGGGCACCCTCAAGGGCATCGCCTGCGAGAAGCCGCTCGCGCGCAACGTCGCCGAGGCGAAGGAGGTCGCGAAGCTCGTGAAGAGCGTCGGCCTCAAGACCGGCTATCTCGAGAACCAGCTCTTCGCGCCGCACGTCGAGGCGGGGAAGAAGCTCATCTGGGCGCGCGGCGCCGCCACGACCGGCCGGCCGTATCTCGCGCGCGCGGGCGAGGAGCATTCCGGCCCGCACATGCCGTGGTTCTGGAACGGCGCGCTGCAGGGCGGCGGCGTGCTCAACGACATGATGTGCCATTCGGCGCTGCTCGTCCGCTACCTCCTCACCGAGCCGGGGAAGCCGCTGAGCACGGTGAAGCCGGTGCGGATGACCGGCCACATCGCGTCGCTCAAGTGGTCGCGCCCGGCGTACGTGAAGAAGCTCAAGGGCATGATGGGCTCGTCGATCGACTACGCCAAGCGCCCGAGCGAGGACTTCGCGAGCCTCAACATCGAGTTCGAGACGCCCGAGGGCCACACGGTGATCGGCGAGGCGACGACGAGCTGGAGCTTCGTCGGCGCGGGGCTCCGGCTCTCGGCCGAGCTCCTCGGCCCCGAGTACTCGATGAAGTGGAACTCGCTCGATTCGGGGCTCCAGCTCTTCTTCTCGCGCGAAGTGACCGGCCGCGCGGGCGAGGACCTCGTGGAGAAGCAGAACGCCGAGCAGGGCGTGATGCCGGTGGTGCCCGAGGAGTACCTCGCCTACGGCTACACCGGCGAGGACCGCCACTTCGTGCGCGCCTTCCTCGGGAAGGAGGAACCGATGCTCACCTTCGACGACGGCGTCGAGGTGGTGAAGATGCTCATGACGGCCTACGCGAGCGCGGAGAGCGGTCGGACGCTCGCCTATCCGGCGAAGGGCGTGGACAAGTTCGTGCCGGCGGTCGCTAAGGGGACGTGGAAGCCCTGACCAGCTCGGCGAACACCTCCGGCTCCGACGCGCGGGCGTGCACTTCGTGCACGCCCGTTTCGCGTATGATCCGCTGCACGTTGTGCGCCCGCACGCCGCCGCCGGGCATGATCGTCGTGCGCCCCGCGGCGCGGCGGTGCAACCGCGCGAGCGTCGCGATCCCCTCCTCCGCCGTCGGCGCGTGCCCCGCCGCGAGCACCACGTCCACGCCGAGCGCGATGAGCTGGTCGAGCGCCGCGTCCGCATCGGGCGTGCGATCGAACGCGCGATGCACCCCGATGCGCATGGGGCGGGCGAGCGCGATCAGCTCGGCCATGCGCGGCACATCGAGCGTGCCGTCGGGCTTCGAGATCCCGAGCACCACGCCCGCGCACCCCGCGGCCTTGATCATCGCGACCTCGTCGCGCATCCGGGCGAACTCCGCATCGGTGTAGACGAAGTCCCCCGTCCTGGGCCGCGTCATCGCATGCACGGGGATCCGCACCGCCCCCATCACCGAGGCGAGCAGTTCCGGAGACGGGGTGAGCCCTCCTTCGCCCGGCCCGCAGAGTTCGAGACGCCCCGCGCCGTTGCGCTCGGCGGCGAGGGCGGTGGTGAGCTGATCGACGTACGCTTCGACGAGCATCGGATCTCCTTGGGATGAACGCTCAAGGAAGAAAGAGCGGGGGCCGAACGGCCCCCGCCCCTTCAACCTTCAGCCTTCATCGTTTCTGCTTCACAGGCTCCACCCTGCCCGGAACGTCGGATTCACCCACTCGCTCGGCGGCGTCGCGTTCTTGATCATCCCCGTATCCGGATCCATCTCGAGCGCACGCCCCATCCGCACCGCGAGGCACCCGATGAGGATCATCTCCGTCATCGGCGCCGCGTAGCCAGCGAAGTCGCTCCCCGCCTTCTTCCCCTCGCGGATCGCGGTGAACCACTCCTTGTACACGCCCTCGGTGCGCGGGTACTTCTTCGGCGTCGGGTTCGCCGCGACCTCGGCGGCGACCTTCGGATCGAGGAGGCGCGGATTCTCGGCGTAGGTCCCGGCGAGGATCATGCCCTTGTCGCCGTACCAGATCTGCCCGCCCTCGCGGTCGAACGGCCATTCATCGGCCTCCGGCCAGCCTTCGGGGCGCGGCGGGAAGAGCGATCCATCCCGCCAGGTGAGCGTGACCGCCGGCCGGTTCCCGATCGCCGGGAACTCGTACGTGATCCGCTCCGAGGCCGGCGCCGTCTCCGAGAAGAGCAGCGTGCTCTCGGGCGTGATGCGCGACGGATACTTGAGGCCGAGCGTCCAGTAGGCGGCGTCCATCAGGTGGCAGGCCATGTCGCCCATCGCGCCGGTGCCGAAGTCCCACCAGCCGCGCCAGTTGAACGGCGCGTACGCCGGGTTGTACGGCCGCTGCGCGGCGGGGCCGAGCCAGAGGTTCCAGTCGAGCGTCTCGGGCGTGTTGTGCGCCGTCGACTGGCGGTTGATCGCCTGCGGCCAGATGGGACGGTTGGTCCAGTACTCCACGCGCCGCACCGGTCCGATGAGCCCCGCCTCGACCCACTCGCGGATCTGCCGGATCCCCTCGGCGGCGTGGCCCTGGTTCCCCATCTGCGTCACCTGCTTCGGCCGCTTGGTCGCCTCGCTCTGCAGCGCGCGCACCTCGCCGATGGTGCGGGCGAGCGGCTTCTGGCAGTAGACGTGCTTCCCCATCTTGAGCGCCATCATCGCCGCGGCGCCGTGCACATGGTCGGGCGTCGAGACCGTCACCGCGTCGATGTTGTCCTTCTCCTTCTCGAGCATCTCGCGGTAGTCCTTGTAGCGCCGCACGGTGGGCCAGGTGCGGAAGGCGCGCTCCGCCGAGCGCCAATCGACGTCGGCGAAGGCGACGAGCTGTTCCTGCGACGCGCCGCGCACGTCGTTGAAGCCCATGCCGCCCACGCCGATGCAGGCGATGCGGATCTTCTGGCTCGGCTGCTGGCCGCCGAGGGCATGGAGCGGGCTGGGGATCGCGGCGAGCGCGCCGGCGGCGGCGAGCCCTCCGACGAACGTGCGGCGATCGAGATCCTTTCCGGACATGAACGGGTCCTCAGGCAGCGGGGGTGGGAACCTTCGAGTCGGTCTTGAACGTCAGCAGGAACAGCACGAAGACGACGAGCGCCATGTACGCGGGGATCGGCCAGATGCGCGCCCAGTCATGCCGCACGAGGCCGGTGGCGGCCTCGGTGCTCGCGTACATGTCCACGACGCGGCCCGACGCGTACGCCCCGACGATGTAGCCGAGGCCGTTCGTCAGGAAGTTGATCAACCCCTGGGCAGCGGCGCGGATCGACTCGCCGGCACGCTGGTCGGTGTAGATCTGCCCGCTCACGAAGAAGAAGTCGTAGCAGATGCCGTGCAGCAGGATGCCGATGTAGACGAGGTACATCCCGTCGGTCGCATTCCCCGCGCCGAACGCGAAGTAGCGCGCCGCCCAGGCGAGCATCCCGCCGAGCATGATCCCCTTGATGCCGAAGCGCAGCAGGAAGACGGGGAGGAGCACCATGAACCCGATCTCGCTCATCTGCCCGAAGGTCTGGATGAACGCCGGCTCCGGCGCGCCGATCTCGTTGAGGTAGAGATTGGTGAACGTGTAGTAGAACTGCAGCGGGATGCAGAGCAGGAAGCTGCCGAGCGCGAAGACGAGGAAGTCGCGATGGCGGAAGAGCCGGAGCGCCTCGAGCCCGAATGCGTCACGGATGCTGAACGGCCGGTCGCCGCCGCGCGGCGGCGTCGCCGGGAGCGCGAAGGAGAAGAGCCCGAGGGCGATGCTCGCGCCGGCGGCGAGCTGCATCGGCAGCGCCTGCGCATCGGCCTTGAGCACCTTCCCCACGAGGATCCCCGCCGCGATCCACCCGATGGTGCCGAGCACGCGGATGAGCGGGAACTCCTTCGCCGGGTCCTTGATGTGGTGGAACGAGATCGAGTTGCTCAGCGACAGCGTGGGCATGTAGCAGAGCGCGTAGCAGATGAGCAGCGGATAGAACGTCCCGAAGGCCGGCTGCTGCGAGACGAGATAGAGCAGCCCGCCGCCGGCGAGATGCAGCACCGCGAGCAGCTTCTCCGAGTTGATGAACCGGTCGGCGACCATCCCGATGAAGATCGGCGAGAGGCAGGCGGCGATCGCCATCGCGCCGTAGGCGGCGCCGATCTGCGTCCCGGTGAACTGGAGCGTCTGCCCCAGATACGTCCCCATCGTGACGAACCACGCGCCCCACACGAAGTACTGGAGGAACATCATCACCGCGAGGCGGAACTTGATCATCGCGAGAGCTCCCGCACGCGCGCATGACGGAAGTGGATCAGGTCGCCGTGCTCCTGCAACCCGATGTGCCCGCGGCGCGCCAGCCCGTAGGTCGGCCACTGCGCGAACTTCGTCTTGCTCACCTTCTCCGTCCATTCCGGCGTCCAGAGCTCGTACTCGAGGAGCTTCTCGCCGTTGAGCCAGTGCTCCACATGCGAGCCGATGACCACCACGCGGGCCCGGTTCCACTCGCCCACCGGCCGCGTGACGTCACGCGCCGGCGCGTTGAGCCCGTAGTTCGCCCCCGCCGACGTGAGCGTGTTCTTGCCGTCGTTGTGCCGCTGGTTGTCGAGCACCTGCATCTCGGGTGCGTTCTCGTAGATCACCGCCGTCCCTTCGGTCGCGTGATAGAAGATCCCGCTGTTGCCGCCGGGGATCACCTTCCACTCGATCTCGAACTCGAAGTCGGCGTACTGCGCACGCGTGACGATGTCGCCGCCGAAGCGGGTGCGCGTGATGGTGTTGGTCGTCGCGTCGTAGGCCCAGGCCGACGGGAGCGTGTCCTGCTTGTAGCCGCGCCAGTGCTTGCTCGGGCCGCCGGCGAAGAGATCCACCCAGGCCGCGGCCTTCACGCCGGCGGGGAGCGGGAGCGACGGGCCCTGGGCGTCGACCGTGCGGGCGGTCTGGCCCGCCTGGGCGCCGGCGCACCCGGTCAGGGAAGTGGTCAGGAGCAGGGCCGCACAGGCCGCGGCGGCGCGAACGGACTTGGGAAGCATCCAGGCCTCAGGCGATTCGGGGGGTCGTGCCGGAACCGCGGGAACGTACGCATTCCCGCGGGGAGCGGGAAGGTTGCCCCGACCCCGCTGTGAGCCGGCCCCTGATACGCCCGCGCCACTCCGCCGACAGCATTCCCCCGCCGCGCACCATAGCGTTCACCCATGAGACACCACCTCGCCTCCGTCCTCGTCGCCACCGCCGCACTGGCCGCCACTGTCGCCTGCGGACCCACGGTGTCGATCCAACGTGCGCCCGACGTGCGGATCACCGCGGGCCAGCGGTGGGCCTTCGGGCCCATCGACCGCGACGGCTTCACCGCCGCCGAAGGGGCACGCATCCCGCCCGACAGCGCGGTCGCCATGATTCGCGACGCGCTCGAGGCCGAGCTCACCGCCCAGGGCTTCCCGCGCACCACGCCCGAGTCGGCGCAGTTCCTCGTGCACTTCCATGTCGCGCAGCAGCGCGTGGTCGATACACTGCCCACGCGGGACGATCCGCCGGGCGGCGTCCGGACCCCGGGCAGCTGGGGCGTCTACGGCTCGCCCGAGGAGCTCGCCGATCGCGTCGTGAGCTGGGAGGAAGGGATGCTGATCGTCGACGCGGTGACGGTCGATCGCGGCATCGTCGCCTGGCGCGGCCTCATCGCCGGTGAGATCCCGGAGCGGGCGACGATGCGGCCGGCCCCGGCGGTCAGGGAAGCGGTCGGGCGGCTGCTGCGCCAGTTCCCATAGACTGCAGCCACTCGCGCACCCGCGACTCGGCCTCGTCGACGGTCATGCCGAGGCCGACCTCGGCGAGCATGTGGCCATCCTTCAGCCGGTCGATGGACTCGCCGACGTCGGCGGGGAGCGGCAACATCCGGCGCATCTGCGCGAGCACGCGCACCGTGTCGTCGGCACGGCGACGGCCGGCGGCGAGGTCGTCCGCCGCGAGCGCGAGCATGGCGCGCACCGTGCGCTCCGGCACCGGATCGTGCGCGAGCGGCGCGAGGGCGTGCCGGAGTGCGCTCAGGTCCCCCGGCGGGGTGAGCGAGACCTCGTAGAGCGCCGCGTCCGGCGCGTCCGACGCATGGATCGCGGCGTCCGCCCACGCGACCACTGACGCACCGTTCCGCAGTCCGAGGAGGAGCGCCGTCGTCTGTTCGGTCGCCTCTTCTCGAAGCCGCTCGAGAGGGTCCGTCGGATCCGCTCGCATCATCGTCCCCCGTGGAAGTCCGGTCGCGGCGGGTCGTCCCGCGCGTCCGACAACGTCATACTAGTCGGCGACGTATCCCGCGGTGCAGGGGGAGTTTGCGGCCGGTCGCCCGGTCCCGCCATCTTCCCGGCTCCCCCCATCGATCGCTCCCTGACCCCGCCCGACCGTGATCCGCGCGAGAACCGCCGCCACCCTGCTGGTGCTGTCGTCCGCCACCTGGGGTTCCGCCCGGGCCCAGATGATCACGCAGACGGGAGCGGCGGCCCGCCGCGGCCGCGCCACCGTCGTGCAGACGCCACCCACGATCGACGGCCGTCTCGACGACGCCGTCTGGCGCAGCGCCGAGGTCCTCTCCGACTTCGTCCAGCGCGAGCCCGTCGAGGGGAACCCGGTCTCCGAACGCACCGAGGTCCGGATCCTCACCGACGGCGAGGCGCTCTACGTCGGCGCCTGGCTCTATGACCGCGAGGCGCACCTCATCGTGCCGAGCGAGAAGATCCGCGACGTCACGCTCACCAACAGCGACTACTTCGCATTCATCCTCGACACCTACCACGACCGGCAGAACGGCTTCATGTTCGGCACCACGCCGTCGGGCGTCGAGCATGACGAGCAGGTGATCCGCGAGGGCGAGGGCGGCGGCGTCTTCACGGCCGGCGGCAACCGCGCGCAGGCCGGCGCGCTCGGCGGCGTGAACCTCAACTGGGATGCGAGCTGGACCGTCCGCACCTCGCAGGACTCGCTCGGCTGGTACGCGGAGTTCCGCATCCCCTACTCGACCATCCGGTACGGCGCCGGGGCGACGCAGACCTGGGGCCTCAACATCATGCGCGGCATCCGCCGCCGGAACGAGGAGGCGCTCTGGTCGCGCGTCTCGCGCCAGTTCAGCCTCAATCGCCTCTCGCAGGCGGGCACCCTCGAGGAGCTCCCCGTGCCGTCGCAGCGCATCGCGACCGTCACGCCCTACGTGCTCGGCACCTCGAGTCGCGCCTATGCGACGATGCCGGATTTCCGCTCCACCGGCGAGGTGGGCCTCGACGCGAAGTACGGCATCACGCCGAGCCTCACGCTCGACCTGACCTACAACACCGACTTCGCGCAGGTGGAGGTGGACGAGCAGCGCACCAACCTCACGCGCTTCCCGCTCTTCTTCCCCGAGAAGCGGCCCTTCTTCCTCGAGAACGCCGGCGTCTTCGCCGCCGGCACGCCGCAGGCCGTGGACCTCTTCTTCACGCGGCGCATCGGCATCGACTCGGTGGGCCAGCCGGTGCCGATCCTCGGCGGCGGGCGCCTCACCGGGCGCATCGGCGGCCTCACCGTCGGTGCGCTGCAGATGATCACCGGCGAGCAGAACGGCGTCGAGGGCAACTCCTACACCGTGCTGCGCACCCTCAAGGAGCTCTCCGCCCGCTCGCGCGTCGGCGTGATGGCGGTGCAGCGCCAGCGGCTCGGCGACGCCGACGACCACAATCGCGTGTACGGCGTGGACGGCCGCGTGGGGATCGGGCAGGCGTGGACCGCCGACGCCTGGTTCGGTCGCTCCGAGACGCCGGGCCGCGACGGCGATGCCAACGCGTGGAGCGGGCGCCTCGCCTACCAGACCCGCGACTGGAACCACTCGGTGCGCATGCTGCAGGTCGGCGACGACTTCAATCCCGAGGTCGGGTTCATGAGCCGCCCTGCGGGCTACCGGTTCGACGAGCTCATGCTCATGCGCCTCGTGCGGAGCCCCCGGTGGAAGGAGGTGCGGCAATGGAACCCGCACATCTCGCTCCGCCGCTACGTCGGGACCGACGGCTTCACGCAGTCCACCTGGGCGCACATCGATCTCACCGAGGTCGAGTTCAACGGGGGCGGCCGATTCGGGCCCGACATCAACGTCTACACGGAAGGGCTGCAGGCGCCGTTCACCATCGCCCCGGGCGTGGTGCTGCAGCCGGGCCAGTACCACTTCTCGCTCCCCGGCATCGACTGGGGCTCCGACCCGAGCGCGCCGCTCTCGTTCCTCGCGCGCATCGAGGTGGGCCAGTTCTACTCGGGAACCAAGCAGGGCGGCAACGTGACGGTGACCGCCCGCCGCGGCGCGGCCTTCTCGTCGGCCCTCACCTTCGACCACCAGGACGTCGAGCTCCCCGAGGGCGACTTCGTGCGCGACCTCATCGGCGTGAAGCTCGCCTACTTCTTCACGCCGCGGATCTTCGTGCAGTCGCTCACGCAGTACAACAACCAGGCGGGGATCTTCACCGCGAACGTGCGCTTCGCCTGGCTGCGGACCGCGAACACCGGTCTCTTCGTGGTGCTCAACGACGGCGAGCAGGCGGACAGCTTCACACGGTGGCGCACGCCGATCTCGCGCGCCATCACGGTGAAGTACTCCTACCAGCTCGGTAGCGGCGGCTGAGGCGGCCCTGGCGCGCGCGGAGCGCTACGGCCGCGGCGGACGGGAGGCGGGGAGCGAGAGGTCGAGGAACGCCACCGTCTCGCCCGCCTCGATGAACGTGGACTGCTGCAGGCGCGTGCCGTCGGCGGCGACGACGGTGATGAAGAGCTCCACGCCCGTCGGGATCTCGCAGATCGCGTAGCGCCCCTCGAGCGTCGTGCGCGCCCGCGCCGTGCGCGCCTCGTCGAGGCTCGACGCCGCGCCGCGCGGGATGCGCGCCGTCACCCCCGCGCCGCGCACGACGACGTCTCCCTGGACGACCGAGCCGAGGAGGACCGCGTGGCCCGGCTTCTCGCCGCAGGCATCGCGCGCGAGCTCGCGCAGCGTGCGCACCCGCACCCGATGCTCGGCGGTGCGCGGTTCCATCGAGAAGACGACGATGAACCGCTCCGGCTCGATGTCGAACGCGGAGTAGTACGGCGTGCTCACCTCCACCGCGTACTCGCCGGCGACCATCCCGGCGAAGCGCACCACGCCGTCGGGGCCGCTCACCTCCTGCTCGGTCGAGCCGGCGAAGGCCACGGCGACGCCGTCCGCGGGCTGGAGCTCGCGCCCACCCGCCTGCACCGCCCGCACGATCAGCTGCGAGGTGTGCCGCGACCAGAGGGTCGTCGTGTCGCGACCCTGGCGCACGACGAGCAGGTCGCCACCGGTGACGCGGAGCCGCGACGTCGTCGGGACCACGCGGTAGTCCGAGCGCCAGGTGTTCACCGCGGTGCCGGCGGTGCGTACGGTGTCGCCGAGGGCGGTGCGCACCGGGATCGGCGCGCGGATGAGCCAGCGCGGGATGATCCACGCGCCGTTGGAGAGCTGCGCGAACTCGATCTCGCCGCCCGCGAGGGTGTCGTTGACCGTCTCGGGAAGGTTCACGTACGCGAAGGTCACCGTGTGCAGCGCGCGCGTGCGCGCGTCGAACTCGAGGACGCCCTTGATCTCCGAGCGGCGGATGGCGGTGTGCGGCCAGAACTCCAGCGCGATGCGCCCCGCCGGCGTGGCCGACGAGTCGCGCATGCGGAAGCAGTGCGTGCGCATGAAGTACGGCGAGAGGAGCACGGCGAGGTCCGGGGCGACGTAGCGCAGCCCCGAGTCGGTCGGCGTGACGTAGCCGCGCGCCTCGAGCGTGTCGGGCGGGAACGACGTCCAGGGCTGGATCCCCTCGTGCCGCACGCGCCCGAAGACCGACTCGAGCAGGAGCGGCGGCGGCCGCGTGTCGAGCTTGCGGCTGTGCAGCATCATGTCGAAACGGTAGTCGAGGTCGCGGATGGTGATGTCCGCGGCGAGGATCGCCGTGCGCGCCTCGTCCCAGAGGATCGCCGTCGCGAGGCCACCGGTCATCGTCTCGCGGCACTCGGTGCGCTCCGCCGCGGTGACCGCCGGGAGGTTCACCGGGATCTGGTCGAGCGGGAGGCGCACGGTCGTGTCGGCGCGGAGGGCGAACGGTGCGCCGGTCGTGGCGGTGAAGCCGATGCGGAGCGTCCGCAGGCGATAGGTCCCGGGGCCCGGCGCGCGCAGCTGGAAGGTGCCGCGCGCGTCGGAGAGACCGCGGGCGCGGGCGAGCTCGGTGGAGTCGATGAGCAGCACCACCACGCCGATGATCGGCGCGTCGTCGGTGCTGCGCACGACGGTGCCGCGGATCGTCTGGGCCGCGAGGCCGGGGACCGCGAGCGAGAGCGAGAGGGCACCGGCGACGGCCGCGCGCGCGAGGGAGGTCAGGGGGGTCACTGCCTTCATACTACCTGCGGATGGGCCTGGAGTGTCATCGGCGGGGCGGGCCGCACGGGGCGCGGGACCGACCGTCCCCGACCTGCTGGCGAGCCGCCCCTCACGCGATAACTTCCGGTGAGCGCCTCGCCGCGTGCGAGACGGCCACCCCAGCCCGGATCCGCCCATGCGTTCCTTCCTCCGCACCGCCCTGCTCACGGGAAGCGTGCTCGCCGCGCTCGCCGCCGTTCCCGCCCTCGAGGCCCAGCAGGACACCACGGCCCGCGCCGCCACCCGGCGCCCCCGCGGTGACCGCAACAAGCTCACGCCGGAGGAGATCAACGGCGCGGGGAACGTCGCCACCGCCGCAGACGCGATCCGGCTCCTGCGTCCGTGGTGGCTCCAGCCGCCGCGCGGCCGCATGGCCTCCACCGACATGGGCGGCGACACCCGCGCCGCCACCCAGGTGGTCGTCTATATCGACGGCATGCGGCAACCCGATCTCGAGTCCTCGCTCGTCACCGTGAAGGCCGCGGACGTGACCGAGATCCGCTATCACGACCAGAATCGCGCGGTGCAGAACTTCGGCGCCGGGCACGAGGCTGGCGTGATCGACGTGACGACGATCAACAAGAAGCGGCGCTGACCCCGCTGCGCGCGACCCTCCGTCCGCTCTATCGCGCGCTCGTCGGCGAGGGCGCGCGCGCGCGGCTACGGCCGCTGATGTACCCGGCCGACACGCTCTTCCGCACCATCGCCTGGCGCGCGGCCGGCGGCACCGTCGCCGCCGGCCCCTTCGCCGGCCTGCGTCTCGCGCCGCACCCGTTCCTGCCCCACCTCCTCGGCAGCTACGAGCGCGAGCTCCACCCGACGATCGAGGCCCTCGCCGATCGCGCGTGGGACACGGTCATCAACGTCGGCGGCGGCAACGGCTTCTACATCGCCGGGCTCGGGCGTCGTCTCGCGCAGGCGACGCTCGTCGTCTTCGAGCTCACGGCCGAGGCGCGTGCCGTGATCGCCGCGACGGTCGCCCGCAACGGCCTCGCCGCGCGCACGACGATCCTCGGGGCCGCCGACCCCGAGAACCTCGGCGCCGCCTGTGCGAACGCCGGTCGGCTCCTCGTGGTGATCGACGTCGAGGGCTACGAGCGCGAGCTCCTCGACCCCGCGCGCATCCCTGCGCTGCGCACCGCGACGATCCTCGTGGAGACGCACGACGTGATCGTCCCCGGCTGCCGCGCGACGATCGAGGCGCGCTTCGCCGAGACACATCACATCACGGTGATCCCCACGCAGCCGCGGACGATGGCGGATTTCCCCAGCGCGCTCGCGCCCTCGCTCGCGAAGTGGATGCCGGCGAAGTGCGTGGAGGCGGTGCAGGAGTGGCGCGGCGGGCCGCAGGATTGGCTGGTACTGGAGCCGAGGAAGGCGGAAGGATGAAGGGGGGGCGGCCGCACGGCCGCCCCTCCTACCTCCTTCCGCCTTCATCCGGAATTCAGCCCCTCCGCACTTCCTTCGCCCATGAGTCCCTGAGCCCCACGATCCGGTTGAACACCAACTTCCCCGGCGTCGAGTCCTCGGGCTCGCTCATGAAGTAGCCCGTCCGCTCGAACTGATAGCGGCTGCCGATCGGGTGCTGCCCCACGCTCGGCTCGATCTTCGCGTCAGGGATGATCACGAGCGAGCCGGGATTGAGCGCGCTGATGAAGTCCTGCCCCTCCGGCACGTCGTCCGGATCGGGCTGCGAGAAGAGCCGGTCATAGAGCCGCACCTCGCAGGAGAGCGCCTGCGCCGCCGAGACCCAGTGGATGGTGCCCTGCACCTTGCGTCCGTCGGGGGCGTTGCCGCTCCGCGTCTCCGGGTCGTAGGTGCAGCGCAGTTCGACGACCTGCCCCGAGGCATCCTTGATGACCTCGGTGCAGGTGATGAGGTAGCCGAAGCGCAGTCGCACCTCTCGGCCGACCGAGAGCCGATAGAACTTCTTCGGCGGGTCCTCCATGAAGTCGTCGCGATCCACGAACAGCTCGCGCGAGAACGGCACCTGCCGCGTGCCCGTCTTCGGCACGTCGTGCGGGTAGTCCTGCGCCTCGAGCGTCTCGACCTGCCCCTCGGGGTAGTTCGTGATCACCACCTTGAGCGGGTTGAGCACGCACAGGACGCGCGGGACCTCCATGTTGAGGTCGTTGCGCACCGCATGCTCGAAGGAGGCGATCTCCACCCGCGCGTCCTTTCGCGCCACGCCGATCACCTCGGCGAAGGCGCGGATGGCCTCGGGGCGCACGCCGCGGCGCCGCAGCCCGGCGATGGTCGGCATCCGCGGGTCGTCCCACCCCGTCACATGCCCCTCGTTCACCAGGCGCAGGAGCTTCCGCTTGCTGAGCACCGTATAGTCGAGCTCGAGCCGCGCGAACTCGATCTGCGTCGGCGGCGCGGTGAACCCCGCCTCCTGCACGAGCCACTCGTAGATGTCGCGGTTGTCCTTGAACTCGAGCGTGCAGAGCGAGCGCGTGATCCCCTCGATCGCGTCGCTCAGGCCGTGCGCGAAGTCGTAGAGCGGGAAGATGTTCCACGCCGTCCCGCGGCGGTAATGATGCGCGCCGCGGCGGATCCGCAGCAGCAGCGGGTCGCGCATGATCATGTTGGGGTGCGCCATGTCGATCCTGGCGCGCAGCACGCAGGTACCGTCGGCGAACTCCCCCGCCTTCATGCGGCGCAGCAGGTCGAGGTTCTCCGTGGGCGTGCGGTCGCGCCACGGGCTCGGCGTCCCCGCCGAGGTCACCGTGCCGCGGTTGGTGCGGATCTGCTCCTCCGTCTGGTCGTCGACGTAGGCCTTCCCCTTCTGCACGAGGAGTTCGGCGACCTCGTAGAGCTTCTCGAAGTAGTCCGACGCGAAGTAGAGCCCGTCCCACCTGAAGCCGAGCCACTCGACGTCCTTCTTGATCGCCTCGACGTACTTCATGTCCTCCGTCGCCGGATTCGTGTCGTCGAAACGGAGGTTGCAGGTCCCGCCGAACTCCTTCGCGATGCCGAAGTTGAGGCAGATCGACTTGGCGTGCCCCATGTGCAGGAAGCCGTTGGGCTCCGGGGGGAATCGCGTCGCGGGGGCGCGGCCGAAGCGGCCGGTGGCGACGTCCTCCGCGACCATCTCGCGGATGAAGTCGCGGCGGGGGGAGTTCGGGTCGGGGGTGAGCGCGGGATCGGACACGGGTGCCTGCGGGTGGGGATGAGAGGGGAAATCTAACCTCACGAATCTGACCGGAAGCGTTTGAGACGGTCCCCGGACCGAGTAGATTCAGGAGTGAACATCGACCGCACCCGCATCCTCGTCATCGCCGCGACCGAGCGTGAGCTCGCGCCTTCGGACGGATGGCAGGCGGTGCGGTGCGGCGTCGGGCCCGTCGACGCCGCGGCGGCCTCCGCCGCCGCGATCGCCGCGCACCGCCCCGCCGCGGTGCTGCACGTCGGCATCGCCGGCGCGCGACGCGCCTCGGGCATCGCGCCCGGGACCGTCGTGATCGGCACCGAGGCGCGTTACTGCGACCTCGGCGTCGCGCCCAAGTGGGCGCCGAACACCGTCGCGGCATCGCCCGAGCTGCTCGCGGCGGCCGCGCGCGCGCTCCCGCAGGCGCGCACCGGCGCGATCGGCACGAGCGCGCGCATCGGCGGGACGCACGACGTGGATGTGGAAGCGATGGAGGGATTCGCGGTGCTCCGCGCCGCGCAACTCGCCGGCGTGCCGGCGATCGAGATCCGTGCCATCTCGAACGCAATCGAGGAAAGCGACCGCGCGCGCTGGCAGTTCGACGCGGCCTTCAGTGCCATCATCGACGCGACCCCGCGTCTCATCGCGGAGCTCGCCCGTGCGTGAACTGACCTTCGGTTACTCCCCCTGCCCCAACGACACCTTCGCCTTCCATGCGCTCGCGCACGGACTCGTGGACGCGCCGTTCAAGATCAAGCCCGTGCTCCTCGACATCGAGGAGCTCAACCGCCGCGCGCACAAGGGCGAGTTCGACCTCACCAAGCTGAGCGTCGGCGCGTTCGGTTCGGTGGGGAAGAAGTACACGATGCTGCGGAGCGGCGCCGCGCTCGGGCACGGCGTGGGGCCGCTCGTCGTGACCAAGCACGTGAAGACGCTCGACGAGGTCGCCGCGGGGAAGATCGCGATCCCCGGGCGCGAGACCACCGCCTACCAGCTCCTCCGCCTTGCGGCGCCGGCGGTGAAGGATGTGCTCGAGATGCGCTATGACCGCATCCTCCGCGCCGTCGCGGGCGGGCACGCCGAGGCGGGACTCATCATCCACGAGAGCCGCTTCACCTACGCCGAGCACGGTCTGCTCAAGCTCCTCGACCTCGGCGAGTGGTGGGAGGAACAGACGGGGCTTCCGGTGCCGCTCGCGGGGATCTGCGCGCGCAGCGACATGAAGCCGGAGACGCGCCTCGCCGCCGAGGTCGCGATCCGCGCGTCGGTGCAGCACGCGATGGACGACCCCAAGGCGAGCGCCGCCTACGTGCGCGCCAATGCGCAGGAGATGTCGGAGGAGGTGTGCGCGCGGCACATCGCGCTGTACGTGAACGAGCACAGCCTCGACGTGGGCGAGGAAGGGATCAAGGCGATCGCGCGGCTGGTCGCGGCGGGGTGAGATCGGGGATTGCAACGCCGAAGCAAGGGCGCGACGTTCCACTAGCTTCGAGTCCGTCGACACTGCGCCCACGGCGCGTTCCATGCATCAACTTGTCCTCCGATTCCCGCAGTGCTTGCCGGACCCTTTTCGCATGGACGGGCACCAGCATGTCCAGAGCATTCCTGCTGGTCCTCCTGGTCGCTCTAAGTGTTGCATGTGACTCGGCAGTGAGTCCGACGACCGGCCTCCGCGAATCGCAGGCTCAACTCTGGGCCGATGAAGATTGCTGGTCCTTGCTCGAAGCTCAGTGCTATCGTGGGCTTTACCCATGGGAGGCGTCCCAGCTCTTGGCGACATCGGGGTCAGCCCTTCCGTCTTCCCTGAGTGCTGAAGACCGCGAGGTCTGCGAGATCATCCAGGCGCACATGACATCCGCCGTTGCGGTCGGTGAGATCGGAATTTGGAGGCAGCCCATGACTGATTCCACGCTCGCCATCGTGGACCTCATGATGCCCTCTCGACGGATGGCCTTCCGATCGCCGTCGTACACAACGAACACCGAGAGCAATCGCTTCATCATCTTCCATGAAGGGCTGCACGCCGCGACGGGCTGGGGCGATGACGTCCTGATGCCGAACGGCATGACCGTCGCGAACTACTACGGGCGAATGTGCTCAAGGGGGTACCTATGACTGCCGCCGACCCCAGAGGCCGCGGACCTGCCGCACGGCGGCGAGCGATAGCGGCCTTTCTGATGCTGCTATCGGCGTCGGTCGTGTCGTTCGCTAGCCCGGCGCGCGCGCAACCACGGTCGGCCCGCGCGGCTGCCCTCCAACTCGTCCGCGACAGCGTGTTCTCACGAGGTCGCACGCGCGCTCAGATCGTGGTTCTGGAGGCTGAACCGAGCGACCGGCTTGCTGCTTCGTCCGCGTCTGAACGCGCCGAGTCCGAAGCGCTCGCGAGAGAACTCGGCTCGGGAGCCCGTGCGTCCGCAGCGCGTGAAGTGCTCGAGTGCGAGCAGCGTTGTCGGGCGACCATCCCCGGAACATCGGTCATGGTGATCCACGGGCCGGCGAATCGACGAGGGATGACTCTCGTGCTCATCGAGGTCTTCGCACTCGACCGCGTCGGTGAGGAACGAGTGCGAACCTACACGCGCATCGCTGTAGAGGTTCGCGAGTCAGGCGGTGAGTGGCACGCGGTCAGAGTCACGCAGCATGTTACCTCGCAGGGCAGCTGAACCAGAGGAACCGTGCACACGAGCCGAAAGACGAAGGGCCGGCCCATCCGAGGATGGTCCGGCCCTTCAGTTGCCCGTCCTGGAATCGAACCAGGAACCTTCTGATCCAGAGTCAGAGCGTTAGTCGGTCCAATGTCAGAGGAGACAGCCCCCTCCCGCTCTAGTTTCTGCTCTGGTGTCGTTGTCGCATGGTGTCGGGAATCATTGCAGACTGGCGGGAGCGTGCTTACTTTTCGCTTACTGGTTGGGCGCCGAAACCGTGCCCGACGCCCTCAAGCGGAGCCTCCGGCCATGGCGACGAAGCACGTGCGAACGCACGACCCCCGCAACCTCCGGCTAAAGCGCGTGGTCGACGCGATCGCGCCGGGGCCGGTCCGGTACATGGTGTGGGACGCCAGCGAGCCGGGGTTCGGCATCGATGTCTGGCCCTCCGGGAAGCGGTCGTGGATTCTCTTCTACCGCGTACACGGCCTCCAACGGCGCATCAAGCTCGGCGACGTGGGCGTGCTGCCCCCCGAGCGCGCCCGCGAGCTCGCCCAGCAGGCGAAGCGCGACGTGAGCGCCGACCGCGACCCCCTGCTGGAGCGGCGCGCCAAGACGGCCGCAGCGGTCGAAGGGCGTAGCGCCACGGCCCGCGCGGCGACGTTCTCGACGGTCGCCGACCGGTACGTGGAGAAGCTTCAGCTCAAGCGGAGCGCCCGCTGGGCGAAGGAAGCCCGGCGACTCCTCGACCGAGAGATTCTGCCGACCCTCGGCGCTGTGCCGATCGGCGCCGTCACCGTCCGACATGTGGAGCACCTGCACCACGCCATGCACGACCGGCCCTTCCTCGCGAATCGGTGCAAGGCGGTCATCTCGGCGGTGCTCGCGACCGCGCTGCGGGATGGGGACCGGCCTCGCGAGGCCGGCAACCCCGCGACGATGGTCGAAGCGTACGACGAGCCAGAGCGGAAGCGCATCCTGAGCGCGGCCGAGTGGCGCGCGCTGGCGAAGGCCTGGCCGGTCCTGCACGCCGAGCTTGCGGGCGCGCCCGCGTGGGACACGCGCCGCGAGCAGCTCGACGCGATCGCGATGATCGCGCTGACGGGCGCGCGCGTCGGGGCCATTACCGCCCGCCGCGTCGGCGATGTGGATGTGGACGCCCGGACCATCGCCGTCCGACCCGCGCACAAGCGAGTCAGCCGCATCTTCCTCGGCACGGCCGCGCTGACGCTGGCGGAGCGCCTGACGAAAGGACGCGCCGCGTCGGCCTACCTCTTTCCGGGGCAGGAGCGCCGCGAGGGACCCACGCCCGAGACAGGGGGGCGCGATGCCCGTCCACGGCGCGCGGCCGCGCCCATTACCGGCCCGGCTAAGGCGTGGGCGCGGCTCCGCGAGCTGGCGGGCCTCGCGGACTTCGCCGTCGAGGACTTCCGTGGGTGCTTTGCGTCGATCGGCGCGGAACTCGGCTACTCGACCTTTGTGATCGGCGGTGTCCTCGGGCACTCAGCCAAAGGCGTGACGGAGCGCCACTACGCCGCGCGTCCCGACGAACTCCTCCTCACCTGCGCGGATGCCGTCTCGGCCGAAGTCGCGCGCCGGCTGGGGTTCACGAAGAGCACGAAGGGCACCAAGCGCACGACTCGCACCCGCTGATCCACCTGCCCGCCGGAGCGTTCCGGCCCCAGAGGCGCAAGCCGACCACCGCGGCACCCGCCGCACGGATGGCTCCATGACGTGGAAGATGGACGAGACACCGGAGCGCCGCCCCAAGTTCGGGCGACGTGCCCTCGCATGGTTCCGGAGCGCGGTGCGCTACGGCGTGCGCTCCGCAAATGCGCCCCGTGGCGTCGATCCGGACGACTTCCGGGAGCGGCTCGTCGACTGGTTCGCCAGCGATCACTTCGCCTACGTCGGATGGGTTCCGCACGACGAGTACCGGGGGATGGGCTACCCGACGGGCGCCTGGCGCCTTGACCAACCCGCCATCCTGCGCGACCTCCCGAACGCCGTGCAGGCGGTGCAGGATGAGTGCGCTCGTCTCATGCTGGCCCGCCTCTCCTCGCTCGAGGACTGGCTCGCCGCCGACCTCTCCGGCACGCTGCCGGCCGCGCCGGGGGGCGGCGCGACGGCACTCCCGTCGGCAGTCCGGGACGGCCTCAGGGTCGCCGCACACGGCCGCCGGGAGCGATCGCCGCGCCTCTGCCCGGACTGCGGTCGAACGTGGCGCCCGCGGACGCGGATCGTGGCGGGAAGTGCATGGCGCGTCTTCGTCGGCAACGACCGGCTCGCCAAGCGTTGCCCGGAGTGTCGGGACGCGGAACGACCGGCGTCAGCGGAGCCAGAGGCGAAGCCCTGCGCCGACTGCGGGGCGGAATGGTCGCCGAAGGACGGCCGCGAGGCGCGCTCGCCGCGGTGCTCACGCTGCCGGAGCGCGTTTCGGGCGCGGAAGTGCGCCGCACCGTCAGGGGATGCGTCGGGGCGTTCCGCTGTGGCTCATCCTGCCGCAGGCACACGCGGGCGACCGGACAAAACATGACTCCGCGGCCACTCGGCGGTGATCCGCGACGGTGTACAATAATGCGACGTGGCGGAACTGCCGACCCGTCGTCATCTTGTTAGAGCCCTCTCTACCCCCCCCGTAGCATGCCATCCGTTCATGACGTCGCAAAGTACATTCTAGAGCATCATTCGCCGATGACGGCGATGAAGCTCCAGAAGTTGCTTTACTACTCGCAGGCCTGGTCCCTTGTGTGGGAAGAGGCCCCGCTCTTCAGCGAGCGCATCGAGGCGTGGGCGAATGGTCCTGTCGTCCGTGAGGCGTACGACGTTCACAAGGGTCAGTTCCTCGTCGATTCGTGGCCCCTTGGCGACTCGTCCGTGCTTTCGACCGACCAGCGCGAGACCGTTGATTCCGTTTTGGAGTTCTACGGAGACAAGACCGCGCAGTGGCTCAGCGACTTGACGCACGCCGAGACGCCGTGGAAGCACGCACGACGTGGCCTCGAGCCCGGACAGCGGGGCGAGACGGAGATCACTCCCGCGGCGATGGCTGAGTACTACGGCTCGCTCGCCTAGCACGGGTTGGCTCGAGATAGGGGGAAGCGCCCCGTTGTACGTGAGGAGCCATCGGCATCCGCCAAGGCTCCTCGTTTTGCAGTCAGCGGCACCAGCTTCTACGAGCAGTGCCCCTCTTGGCGATTCGCCCGCCTCGATATCGGCGGCCCGTGGTGTGTCTCGCGCCTCGACCCGACCCTCGTTTTTGATGCGAGCGCAGACAAGGGTGCAGGCCAAGTCCTCGCGAGGCTTCGCGCGTTCGAGAGCATGACATGGCGCGAGATACTCGGACCGAAGCACCATGCCATCCCATTCCATCGTCTCTCGTCTGAAGCGCAGAAACGGCTACGGGATCTCGAAGTAGACGACGTCGACGAGCTCATATCGCTTCGAGTGACGGGAGCCCGTCGGGTATTCGGCATTCGGATAGATGCGGTGCTCGCGATTCTCTGGTGGGACCCAGAGCACGAGGTTTGCCCGAGCACGGTGTACGAGTAGTCGGCGCGCCCAGTAGGTCCGGACCATTCGGCTAGCTAGCCTTCCGACGAAGCGCCTGGCTCCGTCCGCGCGGCGTGGGGAACTGGAGACAGTCAGTCAAGGCGGCGTGGAGCACGAGCAACCACTCGATCAGCTCGATGCGCTGACGCGCCGTGAAGCCATTGAACGAGTGCCGACGGACTTGCCGCCGCAGCGCCGCCACCGACTCAGCCTCGGATGCGTCAGTAACGGAAGAGCGCGAGCGAAGCGCACGTCGCTTCAGCGCCGCGAACAGCCGCCACAGGCCCGCCGCGGTGTCGACTCCCATGCGTCGACGGCGACCGGCGACGAGGCTCAGCATCGCCGGCGCGGAGACGCCGACGATCTCCGCGGCTTCCGCCAACGACATCGGCCGCGGCATCCTCGGCGCATCTGGGGTGCCACAGTCGTCGGGCCTACCGGCGTCGAGCGTACGGCGGAGCGCCATCCCCAGCAGCGCCGGATTGCTGATAAGCACCGAACCTCGCTCTCGACCCATGGTGCCAAAAGTTAATGACTGTCGTGGGGTGTCGCTAGGTCGCACTCTTTTCCATGCGTATGCTGCTGGTGACTTCACCCGTACACCGGAGCGCACATGAGCAACGACACACGATCGGAAGGCAGCCGCCCAGTTCCTCTCCCCCCGGACCCGCGCCGTCTCCGCCGACGGAAGGCAGCCGCCGAGTTCCTCTCCATCAGCGAGGAGCGCCTTGCCCGGCTCGCGGTCACCGGTGGCGGCCCCGTCTACCACAAGCCCGCCGGCGCGCGCGTCTGCCTCTACTCGGAGCAGGCGCTCCTCGACTGGCTCGGCGCGCCGGTGAGTTGCACGACGGAAGCGAAGGCGCGCGACCGCGCTCGTTCCGCCGCCTAGGGCCGCATGCTGCACGGGCGCGGCACATCGCCGCACCGACCAAGCAGGTGTCGCGTTGCACGCGCGCGCCGCTTGCGTCACCGGAGAAGGTCGTGAGCACAGCAGGAGCAGGACCCCGCGCACCCCTCGTGCGCGTACACATGGTCGAGGCGCCGCACGGTGGCGTCATCATCGGCATCCTCGGCCTGGACAACGAGCGCCATGGCGGAGGGACCCTGCGGCTCACGCCGGCCGCTCTCGCAGCCCTGCCCGGCGAGCTCGTCGACGCGATCGCGCGCTTCCGCCAGCAGGTGGCCTGATGCAGTCGTGGATTCGCGTGAACGTCGGGGTTCCGGATGAACCCAAGGTGATCGGTCTCGCCGATACGCTCACCATCGAACCCGAGCTCGCACTCGGCCATGTGATTGCCACGTGGTGCCGGATAGGCGAGCACGCGCCCGATGGCGACCTGTCGGCCATCTCCGACCTGGTGCTTGAGCGTTGGGCGGGATGGCGAGGGGAGCGCGGTCGGTACGCCGCCGCGTTCCGCGAGGCATTCGTGCAGGAGGGTCGAATGCCCGGATGGGACCGGCTGCAGGGCAAGCTGATCGAGCTCGCGAAGAAGGACCGCGCCCGTAAAGAGGGTGCCAGCGCAGAGAATCCACGGAATATCCCCGGAAGTTCCGTGGTCACAGTACAGGACGTAACGGGACAGGACGTGACGGAACGCGCACGAACCGCAACAGCTACCACCACCACGACAACTACGGCGCCGACTCGCCAACCGCGCGAGTCGCGCCATCGGGTTGTTGCTGGTCAGGAACCCGCCCCGTCCCGAGCGACGTGGCTGACGGAGCCGTGCGCCGCGTGGGAGTCAACGTACGGTCCCGGGACCTTTCCGATGGGCCAGGCCGCACGCCAGCTCGCGCCGCTCAGAAAGGCCGGGTTCAGCTCAACCGAGATCGCCGTGCGGCTGGCGTGGTATCTCCGCGTCCGCGGCCTCGACACGGCGGACCCTGATCCCGCGGTCATCGAGCGCACCCGGTTCACGCCGTCGCTCAAGGACTTCGCACAGCGATTCGGGGCGTTCGACCCGTCCAGTGGACGCGGCACCGGCACCGGTGCCTATGATCCCGAATGGGTGTCCCCGGGCGTCAAGGCGTGGACACGAGAGGTCGGGTTCATCAGCCCGCACGAGTTCCGTCGCAAACTCGCCCCGAGTGTCGAAACCCACGGCGAGCACACGCTACTCGTGGCGATCGAGCGGTTCGGCGAACACCGTCGCCGCGAATGCACGCTCGGGTACGAGGGCTCGCTCGATGCGTTCGCCCGCGGGTATCGCGATTACGTGCCGAGGAACCTGCTGGGCCGGCCAGCGATGGCGATCGCGCCCGACACGTCGGAGGCCGCATGAGCCGCCCGACGAGGACACCCGCCGCGTGGCTCGCGCCCGCGTGCGCCGCGTGGGAGTCGCACTTCGAGCGCGGCACGTTCCCGTACAACCAAGCCAGACGCATGTTCGCGCCGCTGCGAGAGCAGGGCTACCCACCTGCTGAGATCACGCGCCGGTTCGCGCGCTACTTGGACTGCCGGGGGGCGCATCCGGACCCCGACTCGCCCTACCCGCCCGCGCCGCCGCGGTTCACGCCGTCGTTCACTGACTTCCTCGTCCGCTTCGCGTGGTGGGCGTGAACATGTCGCAGGCCCTGAACGATCCCCTTCACCCCTCGCGCGCGCGGCCGTGCGTCCGGGCATCCCTTCCGCCGCTCACCTGAGGACCCATCGCATGACGCTTCCCATCGGCACGACCCGCATTCGTCACCTGGCATCCGGGCTCGTGCTCGCGCGCACGGTCGCCGACGCGCGCGAACTCGCCGCCACCCATCCGGCCGAGTACGCCATCGAGCGCGACCCCGCCGCGCGCAGCATCCCCGAACGGCTGGAGGCGATGGGCGAGCCCGCCCTCCGCGCCTTCGCCATCGCGCACAAGGTCCCCGCGCCCGCCGCGGCTCCGGCGAAGCACGTCATCGCCCAACTGACGCCGTGCATCGAGCGCGGCGAGATCACCCTCCCGCTCCCCGAGGCTGCCTAATGCGCGCGCTCGTCATCCGTACCAACACTGAGGCCGCGGCCAAGCGCATCGGCAAGCGCCGCGACGAGATCGCGGCGATCACCGCCGACGCGGGCCTCACCGACGAGGGCAAGGCGAAGCGCCTCGGCCCGCTCGTGCAGGGCATCCGGGAGGAGGTCGCCGCGGTCCGCGAGCTGCAACACGGCCTCATGTCGGGCGCGTACGCCGAGCTCGAGCGGCATCGCCCCGCGGCCGAGCATCGGCGCGCCGCCCTCAAGGACCCCGCGCGCGCGGTCGCGCTGGCGCAGCTCGCGGACCGGCTCTCCGACGCGGAACTCGTCGCCATCGCGACGGACGCGGCGAACCCCGACGCGCCCGACAGCGTGCTCGCCTACGCCCTCCGGCACATGGCGAGTGACCGACTCAACCGGATGGACGAGACGACCCGCGCGGACCTGCACCGGACGCTCGCGACGGTCGCGACCACGCCCGCGACGGCGAAAGCGGTGTCGGACTTCATCGCCGCGCGTATCGAGATGGACCGCTTCGAGCAGCTCGCGGACCCCGCGCACGGGGCGGCGACCCTCACGCGCGCACGCGAGGCCCGCACGGTCGACCTGGGCGACGGACCGCGCACGCTGACGGACGACGAGATCGCGGCGCACTACGCGCGGCTCAATCTGCCCGTGACGCCCAAGGCCGCGTGATGGCCGGCGCGCCTTCCCCTCTCACCGGAGCACCTGCATGACGCACACCCGCTATCTGCTGGTCGCGACGAACTCCTCCAACGCCAACGCCGCAGGACTCGCCGCGGGGGATGTGATCGCCGTCCCCATCGGTGGGGGCGAAGCCGTGACCCTGCGGCACGCCGGAAGTGCGCCGCCGCTCGGCCTGCGCGCGCGCCTCGAATCCGAGGGCGCGCTCATCCCCCTCGCGACGATTCGCGGGGGGCGGAGCGGGGTCGGCGGGCGCTGACGCGGTGCGATTCACCGGCCGCACGCCGGCGCCGCGGGGCATCCGAACTCCCCTCCCAATGCTTACCATGTGCTTACTACGCGCGAAGCGGGGCACCCCGTTAGGAGTGCCCCGCTTCGTGTATCTCACTGTGATTCCTACAGTTGCCCGTCCTGGAATCGAACCAGGAACCTTCTGATCCAGAGTCAGACGCTCTGCCAGTTGAGCTAACGGGCATCGACCCCGCGTTGCCGTGGGGAACAATGAAATTATCGGCGGACCACCCCTCCGGGCAACCCCTCGGGACCAGCGGGTATCCTTTGGTCCGGCATCGACTTGCGGCTCGGCGCTAGTTTTCGGCCATGACCAGCGACCTCTCGTACCCGATCGGCCGGTTCGATCGCCCCGGCCCGAGCACCGCGGCCGACCGTGCGGCCCGGATGGACACCCTCGCCGCCCTCCCGGCGAACCTCCGCGGCGCGGTCCGCGGACTCTCGGACGCCCAGCTCGACACCCCGTACCGCCCCGGCGGCTGGACCGTGCGGCAACTGGTGCATCATGTCGCCGACTCGCATATGAACGGCTACACGCGCGTGAAGCTGGCGCTCACCGAGGAGAACCCGGTGATCAAGCCGTACGCGGAGGCCGAGTGGGCGAAGCTGCCCGACTCGCACTTGCCGGTGGAGCTCTCGCTCTCGATCCTCGATGCGGTGCACGCGCGCCTCGACGCGATTCTGCGCAGCCTCACTCCCGAGCAGTGGGCGCGCCCCTTCCTGCACCCCGCTGGCGGCCCGCAGACGATCGACATCTGGGCCGCGCTCTACGCCTGGCACAGCCGCCACCACACGGCGCACGTCACCGCACTGCGCGAACGCCATGGCTGGTGAGGCGAGCAGGCCACTTTCCGCTTTCTTCCTTCGACCTGCATCCCGAAAATGTCAAACGCCGCAGACCCGAAGGCCTGCGGCGTCATCAAAGCTGGTCTCGCGCGGGGAGTCGCCACGCACGTCGTCATTGGAACTGTACGTCCTACCGAACGACGGCGGGCAGATCACCCAGTCGCGAACCAGCGAAACTTCTATATGGAGCTGAGGGGGATCGAACCCCTGACCTCTGCAGTGCGATTGCAGCGCTCTCCCAGCTGAGCTACAGCCCCGCATCGCGTTCCGGCAGACTTCCGATCCCGGTCCTGCCTCACATACCCGGGACGACCCAGAAAGGTTCCGGTCACGCATACGGCCCCGCCGATGGGTCTTGGCGGGGCCGCCGATTCGGGGAACCTAGTCGACGGGGGAACCGGGCGCCACCCCCCTCGTTCATCAGTATCGGACGATGCCAGCGAAACTCCACCCCCTCACCTCGGACCACGTCCGCGACCAGCTCGCCCTGCGCGCGGTCACGGCCAATGGCGTGCGGACCCAGCCCGAGGGCGACTACGTCCTCTATTGGATGCAGTCCACGCACCGCTTCGAGGAGAACTGGGCGCTCCGCCAGGCCATCCTCCACGCCGACCGCCTCGGCAAGCCGCTGCTCGTGCACCAGGGACTCGACCCCACCTACGAGCACGCGAACGACCGCATCCATACGGTGATCCTCGAGAACGCGCGCGCCCTCCATCGCCGCGCCGCCGACCTCGGCTTCTCCTACCAGTTCGCCCTGCGCCGCCGCCGCGGCGACGACCGCCGCGTGGTCGACCGTCTCGCCGCGCGTGCGGCGCTCGTCGTGACCGACCGCTTCCCCACCGCCGGCATCGCCGAGCGCACCGCGCGCTTCGTCGAGCGCGCCCCGTGCCGCGTGGACCTCGTCGAGTCGCACGGCATCGTGCCGTCGGGCGCGTTCGTGAAGGAGGAGTACGCCGCGCGCACCATCCGTCCGAAGATCGCGAAGGTCCTCGACCTCGCGCTCGAGCCGGTCGAGGAACGTCCCGCCGCGCGCGCCCTGCCGGACAGCGTCTGGCGCTCGCTCGACGTCGATCGCGTGGACTTCCGCCGCTTCGACGTCGCCGCCGAGGTCGCGCGCTGCGAGATCGACCACACCGTGCCGCCCGTGCCCTTCGCGAGCGGACTCGACGGCGCCCGCGCGCGACTGACGGACTTCATCGCCGATGCCCTGCCCGACTACGCCGAGCGGCGCAACGAGCCCGCCGACGTGCGCGGCTCGTCGCGCCTCTCGCCCTGGCTCCACTTCGGGCAGATCAGCGCCGGCGAGGTGCTCCGCACCGTGCGCGCCGCCGGGCACGCCGAGAGCGCGCGGAAGTTCGAGGACGAGCTCGTGACCTGGCGCGAGCTCGCGCTCAACTTCTGCCTGCGCAACCCCGAGTTTCGGAAGCTCAAGGGGCTCCCCGACTGGGTGCACCGGACGATGGCGGCGCACAAGGACGACCCGCGCGAGGCGATCTACACCCGCGAGCAGCTCGAGCGCGGCGAGACGCACGACGAGCTCTGGAACGCCGCGCAGCGCGAGCTCGTCCGCACCGGGCACATGCACAACGTCGTGCGGATGCTGTGGGGCAAGTCGGTGATGCTCTGGACGGCGCGCTACAAGCACGCACTCGAGCATCTCATCCACCTGAACGACAAGTGGGCGCTCGACGGTCGCGACCCGTCGAGCTACGGCGGCATCCAATGGTGCTTCGGGAAGTTCGACCGCCCCTGGTTCGACAAGCCGGTCTTCGGGCTCATGCGGCCGATGAGTCTCGCGCGGGCGCGGGAGAAGTTCGATGCGGAGGCCTACATCCGGATGCAGCGTTGACCCGTATATTCCGCGCATGACGCTCGACAGGCGCGGCATGCTCGGGGCGCTCGGCGGACTCGCCGCGCTGAGGGTCCTCCCCGGCGGCGAGATCGATCCCGCCGTCCCGTCCGGCGCCTCGATGCCGCAGCCCGGGGCCGCGTTCCCACGCCGCGCCGACTTCGCGATCGGGCCCGCGACGACGTACCTCAACGCCGCGTACACGCATCCCATCCCGCGCGTCTCGTCCGAGGCCGCGCGTGTCGCCGCCGAGCGGCGCGCCGCGGCGCTCCCCGCCGAGCCGGGCCGCGCGTCGCCCAAGCAGCTCTTCGCGCGCCTCATCAACGCCAAGCCGAGCGAGATCGCGCACGTGTCGAGCACGAGCGCCGGCGAGAACCTCGTGATGCGCGCACTCGGACTCGACCATCGCTTCGACGGCAACGTCGTGACCGACGGCCTCCACTTCGAGGGCGCGTTGATGCACCTCGACACGTTGAAGCGGAAGGGACTCGACGTGCGCATCGCGCGGCCGACGGACGACGGGCGCGTCGAGCTCCGGGACCTCGCGCGGCTCATCGACCGGCGGACGCGCCTCGTGCAGGTCTCCGCCGCCGCGATGTACAACGGCTTCCGTCATGACCTGAGGGCCATCGCCGACCTCGCGCACGCGCAGGGCGCGCTCGTGTACGTCGATCTCGTGCACCTCGCCGGCGCCGAGCCCTTCGACGTCGCCGCGAGCGGGATCGACTTCGCCGCCTGCTCGAGCTTCAAGTGGCTGATGGGCGACTTCGGACTCGGCTTCCTCTACGCGCGCGAATCGGCATGGGACCGCATCGAACGCCCGGTGGTCGGCTACTACCAGGCCGCCGAGATCGACCAGCACGTCCCGCCGTTCCTCCCCGCGGGCGCGCATGATCCCGTCGTGTACGCGTTCGCCCGCAGCGCGGCCGGCCTCTTCGAGATGGGGGCGCTCACCGGGATGGCCGAGGTGGGGGTCGCGCTGCTCGCGCGGTCGCTGGAGTACGTGATGGCGCTCGGCCCCGACCGCATCCGGACCCACCGCGTGCCGATGATCCGCCGGTTGCAGGCCGAGATGCCGCGCCTCGGGTTCCGGTCGATGACCCCCGCCGACTCGACCGCCGGGAACGTGACCTTCGCGCGGCGCGGCGTGGGCGCGAGCGACGTACCCAGGCGCCTCGCCGCCGCGGGCGTCGAGGTGCGCATCGCGGCCGACTGGCTGCGCGTGTCGCCGTCCGTCTACAACGACCTCGCCGACATCGACCGATTGCTCGAGGCCCTCGCATGACGTCCATCCTGCCGACGCCGGCCGAGGTGCGCGCGGCCGCGGCTCGCATCGCATCGCACGTGGTGCGAACGCCACTGATCCCGTCTCCCGGTCTCTCCGCGATCGCGGGCGGCGAGGTGCTGCTCAAGCTGGAGTGCGAGCAGCACGGTGGATCGTTCAAGCTCCGCGGCGCACTGAACGCGCTGCTGTCACTCACTCCCGCCGAGCGGGCGCGCGGCGTCGTCGCGAGTTCCGCCGGCAATCATGGGATCGGCGTGGCGATGGCGGCGGAGCTGCTGCACGTCCCGGCGACGATCTTCGTGCCGACGACCGCGCCGGCGGTGAAGCGAGAGAAGATCGCGGCGCACGGCGCGCGCGTGGACGCGTCGTGCGCCAGCTACGATGCGGCCGAGTCGGCGGCGCGCGCGCATGCGTCGGCGACCGGTGCGACGTTCGTGAGTCCCTGCACCGGTCGCGCGTTGCTCGCCGGCGCGGGCACGGTGGCTGCCGAGATCCTCGATGACCTACCGAGTGCCGGGACGATCGTCGTGTGCGTGGGCGGCGGCGGGCTGGCCGGCGGGGTCGGCGGCTACGTGCGCGGGACCGCGCCGGGTGTGCGGATCCTCGGCGCGCAGGCGTTGCGCACCAACGCGATGACGCTCGCGTTGCGGTCCGGTCATCCAACGGACATCTCCGACCTGCCGACGCTCGCCGATGGTCTCGCGGGGCTCGTGGATGCGGAGATGCTGGCGCAGGGTCAGGCGTCGCTGGACGGGATCGCGACGGTGGACGAGGACGACTTGATCGAGGCGATCGTGTGGCAGCACCGCGAGCACGGGCTGACGGTCGAGGGTTCGGGCGCGGCCGGGGTGGCGGCGTTGCGGTCCGGCGCGCTGCGTCCGCAGGCGTTCCCCGTCGTGATCGTTGTGAGCGGTCGGAACATCGATGCGGAGCGGTGGCGTGGTCTGGTGGGCGGAACGCCGGGCGCCCGGGATTCGGAGCATGACGGGTGAGGGGATGGGCGCGGAGCGATGCCCTGTGGTGCGAGATCCTTGAGGACGTGCGCCGGATTCGGCGCGTGACCCTCGCCATGCTCGCATTCGCCCCCGCGACCTGCGATGGTGCCGCGCCATCCGAGATCGCCGTCGTACCGGGCGCCACGTTGCCCGCTCCTGCCTTCCAGTCGGCGGGCGACACGCGCCACAGTTCAGCTTCGTGGAGCGCGGATCGGCGATGCGCTCTGGCCGCGTGACCGAGATGTGGGCACTCGTGTGGCGGCGCGATGCAGGGCCCTCGCTTCCGATCCAGACGCAGTACGGCGTTCCAGCGCAGGGCTACCGGGAGGCGAGGTCCGCCGAAGCCCTCGAACCCGGGGAGTATCGAGCGCGCGCGAAGAGCGTCGAGCAGCAGACCGTGCTGGAGTTCGCCATCGCAGCTCTGGGGCGCGTCACTCCGCATCGCCGGGGAGAGGGCTCGTCGTCGGCACGGTGACCGAGGTCGGCGGTGACCTAGCGCCCGACGCACGGCCGCGTCTTATTGAAGCGTCCACGGCAGAGGCACAACGTCGGCCTGACACCGGACCTTCTCTCGAGGAAGCTCATGATCACGCTGCGCGACAAGGACCGCGGGACTGCGATCGGCACCATCTCCGAGGGCGACGTCGCGCTGCTGCGGCATGCGCTCGAGGAGGAGTCACGCGAGGACCGCGACTATTACCTCACCGCGGACACGATCGACCTGCTCGAGGCGAAGGGGGGCACGGTCGAGTTCATCACCTTGCTGCGTTCCGCGCTCGGAGCGAAAGAGGGTATCGAGGTGGAGTGGGGCCGTTCCTAGCGTGCGATCCGCCAGACGGCGGCCGGCCGAGTCAACGGATCCGGCTCAACCGACTCGGTCGTCATCGCCCCCGCTCGAACGCCGCCTGCATCAGCACCCGGAGGTTCGGGTCGAGGCGCACCTCCGCCGGCTCCGACGCGGCGTTGATCGTGAGGACGTTCGCCTTGGCGTTCATCTGCAAGCGATGGATCGTCGGCACTGGCTCCCCGCGCGTGTAGACACCGATCTCGATCGGCATGGTGAATACGCTGCCATCGGCCTGCACCTGGTCGAGCGTGATCCGCACCTGCTTCGTCCGCGCGTCGTAGGTCCAGCGGCCGGCGACCTCAAGGTTGCCCGCGCCGTACAGCCACTGCTCGAAGAACCACCCGAGGTCGCGACCCGAGGCCTCCTCCATCGCGCGACGGAAATCGGCGGTCGTCGCGGTCGCGTTGAAGTGCCGGCGGTAGTACGTCCGGATGCCGTCACGGAAGGCCTCGTCCCCCACGACGCCGCGCAGCATGTGCAGGATCCAGCTCCCCTTCTGATAGGTGTGGGAGCTGGTCACGTCCTCCATCCGGCTCAGGTCGCGGTGGATGATCGTGTAGCCGGGATGCGCGGCGGCGAACGTCAGCACCGTACGGCGGCTCGCCTCGAGCCCGCGCACGAACTCGTCGCGGCCGTAGGCGTGCTCGATGTAGAGGAGGGTGAAGTAGGTCGCGAACCCCTCGCTGAGCCAGACGTCATCCCAGTCGCGCTCGGTGACGGCGTTGCCGAACCACTGGTGCGCGATCTCGTGGATCACCACGTTGCGCCAGCGCACGCTCCGCGTGCCGGTGACCGAGCTCTCGTGATAGAGGATCGCCGACGCCGATTCCATGCCGCCGGCCACGCTGCTCGCCTGGATGTTGGCGAGCCGCTCATACGCGAAGGGGCCCACGTAGTCGGTGTAGAACGCGAGCACGTCCTTCGTGGGCGTGGCGAAGTCGGCGAACCCGGCATCGCGATCCTGCGGGTACACCCAGGTCTCGATCGGCTTGCCGTCGAAGGTGTCGACGCGCTGCACGGCGAACCGCGCGACGCCGAGGACGTAGAGCCACGGGGCGATCGGGACGGTATTGCGCCAGTGCGTGCGTCGGCGGCCACCCGCGAGATCGGTGGTCTCGACCTGCAGGCCGTTGGAGACCACTTGATAGTGGCTCGGCGCCGTCACGATGAACTCGCTCGTCGCCTTGTCGGAGGGATGGTCGATGGTGGGGAGCCAGTGCCGGGTACGGTCGGGCCAGTTGTCGCTGAAGAAGGTCCGGTCGCCATGCTTGTTGCGGCCGATGATCAGGCCGGTCGCCGGGGTCCCCCCGTATCGCACGACGATGCGCGCGCGCTGCTGCGCCGCGGGCGCGGTGGGGAGCGGGATCCGCAGTTCGTCGTTCGCGTGGGTGAACGGCACCGCGGCGCCGTCGAGCGTGACGGCCGAGACGCGCATCCCCTTCCCCTCGCGACGCGGGTCGGCGTTGATGAGGTCGAGCCGCAGCGCGCGCACGGTCGTCGCGAGGAACCGCACGTCGAAGGTGAGCGTGCCCGTGATCGCGTCGGTGGTGTCCGAGAGCTCGATCTGGAACGCGTAGTTGATCGCGTCGATCGACGGGTCCTTCGGATACGTGTCGCGCGCTGCGGACGATGCGACGGCGGGCGCGGGGGCCGGCGACGCGAACACCACGAGCGTCGCCGCGTGCGCGACAAAGGACTTCAGGCGAACGGTCATCGGCGGTCCCTCCCGGTGACACCCGTCGGCGGGACCGGCTTGTGCCACTGCACCAGCCCCGGCTCGGCGATCGTCCGCTGCACATCGGCGATGCGCGACGGGACGAAGGCACTGAGGTTCTCCACGCCGTCGGCGGTCACAAGGGCCACGTCCTCGATGCGGATGTAGAGCCGCTCCTCGGGGAGCCAGATCATCGGGTCGATGGTGAAGACCATCCCCTCCCGGAGCGGCACGCCGCGCACGCGGCCCACGTCATGGACCGCCATGCCCACCGGGTGCTGGAAGTGCCCGCGGAAGACGAGGCCTTCCTGCACCGCCTTGAGGTGCGCGAGCGAGGCGAACGTGCGGCCTGCGAGGTACTGCTTCATGTCCGCCGCGGCGCGATCGAGCACCTCGTCGGAGGTGACCCCCGGCCTGATGTGGCGGAAGAGCGCGTCGCGATAGGCGACGATGTACTCGTAGAGCGCCGCCTGCGCCGGCGTGAACGTCCCGTTCACCGGCCAGATGCGCGTGACGTCGCTCGTGTAGTAGCGGTAGTCGGGGGCGTAGTCCATCAGCACGAGGTCACCGTCGCGGAGCGGGTCGGCCTTCCGGAAGTAGTGGCCCATGTACGCATTGGTGCCGCCGCCGACGATCGACGCGTAGGCGTCGCCGCGCGCGCCGTTCAGGTAGTGCACGTACTTGGCGGCCGCGTCGAGCTGGAACTCGTACACGCCCGCGCTGGTGGACCGCATCGCCTCCATGATCCCGAGCCCGGCCAGCTGCGTCGCGCGCCGGATGAGGGCGATCTCCGCCGGGCTCTTGATCGTGCGCATGGCGTCGAGCGTCGGGGAGAGGTCGCGGATCTCGTACTGCGGGAATCGCTCCCGCACGAGCTGGACGAAGTGGGCCTCGCGCGTCGGCCGTCCATCCCACGGGTCGCCGGCCGCCCGCGCCTGCGCCGCGAGCAGCTCGTCGCGACTGTCATTGCCGGTCTCCGTCGGCGCGAGCGGCGTGTGGAGTGCCATCGCCGGCGGGCGGAGCAGGTCGCCCCCCACGAGGTCGTGGGAGAGGCGCTCGAGCCCGCGCACCTGCTCGACGCCGGTGAGCTCGATGAGCAGGAGGCTGTCCTCGACCGAGAGGACCTTCCCTTCGCCGCGCTCGCGGTCGTCGTCGCGACGCGGGAGGTAGAGCGTGGAGCGGCGCGTCCGCCCGTTGAGGAGGAGGTACGCGTGCGCCGATTCCACCCCGCTCAGGTAGTAGAAGTCGTTCGACTGCCGGAAGACGCTGAAGCCCGGCACGCCGGCCGCGCCCTGCACGACCGCGATCGCCTGCGGCCCGATGGCATCGAGGACCTTCGCGCGGCGCGCCGCGAGCTCGTCGCGGGAGAAGTCGGACTGGTACCCGGTCGCGGACTGCGCGTCCGCGACGGCGGCAGCGAGGAGAAGTGCGGCGAGGAGGGAGCGCGACACGGGGGGGGCCTCTGCGAACGGAGGTGGAGCGCGCGGGGAGTCTGCGAGGAGCGCATCGGGCTCGGCGCGGTGAATGTACGACTCCGTCGGATGGCGCGCTCAGCGCGGCGGCACGCGCCCCGGCTTGGTGCGGGGAGGCGGCACGCGGCCGCTACGGCCGAGCACGACGACCGGGATGCGCAGCACGTCGCCGACGAGCTCGAACCCCGGTGACGACTCCGACATCCGGAACCCGGCGTTGACCCCGAACGCGTCCGCCTGCAGGAGGTCCACGCCGTAGCCAAGGTCGCCGAGCGAACCGATGGTGATCCGGCTGAGCGGATTGGGGGTGGTGCTGCTGATGAAGCCGGTCATGAGCTCGTTGAGGAGCACGCTCTCGCGCCAGTGCGCGTTGCGCGTGCCGGCCCCGCCCTGATTGTTCTCCACCGGCACCTTTGAACCACTGTACGTCGCGCCGCCCAGCGAGTCGAAGGCCGTGATGGCCCGGATGCCGTCGAAGTAGGTGTCGAGCCCCGTGCCGGTCGTGGGCGACGGGTTCTTGAGCAGCCCTTTGTCGGCCCAGATGGTACCGACGCCGAGCACGTGCGCCATCTCGTGAAGGATGACGGCGCCGAGGGTGCCGTTGGTGGTCATCGACACCAGATCGGCGGTGTCGAAGAACATGGCGCCGAGCACCGGGAGCGCGGCCTGCGCGGCGGGGAGGGTGGCGGGACCACGGATCACGCAGGGGCCGGCGGAGCCGAGCACGCTGCCGACGCCGTCGATCGGCGCGAGGCGCACGATGATGACGACGTCGTCCACCGTCTCGTCGATCGCGCGGTCGGAGTAGCAGGTGCCGAGGGGGGCCGAGAGCGGGGTCGACGCGACGTCGCTGGTGATGACGGCCTCCCAGCGCGCGACGGCGGCCGCGAAGGCGGCGAGGTGCGCGGCACTCGGTTCGGCGACGAACCGCAATGCGATGTCGAATCCGGTCGTGGAGGCCTTGCCCTTGGCATTGAAGAGCGCGCTGCGCACGTCGAACCGGGTCGCCACGAGGACGTTGGGTCCGGCGCCGAGCGTCCAAGGCACGCTCGCGAGACCACTCGCGTCGGAGGTCACCTGCGCGGCGCCCACCGCGCCGACGCCGCCCGCCACCGCGAAGCCGACGGTGATGCCGGCCACCGGATACTCCACCTCGTCGACGACCCGCACGGTCGGCTGGACGGCGACCGTCGCCCCGGGCGCGGCCACCTGGTTGTCACCCGCGACGACGCGCAGCGCGGACGGCACGCCCAGGCGCGCCTTGCGGTAGTGGAGCGCGTATGCACCGAACGATGTCCCACTCGCCTGCCGAGCGACGACATAGTAGCGACCGGCCGCGAGCGGGCGTGCGATGCGGGCGGTGAGGTCCTCGCCGGGCACGAGATCATCGGCCGAGGCGATTCGGGTGGTGCCGGAGCTGTCGAACAGCTCGAGGTAGCTATCGAGCTGGCTCTCGAACGAGCCCCGGCGCATCTCGAGCGCGACCGTGTCGGTCGCGGCGAGGTCGAGCCGGTAGCGCACGTACCGCATCCCGTCCTGCAGGCAGACGAAGCTGCTGATGGTCCCGGCCGCGGTGCCGAACGGCAGCGGTGTGGCACCGGCCAACGAGCACGGGTCGATGTAGCCGGTGATGTCGAAGACGAGCGACGGGAAGCTCCCCGCGCTCACGGTGATGACGTTGGACCCGGGGCTGTTCCCCACGATCCATGAGCCGGGCGTCGCGAGGCCGGTCGCATCGGTGGTGTCGACGGCGCCGGTGATGGTGCCGCCGCCCGCGGTGACGGCGAAGGTCACAGGTTGGCCGGGAACACCGTTGCCGTAGGCGTCGAGGATACGCACCCGCGGCAGGTACGGCACCGCCGTACCCACGAGCACCATCTGTCCGAACACGGCGTCCGGCGCGTACGCGAGCGAGTCAGGGGCGCCGGCTAGCGCGACGGCCGTGATGTCGAGCGGCGTGTCCCCGCCGAAGACCGACGCGCGCAGGGTGTGCGCGGCCGTCGTGCTCGTGCCGAGCGTCCACGACGTCGCGGCCGTGCCGTCCGCGCCGCTCGTCGCGCTGGCGGCACCCACGGTGCCGCCGCCATCCACGACGACGAAGGTGACCTCGCGGCCCGCCATCGGATTGCCGAGTCGGTCCTGCACCCTGACCTGCACCGGCGCCGCGAGCGCGGTGCCGACTGTCGCACCGAGCGTCCCGCTGTTGACGAGCATCGGCGCCGCAGGCGCCTGCGCGACGCGTACCACGAGCGTGCCGATGATCCCGTTCGCTGACGCGCGGATGAGCGCCTCGCCGTTGGCGACCGCCGTGATCACCCCTGCCGGCGTGACGGTCGCGATGGCCGGTGCGCTCGACGTCCACGTGACCGCGACATTCGCGATCGCCGTGCCAGCGCGGTCGCGGGCCGTCGCGACCATGGTGTCCGCGGCCCCGAGCGCATCGAGTGTGATGGAGGGCGAGTCGAAGTCGATCGCGGCGATGCGCGGCGGCTCGGCGGGGCTCGTGCATGCGACCGCGACCACACCCGCGAGGACGACCATCCGTGCGAGCGCTCGCACCGGGTCAACGCGGCCGCCGGTCTGAACCACCGATCTCGTCGAGTCGGGCATCAGGCTACGATATGCTCCGCGCTGGGACGTCGCCAGCCAAGGTGCGCCGCCCGGGCGCCTGGCGAGTTGACGGAATCAAGTCCGGCGATCGAGCCGACTGGCGACGAGTTCTCTGCGACCGACTCGCAGTCCCCGCGGTCCGACCCGCAGTCCCCGTTGTCCGACCCGCAGTTCGCGCCGTCCGACGCGCAGTTCCCGCCGTCCGACGCGCAGTTCCCGCCGTCCCACGCGCAGTTCCCGCCGTCCGACGCGCAGTTCCCGCCGTCCGACGCGCAGTTCCCGCGGTCCGACGCGCAGTTCCCGCAGTTCGACGCGCAGTTCCCGCGGTCCGACGCGCAGTTCCCGCGGTCCGACGCGCAGTTCCCGCCGTCCGATGCGCAGTTCCCGCGGTCCGACGCGCAGTTCCCGCCGTCCGATGCGCAGTTCCCGCGGTCCGACGCGCAGTTCCCGCCGTCCGATGCGCAGTTCCCACCGACCGCCTCCGAGCTGCCTCCGCCGATCTCGGACCGTTCGTATCCAGCCCCGAAGGGTCGGTGGTGAGTCCTCGCGTTCTGCTGTAGAATCGGTGAGCGTGACGTCGATCGCCCCCAGACCGACGCTGCCATCCCGGACCACCCTTGATCGGAGCCCCCCCATGGTCGCCGCCGAACTCCCCGCGAACGCGAGCCTCGCCGAGCTCCTCAGCGCGCGCGCCCGACGGACGCCGCGCGACCGCCTGGTGCTCGACATCATCGGCGGGGTCCTCATCGCCGTCGCGGCGGCGTGGGCGCGCCCGGGCGGCTGGCTCGCCGTCGCGTCGGCGGCGACCTGCTTCGCCGCCTACGGCGTGTGGGCGCTGGCCGAGCTCCGGCTGCTCCCGCGCCCCTGGCCCGAGCAGGAACCGCACGAGACCGCCTGGCGCGTCGTGCAGGGCGCGGCCGCCGTGCTCGGGATCGCCGCGTTCGTGCTCCTCCTCTTCTCCGCACTCGGCATCGCGCTCGGCCCCATCAAGTCGTAGGCGCGCGCGCGGCCGGCGCTACTTGAGGCCGAGCACGTGCGCGACGAACTGGTCCACGGCGATCTCGGTGCCCTGGTAGAACCCGGACGAGCGGTTCGTCTCGAGCTCCTCCGCGCTCCGGTGCAGCGCGGTGAAGACGTAGCGGGTGCCGGTGCCTTCAGGCCGCATCGTCACGATCGCGGTGATCGGGATGTCGTCGAAGACCGCGGGGCGATAGCCGGGGAAGAGCATCGACGTCCACGCGAGCCGCTCCATGGGCATGACGTCGAGGAAGCAGCCGAGGTTCTGCATCTCGGGTCCGTCGCCCACGGCGATGTCGATGCGGAAGATGCCGCCCGGCCGGACGTCCATCTCGGTGTGCGCGACACGCCCCCAGACCTTGGGCATGTACCACTCCTTGAGATGCTCCGGTCGCGTGAGCGCCTCCCAGACGAGGCGCGGCGGCGCGTCGATGAATCGCTCGATGGCGAAGTCGCGCGCGGGGTCGAACGGGATGGGGGCGCTCATGCGTCGGATTCCTGTGACTTGATGTGGGTGACGTACGCGTCGAAGCGGTCGAGTCGCGACTCCCATGCGCGACGGCGGGCGGCGAGCCAGTGATCGACGACGGTGAAGCGTTCGGGCGCGATCTCGTAGGTCCGCACGCGGCCGCGCTTGCGCGACCGCACGAGGCGGCTGCGCTCCAGCACCGACAGGTGCTGCACGAACGAGGGGAGCTGCATGTCGAACGGCGCCGCGAGCTCGCTGACGGTGGCCGGTCCGGTGGAGAGGCGCTCGAGGACCTTTCGCCGCGTGGGGTTCGCGAGGGCGTGGAAGACGTCATCCGTGTCTGCGGCTCGTACCATGCGCGGCACCGTCCGGGGTTCGAGGGGGCGACCTGCAGGGCGAAGGTTAGGGGTGACTAATACTTCTGTCAATACCTAAGTATTGGAGATCGGGGCGGCCCACCGTACCGTTGAGGCCATGGGACAGGCTCGACCGGGGCGGACCCTCGCCCTCCTCGCCGCGACGATCGCACTCGGCCTCGCCACGCGGCGATTCCCGGGGGCGTTCCCCGACCTCATCGCGCGCTACGGTGGCGACGCCCTCTGGGCGACGATGGTGCTCTGGCTCGTCGTGCTGCTCCGCCCGCGCCTCGCCGTGCGCCGGGCCGCGCTCGTGGCGATCAGCATCGCGGCCGCGGTCGAGCTGAGCCAGCGGTATCACGCGCCATGGATCGACGCGGTGCGCGCGACGCGGATCGGCGCACTCCTGCTGGGCCAGGGATTCCTGTGGAGCGACCTGGTCTGCTACGCCGTGGGCGTGGGGCTCGCCGCTGCGCTGGAGCTCGCGCTCCGGGCGCGGGTCAGTCGAACTTCCACACCTGCATCGACCCGAAGAGCGTGATGCCGAGGATGCCGGGGTTCGCGCCGTCGCCGAAGAGGATGACGTTGCGGCTCAGGTCGCGGCGCACGTAGCTCCAGCCGGACCCGGAGAACCGGTAGAGGTACGAGGTGTCGCTGGAGTTGTTGTTGCCCCAGCGGAACGCCATCCAGATACGGTGCGACCCGTCGGCGTAGAGCGAGACCATGCCGCCGGGACGGTAGTAGTTGCTGGCCCCGTCGCTCTCGCGCAGCTGCGGCAGCCCCGGGCCGGCGACGCGGGTCGCGGTGGTGCGGCCATCGGCGACGCGCCACAGCTCGGTCTGGAAGCCGTTGGCGTCGATGGTGCTGGTGAAATAGAAGTGGCCGCGGCGATCCGGCAGGGCGCTCAGGTAGAGACTGGGGCAATCGATGGCACTCGCCCCGGGCTGTCCGCACGCGACGACCGTCGCCTGTGTCACGGTCGCGCGATCGACGAGCACCACGCCGAAGTTCCGCCGCCACCCGAAGACGCGGCCCTTCGAGGTCATCCAGAGCTGCGCGGTCGGCATCGTGCCGCTGCCGTCGTTGCGCCAAGTGGCGTCACCGGGGAGCGCGCTCCAGAAGGTGTAGCTGGAGTTCACCGCAGTGACGACCGTGGCGCTCACCATGTGCAGGCGTCCATCCTCGGTCTTGGCGAGGAAGGTGGCGCCTGCCACCGGCACCGCACGGACATCGACGTACTCGCCGCCCACCACCTGCATGAGCGAGCCGCCGCCCGCGCTCAGGACGAAGATGCTGCCGTCGTGCTGAGGGGCAGTGGGCGTGCCGTAGCCGACGCCGTAGACCTCCCAGCGCGTGCCGCCGGGCACGAGGCGGACGGTGGAGAGGGCGCCGTCGAGGGCTTGGACGAAGTAGTGCCCGGTGCTGCTGCGCGCGGCACCGGCACCGCTCGCGCCGATCGTCCCGTCGAGCGGCAGTGAGGCGAGCGAGTCGGCGCCACCACCGCCGCCGATGTCGCAGCCGGCGATGCTGACCAGCATGGCCGCCGCGAACGCGGTGCGGCGAAGGAGGGAGCGGGAAGTCGGCAGCGCGCGGAGCATGGCAGGCGGTCTCGAGTGGGTGCGTGGATCTCCACGGAAAGATGCGGCGACCCGGCTCACCCGTCGAGCAGCAGTCCGGCGCCCGGATCCGGCGAGGCCTAGCGCCCCGTCTCACCGCGCGGCAACATCCTTCGCCACCAGCCCCGGAGCATCGCCATGGCCGAGTCCCCCCGCCCCACCACCAAGCAGGCCGATCGCACGACGCCGGACGCGTTGCTGCGCACGCTCGAGGCGCGCTTCGGGCAGCACCCGCACCGACATGCGGGGATCACATGGGCGCAGGTCCGAGCGCGGCTGGAGGACGACGCGAAGGCATTGCGCTCAGTGCAGGCGATGGAATCGAGCGGCGGCGAGCCCGACGTCACGGCGTTCGACAAGCGCACGGGCCGCGTGACCTTCACCGACTGCGCGGCCGAATCCCCGGCGGGCCGTCGCAGTCTCTGCTTCGACCGCGCCGCCCTCGACGCCCGGAAGGAGGCCAAGCCGGCCGGCAGTGCGATGGACATGGCCGCGGCGATGGGGATCACGATGCTCGACGAGGACGCGTATCGCGCGTTGCAGGCCCTCGGCGAGTTCGACCTCAAGACCTCGAGCTGGGTCGCCACTCCCGCCGACGTGCGCGCGCTCGGAGGTGCCCTCTTCTGCGATCGGCGCTATGGACGCGTGTTCACGTACCACAACGGCGTCCAGTCGTACTACGCGGCGCGCGGGTTCCGTGGATCGGTCACGCTGTGAGCGCGCCGCGCGACCGGATCATCCGCACCGCCCTGTGGGCGTCGGTCGCGTTGAACACGCTCGGCGTCGTCGTCTTCGGGCTCCCGGCCATGGGGTATGCGACGCCATTCCTGCCGATCGAGGCGCCGCCGTACTTCGCGGCGCAACTCGCGTTCACCATCGCGCTCTTCGGGGGCGTGTACGCGTGGCTCGCGCGCCGTCCGCGGATCGACCGCCCGCTCGTGATCGTCGGCGGACTCGGGAAGCTCGGCTTCTTCGCGCTCAGCGTCCTCTATGCCATCACCGGTGCGATCCCCGCGGGGATGGCGGTCAACGCGACGCCGGATCTGGTGTTCGCGATGATATTCCTCTGGTGGGCCCGGACGGGCGCGTAGCGTCCTCCACCTCCTGCTGCGCCTCGGCGAGCCGACCGAGATCCTCCCCGATGCGACGCGCGGCGTCCATCAAGGTCGTGAGCGGCTTGAGGTCGGCGGTGCCGGCATGGAGGCGCAGCAGGTCGAGGCGGATCCCCTCGAGCGCGGCGACGCTCTCGCCGAGGTGCGCCGCGGCGACGCGCTTCCGCTCGGCGAGGACGTCGGCCCCCGTGTCGCCGTCGGGCACGAGCGCGGCGACGATCTCGATCTCGGCGCGCGCCTCGGCGGCGCGGGCCTCGAGTGACGCGACGATGTGCGGCAGCTCGGCGAGCTGCTCGCGGTAGGCCGACGGCAGCGCGGCGAAGAGCTCGCCGGCGGCGACGCCGAGGGCGGCCTCGGTCGCGCGGAAGGCGTTCGCGCCCGCGAGCGTGGACCGCTCGGGTGCGCCGAGCCGCCGCGCGAACCACTCGCCGAGCCGGGTGTTCCAGAGGCGCTCGCGGATCCCGGTCTGCCAGAGCTTCCGGATGCCGTTGGGGATGAACTGCACGTCGAGGGCATTGCTCACGGCACCGAGGGCGAGCGTGCTGAGCATCGGCGTGACGATCCAGCGCGCGCCCATGACGTTCTCGTGGACGACGCCGGCGAGGATCAGGCCCAACGTCGTCGCGAGCCAGGTGGCCGACGCGGTGGTCGCGTAGCGGAGCAGACGATGTGCCGGCGGATCGGACGGCGCGCGCACGCTCGCATCGGACTCGGCCTGTTCGCGCCGTGAGACCTCCAGGGCGGCGCGCAGGTCGGCGAGGGTGTGCCCTGCGCGGAACTGCTTGACGGCCTGATTGAGATGGAAGCCGACGATAGGGGCGAGCGGGGCCGCGGTGATCGCGGCGAGGAGCACGATGTCGGCGGGGCCGGCCGGGCGCTGCCCGATGAGCCAGACGAAGAGATTGACCGAGGTGAGCGTGCCGAAGAGCCCGCCCCAGGCGAGGTACGGCACGAGGAGCGGGTTGCGCGCGCCGAGCCAGGCGCGGAGCGTGGGCGGGAGTGCGGGTCGCGCGTCGGGGACGGGCGCGAGCGCGGCCGCGAGCGCCTCGCCGTCCGCGAAGCGGCGCGCGGGGTCGCGCGCGAGGCAGCGGTCGATCGCCGTCGCGAGTGCGGTGGGCACGCCCGGCGCGATGCGCGCGACGGGCGGCGCGTCCTCGATCGCCTGTCGCAGCAGCAGCGCGTGGACGTTCGGCGATTCGAAGGGCAGTCGCCCGCTGACGGCGAGGAAGCCGACGACGCCGAGCGCGTAGATGTCGCTGCGACCATCGACGGCGCCATCGGCCGCCTGCTCGGGGCTCATGAAGTGCGCGGTGCCCATCACCCGCCCCGTGGCCTCCTCGTGGTCCCCGCCGCGGGCGATGCCGAAGTCGGTGACGAGCGCGCGCCCGGTGCCGGCCTCGAGGAGGATGTTGTCGGGCTTGATGTCGCGATGGATGACGCCGCGCCCATGCGCGTACGCGAGCGCCCATGCGACCTCGCGGAGCAGCCGCGTCGCGTCGGCGGGCGGGAGCGGCCCGCGCGTGCGGAGTCGGTCGCCGAGCGTCTCGCCTTCGACGTAGCTCATCACGAAGAAGACGAACCCGCCCGCCTCGCCGACGCGATGGATGGGGACGATGTGCGGGTGCGAGAGGCCGGCGGCCATGCGCGCCTCGCGGACGAAGCGCTCGCGCGCGGCGGGATCGCTGGCGAGGTGCGCGGGGAGGACCTTGATGGCGACATCGCGATCGAGCTGGACGTCGCGCGCGAGGTGAACGACGCCCATGCCGCCGCGGCCGAGCTCGCGCTGGAGCGAGTACTCGCCGGCGAGGGCGGACTGGAGGTCGAGGAAGTCGTCGGTGGGGTTTGGCATCTCGCGTGGAACAATGGCGGCCGCCCGTTCGCGTTGCCAAGTTGATGCTCCACGGTGACTGTCGCACGCACGCCTCAGTCGACCGGACTCGACCACGGAGCCGCTTGATGCTCGCCCCCATCCGCCCGATCACCCTCGCCGAGATCCACGCCGCGCGCGCGCGCATCGCGGGGACGATCCTCCGCACGCCGCTCGTGCGGCTCGACCTCGGCCGAGGCCACCCGGACATCCGCCTCAAGCTCGAGAACCTGCAGCCGACCAACGCATACAAGCTTCGCGGCGCGGTGAACGCGGTGGCGATGCTCCCTGAGTCGGAGCGGCAGCGCGGCGTGTGGACGATCAGCGCGGGCAATGCCGGTCAAGGCGTGGCGTACGCGGCGCGGATGGCGGGCGTGCCCTGCACCGTCGTGGCGATCGAGACGGCCCCGCAGGCGAAGCTCGACCGGATGCGCGCGCTGGGGGCGCGGCTCGTGCCCGTCTCGTACGCGGGGGCGTGGCAGGCGCTGGAGGACCGCGCGTATCCGGGTGTGGAGGGGGCGTTCATCCATCCGTTCGACGACCACGACTTCATCGCGGGGCATGCGACGATGGGGTTGGAGATCCTCGAGGACGAACCGGAGACGCGCGCGGTGATCGCGGCGATCGGCGGTGGCGGGCTGATCGTCGGCGTGGGTGCGGCGATGCGCGCGCTCAGTCCGCTGACCAAGGTGTGGGGCGCAGAGCCGGCGACGGCCTCGCCGGTCGCGCGCTCGTTCGCGGCGGGCTCGGCGCAGGCGTTCCCGGAGTGGGAGGCGTCGTTCGTCGACGGCGCGGGCGGGAAGAGCGTCTTCCCGCGGATGTGGGAACGGATGCGTCCGGTGCTCGACGGTTCGATCGTGGTCTCACTCGCCGAGACGCAGCGGGCGATGCGGCTGATGGCGGAGAAGTCGCGCGTGATCGCCGAGGGCGCGGGGGCGCTCGGGCTGGCGGCGGCACTCACCGGTCAGGCGGGCAAGGGGCCGATCGTCGTGGTGGTGTCGGGCGGGAACATCGACCTCGCGAAGTTCAGCGAGCTCGTGGCGAGCGCGCCGCCGCTGGCCTGAGGGTGCGGCCCACGCGCGGGGATCGCGCGTGGGCCGCCCTGCCCGCTACTCCAGCCCGAGCTGACGCAGCACCGCCGGCGGCGGCGGATCGAACTTGGGCATCGCCACGTTCCCCACGTAGCCGATGTCCTTCATCCCCGCGTCCGTCGTGTAGAACGCCGTCGCCGTCAGGTCGCGCACGAGGTCGAAGAACCGCGCCGCGGCGCGGAACTCGGGCTTCGCGTTCGGGAGATGGCAGATGTCATCGCAGATCGCGGTCTTCTGCGCGGCGGTGAGCCGCGCGAAGTCGCGCGAGAAGCGCTTGCGGCTCTCGAGGTTGATCCAGGCGATGCCGCCGCGCACGCGCACGAGGTCACGCTGGTTGCCGTCGTAGGGCGCGCTCACGTGTTCGTTCACATACGACGGCGCGCCGACGGCCGAGGCGGCGGGGGACTTCTCGTCGGCGGGGATGATCACGTCGCAGAGCGCGGTGATGGTCACCATCTCGGCGGTCGTGAGCCGGCGCGGCCAGTTGGTGCGCGGATACAGGAGGTCGGGATCGGCGAGCGTGCCGCGCGGGCCCGGCGTGACGCCGGTCGGGGCCTGCGTCGCGGGCGCGGCGGCCGGTGCCGCTGGGCGCGGCGTGGTGCCCTGCGCCTCGGCCTCGCCGGCCGCGAGACCGTCGAGCACCGGAAGCGTCGCCGCGGCCGCGAGGACGCGCAGCGCATCGCGACGCTTGAGGGTGACGGGCGCGGACTCGTCCGCGCCGATCGGGGTGTCGGTGCCGTCGGTGTTGGGGAGCTCGGGCGCGTCGCTCATCCGATGTTCCTCTTCTGGAGTTCGTCGAGCAGGTGGTCGCACGAGCGCCACGCGAGCGCGAGGATCGACAGCGTGGGGTTCTTGTCGGCGTTGCTCACGAAGGTCGCGCCGTCGGTGATGAAGAGGTTCTTCACGTCCCACGACTGGCCGTACTGGTTCACGACCGAGGTGCGCGGGTCGTCGCCCATGCGGCAGGTGCCGACCTCGTGGATGATCTGCCCGCCGCGCGCGATGGCGCGCGACCCGTCGGTCTCGACGCGACCGGTGAGCTTGCCCCCCATCGCCTCGATGATCTCGGCGAAGGTCTTCTGCATGTGCGCCGCCTGCCGCGTCTCGTGCTCCGACCACTTCCAATGGAAGCGGAGCACCGGGATGCCCCACTGGTCCACGGTGTCGGGATCGATGTCGCAGTACGAGTCCTCGTTGGGGATCATCTCGCCGCGCCCGTCGAACCACATGAAGGACCCGTAGTAGCGGCGGGCCTCCTCCTTGAGCCGCTTGCCGTAGGCGCCCTGCGTGTAGGTCTCGAGCCCGCTGAAGGTGCCGTTCCCCGGCATGCTGCGGCCGCCGCCGAACTCGATGTGATAGCCACGGGCGAAGCCGAGCTTGCCGGCGAGCTGCTCCTGGTAGAGCCACCAGGGCATGTACATGTGCATCCCGGACGCCCCGTCGGTGTTGTGCGGCGGGAGGTTCTCGAGGATGGGGATCTGGCCGCCGAGCCCGGCGCCGACGGTATCCATGAGATACTTGCCGACGAGGCCGCTGCTGTTGGAGACGCCGTTGGGCGCCTGCTCGCTCTTGGAGTTGAGCAGGATGCGCGCCGTCTCGGCGGCGCTCGCCGCGAGCACGACCACGCGCGCCTTCACGTGCCGGTCGGTGCGCGTGCGCTTGTCGATGTAGCTCACGCCGGTGGCCTTGCCGGTCCGGTCGACCGTCACCTCGCGCACCATGGCATCGGGGACGATGTCGACGTTGCCGGTGGCGAGCGCGGGCGGCAGGAGAACGGTGGTGCTCTGGAAGTTCGCCTTGATGGAGCAGCCGTTGCCGCAGGGTGTGGCCCAGAAGCAGGCCTGCCGTTCGCGCATCGACTGGGCGAGGACGCGCTGGGCAAGCGGGTTGTCCGGGTGGATCCTCTTCGGCAGCGTGTTCGCGTCCTGGCGCTTCGTCATGATCGCGAGGTGCGCCGGGATCACGGGGATCTTGAGCGGCCCGCACGCCTTCTTGGCGAGGAGCTCGACGGCGCGCGGCGCGGGGGCGGGCTGCAGCACGCCCGGTGACGAGCGCGGCGTGTTCTCGAGGTCGTCATCGCCGCCGTAGACCCCGATGAGCATCTCGGTGCGGTCGTAGTACGGCGCGAGGTCCTGATACGTGAGCGGCCAGTCGGCGCCGAGTCCGTCGCGGGTCTTGGGCTTGAAGTCGTACTCGCCCATGCGGAGCGAGATACGTCCCCAGTGATTGGTGCGTCCGCCGAGCATGCGGGCGCGCCACCAGCGGAAATCGGTGCCGGGCGCGTTGGTGTAGGGCTCGCCGGGAACCTCCCACCCGCCGTCGACGGTGGCATCGTAGAAACCGAACGGCTTCTCGCGATAGCCGGCACCGCGCAGCGGGGCCTCGCGCGGGAGCTTGAACATCGGCGTCTCGCGCACCGGGTCGTAGTTCCGGCCCGCCTCGAGCACGAGGACCTTGAGTCCGGCGACGGCGAGCTGGTAGGCGGCCATGCCGCCGCCGGCGCCCGAACCGACGACGATCACGTCGTATTCCGTCTGGGCCTTGGGGTTGCTGAGGAACACGCGACGGACTCCGGGGAGCGAGGGGTGAGCGACGATCATCGGACGATCGCCGCCTGATCGTAACGCGTGGAGGGGAGGCTCGGAAGAGCGCGCGGCCGTCAGGGACTCCCGCGCAGGAAGTGCGGCGCTTCCCTGACGACGCGCGGACGACCGCGGCACGGGCTGCTTGACGCTGCGCCCGGGCGCTCCAACCTTGTGAAGGTCGGGGAACTCACATACAAGGAGTGCTCGGATGCAACGGCGCGCCATCTCCCTCGCCGCACTCGCCCTCTGCCTCGCGGGCGCCTTGCCCGCGCAGGCGCCATCCGCGGTCAACCAGGACAGCCTCCGCGCGGTGCGCTGGAGGATCGAGAACGAACTGCAGTCGCTCGCCGTCGTCGAACGCAAGGTGATGATCCCCATGCGCGACGGCATCCGCATCCAGGCCGACATCTACTATCCGAAGGACGGCGGGCAGAAGTATCCGGCGATCTGGGTGCGCACGCCGTACAACTTCAATTGGTGGGACATCAATCTCGGCGCACCGCGCGACATGACGGCGGCGCTGACGGCGATCAAGCGCGGCTACGCATGGGTGGACATGCAGGAGCGCGGCCACTTCTGGTCCGAGGGGAACTACGACATCCTCGGCGCGCCGGTGAGCGACGGCGTCGACGAGCTCGACTACCTCCGCGCGCGGCCGTGGTCGAATGGCCGGATCGGCACGACCGGCTGCTCGTCGACCGCGGAGTGGCAGGGCGCGGTCGCGGCGCAGGGGAACCCGGGATACGCGGCGTTCAACGTCCAGGGATTCGGCGCCGGCGTCGGCCGCGTGGGGCCCTACTACGAGCAGGGCAACTGGTATCGCGGCGGCGCGGTGCAGATGCTCTTCATCGACTGGCTCTACGGCGAGCAGAATCAGGTGCGGCCGATGTTCCCGGCGAACGCGACGCAGGAGCAGCTGATCCGCGCGTCGAAGTCGTTCGACCTGGCGCAGCGCCTCCCGCCCGTGGATTGGGCGAAGGCCTTCTGGACGCTGCCGGTGCAGAACCTCCTCTCGGCGCTCGACGGTCCGCGCGGCATCTTCGCCGACTCGATGCCGGTCGCCACCGGCGGCGCGATGATCAAGCGCACGCCGAACGACCCCGCCTGGTACCGCGGCGGCCTGTATCACGACGACATGCGCATCGACATCCCGGGCCTCTGGTTCATGTCGTGGTACGACGTCTCGGTGGGACCGAACCTCGAGATGTTCAACATCGTGCGCCGCACGGCGCGCGGCGCGGCGGCGAACCAGCAGTGGGCGATCATCGCGCCGGTGGCGCACTGCTCGTACACGCGCGCCACGGAGCACACGGTGGTGGGCGAGCGCGACATGGGCGACGCGCGCCTGGGCTACCAGGAGATCATGTACGCCTTCTTCGACAAGTTCCTGAAGGGGACGCCGACGACGGCGATCGACACGATGGCGCGGGTCCGCTACTACGTGATGGGCGAGAACAAGTGGCACACGTCGGACGTCTGGCCCCCGCGCGGTGCGGCACCGATGACCTTCTACCTCGGGAGCGGCGGCAACGCGAACACGCTCAACGGCGACGGGGTGCTCAGCACCTCCCCGCCGCGCCGCGACACGCCCGACCACTTCACGTATGACCCAGCCAACCCGGTGATGTCGCGCGGCGGGAACGTCTGCTGCCAGGGGAACGCGGTCGGTGCCGGCGCGATGGACCAGCGCATCACCGAGGCGCGTCCGGACGTCCTCGTCTACACGAGCGAACCGTTCAAGGAGGGGATGGAGTTCTCGGGTCCGATCATCCCGACGCTCTTCGTGTCCAGCGATGCGCGCGACACCGACTTCACGGTGAAGGTGCTCGACGTCGCCCCCGATGGCACGGCCTACAACCTCGACGAGTCCATCCAGCGCATGCGGTACCGCGACGGCTACGACAAGCCGGTGGTCTGGATGCAGAAGGATTCCGTCTACAAGGTCACGCTCCAGCCGCTCAACACGAGCAACTGGTTCGCTCCGGGGCATCGGCTGCGCATCGAGGTCTCGAGCTCCAACTTCCCGCGCTTCGACCGCAACCTGAACACCGGCGGGAACAACTACGACGAATCGAAGGGCGTGGTGGCGCACAGCACCGTGCACCATTCGCGGCTCTACCCGTCGTCGCTCACGGTCACGGTGGTGAACCGCACGCAGCCCTGACCGGCGATCGGTGCCCGGCGGGGAGGGACGGTATATTTGAACGACCGTCCCTCCTCACCGAGTGCCGCATGACCGCCCGCCTCGTCCGTCCACGCCGCCGTCCGCTCCTCGCGCTCGCCGCGGCGACGGCGGCGTTGCTCTTCTCGCTCGCGCCTGCGGCGCATGCGCAGTCCGCGCTCGCCCCCGAGCCGACGATCACCGTCCGTGGTGACGTCCCGACCCCGCTCGTCCTCACCGCGGCCGATCTCGCGGCGATGCCGCGCGCGACGGTGACGACGACGAACAACGGGATGACCACGACCTACCGCGGCGTGTGGGTGGCCGACGTCCTCGCGAAGGCGGGATTCGCCCTCGGTCCCGCCGCACGGCGCAACTCGCTCTCGGGCTACGTGCTCGCCCGCGCGACCGACGGGTACCAGGTGCTCTTCTCGATCGGCGAGCTCGACCCGGCGATCACCGACGGCCAGGCACTCCTCGCCGACACGGCGAACGACCAGCCGCTCTTCGCCGAGAACGGACGCTTCCGCCTCGTGCTGCCGAAGGACAAGCGCGGCGCGCGATCGATGCGGATGCTCGCATCGCTCGACGTGGTGCTGCTCATCAAGTAGCGCGCCCTGTCGATGCGGATCCGCCCCCGGCTGCTCATACCGGTCGCCCTGCTCGTCGCGGCGGCGACACTGGGGACGGCGCTGCGGGCGCCGGAGCCCGACTTCGCATGGCGGATCCCGGCGCCCTTCCCGCGACCGCCGGTCCCCGCCGACAACCCGATGAGCGTCGCGAAGGTCGAACTCGGCCGGCACCTCTTCCACGATGAGCGGATGTCGGTGAACGGCCGGCAGTCATGCGCCAGCTGCCATCAACAAGCGCTCGCCTTCACCGATGGTCTCGGCCAGGCCGTCGGCGCCACGGGGATGCGGCATCCGCGAGGGAGCATGAGCCTCACGAACGTCGCGTACGCTCCGGCGCTCGCGTGGGCCGACCCCACGCTGCACGCCCTCGAGGCGCAGGCGCTCGTGCCGATGCTCGGCACCGACCCGATCGAGCTCGGGCTGGACGGCCGGGAGGCGGAGTTCCTCCGCACCGTGCGCGGGGACGCGACCTACCGCCGGCTCTTCGCGCGCGCCTTCGCCGACGACGCGGAGCCGTACTCCCTCCGCAACGTCGTGCGCGCGATCGCCGCGTTCGAGCGCACGCTGCTCTCGTTCCGGTCGCCATACGACCGCTACCGCTACGGCGGCGAGCCCGGGGCGATCTCCGAGTCGGCCAAGCGCGGCGCGGCGTTCTTCTTCTCGGGCCAGCAGGGCGGCTGCTTCCAGTGTCATGGCAGATGGAACCTGAGCGGCGGCGTCCGCGTGGAGGGGGACACGTCGGCCGAGGGCACGTTCGCGAACACCGGCCTCTACAACCTCGCGGGAGCGCGCTCGTATCCGGCGCCGAACACGGGCGTGCATGCGGTGACGGGACGCGCCGAGGACATGGGACGCTTTCGTGCACCGACGTTGCGCAACATCACCGTGACGGCACCCTACATGCACGACGGGAGCGTCGCGACGCTCGACGCGGTCCTCGATCACTACGCCGCGGGCGGGCGGACGATCGCGACGGGGCCGCATGCGGGGGTCGGGCGACTCAACCCGCACAAGGCACCGAACGTCGATGGGTTCGCGCTGAGCGTCGAGCAGCGGCGAGACCTGCTCGCCTTCCTCGCGACGCTGACCGATACGGCCTTCCTGCGTGACACATCCTTCTCGGATCCGTGGCGGCGGCCCTGAATGCATGAACGGACGAAGTTCCTGACCGAGGCCACGCGCGCGCTCATGCTCGCGACGTGCCTCGCGTGCGCCGCGTGCACGCCGGATACCGCCAGTGACCACGCGCGCGTCGTGAAGCTCCCGCAGGGCGCGTATCGCGCGCGCGCGGTCGAGGACGGTGTGTTCGCGTTCCTCGGCATCCCGTACGCGCAGGCGCCGACCGGCCCGCTGCGGTGGCGCGAGGCGCTCCCGCCATCGCCGGCCGACGGGATCATCGACGCCAGCGAGTACGGGCCCAGCTGCCGCCAAGCCATCGACTCCGTCGAAGCGGCATCGCTCAGGCGTCAGGACGAGGACTGCCTCAGCGTCAACGTCTGGACGCGGCGCGTCGATGGCCCACCGCGCCCGGTGATGCTCTGGATCCATGGCGGGGCCAATGTCAGCGGCGGCACCGCCGACCCCATGTACGACGGGCACCACTTCGCGCGCGACAATGACGTGGTGCTCGTCTCGGTGAACTACCGGCTCGGGCCATTCGGGTTCCTCGACCTCTCGGAGGTCGGGGGCGCGGCGATGGACCGAAGCCGCAACCTGGGACTGCTCGACCAGCTCGCGGCACTGCGCTGGGTGCGCGCGCACATCGGGGCGTTCGGCGGCGATACGGCCAACATCACGGTCTTCGGCGAGTCGGCCGGCGGCTCGGCGGTGATGCGCCTCATGGCGATGCCGCTCGCCAAGGGCCTCTTCGACAAGGCGATCATCGAGAGCGGCGGACCGGCGAACATCGCCGTGAAGGGCTATCCCAAGTCGGACGACATCCCGATCGCGCAGGAACTCGCGCGCGCGTTCATGCAGGAGGCGCATGCTGCCGACCTCGCGGCGCTGCGGGCACTGCCGGCCGACACGGTGCTCGCCGTGGCCGCACGCGTGGCGGAGGCGCGTGGCGACCAGCTCGGCGTGAGCACCTGGGGCGCGCGCGTGGATGGGGAGGTGCTGCCCACGGACCTCTTCGGCGACATCTGGCGTGGCGCGAATCCCGACGTGCCGGTCCTGATCGGCACGAACGAGGACGAGATGCTCTACTTCCGGCTGTACGATCCGGAGTTCGAGCGCAACCTGATGCGCGAGTACCGGGAGAAGGGGAAGGCCATGGGGCGCGATTTCTCCCGTGTGCGTGAGATCGCCGACCGCTTCACGGCGGGGAGCGACGATCCGATGCGCTACGTGGAGTTCGCGGGCGAGTTCTGGCTCCGGCAACCGTCGATCATCCTCGCCGAAGGCCAGGCGCGGCACAGCGCCGTCTTCATGTACCTGTTCGCCTGGGATTCGAGGGTGCCGGGCCTCGGCGCGAGCCACGCGATGGAGTTGCCGTTCGTGTTCGGCCATCTCGGCGCCGATGTCGAGTCGTTCACCGGCCCTGCGCCGCCGGCCGCGCTGTCCCGTCGCATCCAGGCCGCCTGGACCGCGTTCGCCACCACGGGAGATCCGACCGTCGCGGGCGAGCCGGCGTGGCCGCGCTACACCGCCGACTCACGCGCGACGATGCGGATCGTCGATGGACCGTGGACCGTGGAGCACGATCCGAAGGGCGAAGCGCGCCGGCTGCTGCGCCAGATGTTCGACGTCCCTTCCGACACGGCGACGCCGCCGGGCGGGGCGCGCTAGAGCGCGAGCGTGAGGAACGCCGAGTGCGGGTCGTCGGGATAGTCGCCGAAGGGCCCGCACGACGTGAAGCCGACGCTCTCGTAGAGTCGCCGCGCCGGCAGGAAGGGCGCCGAGGCACCGGTCTCGAGGCTCAGCCGCGCGTATCCGCGCTCGCGCGCGACCGCGATGATGTGGTGGATCATCGCGCGCCCGGCCCCGCGACGCCGGGCGGTCTCCGGCGTCCGCATGGACTTCACCTCGCCGTGCGCGGGGTCCAGCTCCTTGAGCGCGCCGCACCCGAGCAGCGTGTCGCCGTCGCGCACGCTCCAGAAGGTGATCGACGGGACCTTGAGCCGCGAGACGTCGAGCGCGTGCACGCTGCCCGCGGGGGTGATGGCGTGCATATTCCGCAGGTGTTCCTCGAGCAGCGCGAGGACATCAGGACGCTCCGGATCGTCGATCACGATGTGCATCGTCATGTCACGCCCCCGGCGGGGCGTCGGTCATCCCCGCGGGCAGGAAGAGCGGCCGCGCGAGGCCCCCGGTGTCGTCATAGAAGCGGACCGCGCCATCCGGCGCAGCGGCCTTCGCCATGAGGATGAGCTGCCCGGTGTGCCCGGAGAAGTGCTCGACCACATGGTAGATCGCGGCGAACACCGTCGTCGTGCGCCCCTGGATGACTCGCGACTCGCCGAGCGCGCCGGCGTCGAGGCGGTCGAACACCGCGACGGCGTCGGCACAGGCGGCGTCGAGCGTCGCGAGCAGTGCGTCGAGCCCCGCCCCGTCGCGGGCCGCGAACTCGGCGTCGCGCTGGCGCACATCGGGGGCACCGCCGACGCCGCTCACGATCCACTGGCGCACGTTGCCGGCGAGGTGCAGGACGAGATTGCCGGCGCTGTTGGACGACGCGTTCGCGCGCTGCCAGAGAAGGTCGGCGGGCATCGCGCTGAGGGCGAGCCGGATCTTGCCGGGGTACTCACGGCCGAGGTAGTAGCGCGAGCGCTCGAGGAAGGTGGAGGCGAGGTCGTGGGGCATGGTCGCAAGATCGGTGTGTCGCGGGCCGCGGTCCAGTCGGACGCCCGCTCTTGTGTGGCTCCCGGGCGGGTCGCACATTCGCCCGATGCATCGTCGCGACCTCTTCCGCCTTGCCGGCGCCGCCGCCCTCTCCTCCGCGGCCGCCCCCGCCTTCCTCCGTGGCCGCTACCGCCTCGACGCGCAGTCCCCCGCCGAGTATTCGGCGCGCACCATCCGGCTGATGCAGGAGTCGGCGGTCGTGGACATGCTCTGCCAGTTCGCCTTCGCCGACGAGCGCGAGGAGGGGACGCCGCGTGCCGACCGGTGGATCCAGGATCCGTCGAGCTTCACGGCCGCCGACTTCGAGCGGTTCCGCGGCTCCGGCGTGAAGACGCTCGCGCTCGGTCGCGGGGGCGCCGGGTACGAGGACCACCTCAAGTTCATGGCCGAGTGGAACGGGTTCATCGCGTCGCGCCCGGAGTGGTTCATCCGCGTCGATGGCGTGGACGACCTCCGCAGCGCGCGCGCGGACGGCCGCATCGGCATCATGATCACGGCGCAGAACGCGGACTACTTCCGCACGCCGGCGGACGTCGAGACGTTCCATCGGCTGGGGCAGCGGGTCGCGCAGCTCACGTACAACTTCCAGAACCGCATCGGCGCAGGGTTCCTCGAGCACAATGACGGCGGGCTGAGCGTCTTCGGCCACCAGGTCCTCGCGGCGATGCAGCGCGTCGGGATGACGGTGGACCTCTCGCACTGCGCGGACCGCACGACGCTCGACGGGATCGCCGCGGCGACGAAGCCGGTGGTGTTCACGCATGGCGCGGCGCGCGGGCTGATGCCCGGCTATGCGCGCTGCAAGAGCGACGAGGCGCTCAAGGCGCTGGCGCGGAACGGCGGCGTGATGGGGATCGCGTTCATCCGCTTCATGATCCGCCCCGAGGCCCCGGTCACGGTGGAGCATGTGGTGGACCACTTCGACTACGTCATCAAGCTCGTCGGCGCGGAGCATGTCGGGATCGGGTCGGACCTCGACATGGCGGGCCTCGGGACGCCGATCCCGAAGGGGAACGTGCCGTTGTCGGTGGCGTCGCAGGCGAACTTCGAGCGGTACAAGGCGTACTACGCCGCCGACGGCGGGGTGCACGTGGACGGCATGGCGCACCCGAAGCGGATCTTCGACCTCGTCGAGGCGATGGGCCGTCGCCGCTACAGCGACGACACGATCCGCCTCGTACTCGGCGGGAACTTCATCCGCGCGGTCGGGGCGAGCTGGGCGTAGCGGCGCCCAGCTCGCCGTCCCTCAGTAGCGCGGGTTGGTCCGCCGCGGCGCATTGCCGCAGTTGGCCGGCCAGTTCGCCGGCCACTGGCCGGGCGACTTGGTGCGATCGATGAACGCCGGATCCTCCGACGCGAGGTACGCGAGCATCGCCGCGAGGGTCGCGTTGTGCTTCACATCGTCGAACACGACCTTGTCGTAGGTGTCGCGATTGGTGTGCCAGGTGTAGGTGTTGTAGTTCCACCCCACCGCCCCCATGCCGATCGACGGCGTGCCGTAGCAGGCGAAGACCGCGCCGTCGGTGCCGCCGGGGTTGCCGGTGGGCACGTCGCGGAAGCTCCACGAGACCGCGTTCGCGCTCATGCTGTCGGTGAAGAAGCTCGGCAGCTTCGCGTACCAGCCGCGCAGGTGCGGGCCGATGTCGGTGAGCCCCGACGACGAGAGCGACTGCACGCGCCCGGTGCCGTTGTCCTGGTTGAAGAGCGCCTGCAGTCCCTTCATTACTTCGGGATGATCGTTCGCGAAGGCGCGCGAGCCGTTCAGTCCCTGCTCCTCGCTCGCCCAATGCCCGACGATGATCGTGCGCCGCGGGTTCGGGTAGACCTTCTTGAGGATGCGCATCGCTTCCATCGCCATCAGCGTGCCGGTGCCATTGTCGGTCGCGCCCGACGAGCCGTCCCACGAGTCGAAGTGCGCCGACAGGATCACGTACTCATCCGGCTTCTCGCGGCCGCGGATGGTGGCGATGGTGTTGAACGCGGGCACCTCGCCGAGCAGGTCGGCGTCGGCGTCGATCCGCACCATCGGCTTCTGGCCGTTCTCGGCGAGACGATAGACGAGGGAGTAGTCCTCGCAGTCGAGCGTCATCGCCGGCGCGACGGTGTTGTAGGTCTCGAAGACCTCGATCACACCCCAGCCGCCAGTGCCCTGCGGCGGCGCCGGCGCGCGCAGCGCCGCGGCCATCCCGCCGCCGCTCATGTTGCTCGCTGGCGTGGCCGCCTGCCCACCCGGGCCACCGGGACGTCCGCCGGCGAAACCGCCGGGCGCGCCGCCGAAGCCGCTGAGCTTCGCGCGCGAGGTGATCATCCCGGCGATGCCCGCCTGCTCGAGCCGGAGCCCGAGCGTGCCGGTGCCGAGACCCATCGACCGGCCGGTGCCGCGATAGAGGCGCGTGCTGTCGCGCGTGTCGCTCGCCCAGTCGGCCTGCATGACGCTCACGATCGAGTCCATGCGCGCCTTCGAGGTCGGGGTCGCGAAGCGGAACCAGTCCTCCGACGGGCGGCAGGTCGGCCATGCCGGCGAGAGGAGCACGATCTTGCCGCGCGCCTGCGGCAGCCACCGCACGAACTCGGTGCTGTCCTTGAACTTCGGAAGGATGATCGCCTCGGCGGTCACGGGGCGGCCCTTGGTGCCGGGGCTCCAGGCGAGCATCGTGCCGTCGAGCGTGCGCGCGCGCGGCCCCACGAGGTCGATGTGCGAGAGTCCGCGGCGCCACCCGCGCCAGGTGCCATAGGTATCGCGCCGCGCGTCGATCCCCCACTGCTTGTACTGGCTCACGACCCAATCGCTCGCCGACGCGTAGCCGGGACTGCCGGTGAGCCGCGGCCCGATGGAGTCGAACATGACCTGACCGAGACGCTCGGTCATCGAACTGTCCATGCCGACCGTCCAGATGCGCTTCAGGACCGGGTCGTCGGTGGGGAAGGTGAGCGGAACGGAGCCGGCGAGCGGTGCGCGCGGGGCCTGCTGCGCCGCGAGCGGAACGGCGAGGGTCGCGCACAGCGAGGTGGCGACGAGGCGGACGAGTCGCATGGACGAGGGGGTGACGGGTGGGCGACGGCGGAATGGTCGCCGGCGTGGTACCGTGTGAAGGTACGCCGCGATGGCATCGCGCGTTGGCCGGCCGCCGACGCGTCCTCGCGAGACGGCCGTGTGCGAAGCACGCGGACCCGTTGCGGCACGCAAGCGAGCTAGATCGCCGTCTTGCGCGTCCCCACCATGCGCAACAGCGCGTTCACCGCGGCATGCAGGAGCGCATAGGCCACGAGCGCGACGATGATCGGCACCACGAGGGTGTTGCCGCCGTCGGTCGTCGGACTCTCGACGATGCCGCGGAAGGGCGCGTAGAAGGGATCGGTGATGGTGGCGATGAATCGCACGAAGCCGGTCCCCGACCGCGCGGCGATGAGCGCGAGCACGAGCCGGATGCCGAGCAGCGCGTAGAGCAGGAAGAACGCGTAGTCCAGGAACTGCGAGCCGCGGGCGACGACGCGGACCTTCCCTGCCCTGCGTCGCGACGGGAAACCCATCGCACGTACGGGCTAGTCCGCGCCGCGCGCGCGGACCACCCGCTCAGGCGAGGTCGAACCGGTCCAGCTCCATCACCTTGCTCCATGCCGCCACGAACGCCTGCACGAACCGCGTTTCGCCGTCGACGCTCGCATACACCTCGGCGAGCGCGCGCAGCTGCGAGTTGGACCCGAACACCAGGTCCACGCGCGTGCCGGTCCACTGCACATCACCGGTCGCGCGATCACGTCCCTCGAAGACCCCGGACGACCCTGCGGCCGGCTGCCAGACCGTCCCCATGTCGAGCAGGTGCACGAAGAAGTCGTTCGTGAGCGTCTCCGGACGCTTGGTGAACACGCCGTGCTGCACCTGACCATGATTCGCGTTGAGCACCCGCAGACCGCCGACGAGCGCGGTCATCTCGGGCGCGGTCAATGTGAGCAGCTGTGCGCGGTCCACCAGCAGGGCCTCCGCCGCGACACTGTACTCCGTCTTCATATAGTTGCGGAACCCGTCCGCGGTCGGTTCGAGCGCCTCGAACGACTCGATGTCGGTCTGCTCCTGCGCGGCGTCCATCCGGCCCGGCGTGAACGGCACGGTGATGTCGTGCCCCGCCTTCTTGGCCGCCGCCTCGATCGCGGCGCAACCGCCGAGGACGATGAGGTCGGCGAGCGAGACTCGCTTGCCGCCCGTCTGCGCCGCATCGAACGCCGCCCGCACCTGCTCCAGCGCGCCGAGTACCTTCGCGAGCCGCGCGGGCTGGTTGGCCTCCCAGCTCCGCTGCGGCTCGAGCCGGATGCGTGCGCCGTTCGCGCCGCCGCGCTTGTCCGATCCCCGGAAGGTGGACGCCGATGCCCACGCCGTGGAGACGAGATGCGCGATGGGCGTTCCCGTCGCGAGGATCGCGGCCTTGAGCGACGCGCTGTCCTGCGCGTCGATCAACGGGTGATCGACCGCCGGGATCGGATCCTGCCAGATGAGCTCTTCCTGCGGCACGAGTGCGCCGAGGTAGCGCGCGCGCGGCCCCATGTCACGGTGCGTGAGCTTGAACCAGGCGCGCGCGTACGCATCGGCGAAGGCCGCCGGGTCCTGATGGAACCGCTTCGAGATCGCGGCGTACGTCGGGTCCATGCGCATCGCCATGTCGGCGGTGGACATCGCGGGGAGCACCTTCTTCCCGGGCCGATGCGCGTCGGGGACGATCGCCGCGTTCACCTTGTCGGTCGGCTCCCAGATCCAGGCACCCGCGGGACTCTTCACCAGCTCCCACTCCCACCCGAAGAGCGTGTCGAAGTAGCCGTGGTCCCACGTGGTGGGATTCGGCGTCCAGGCTCCTTCGAGCCCTGAGGTCGTGGTGTCGGCGCCCTTGCCGGTGCCGAGCGCGTTCTTCCAGCCGAGGCCCTGCTCCTCGATGGGCGCGGCCTCGGGCTCCGGTCCGACGAGGGCCGGATCGCCCGCACCGTGCATCTTGCCGAACGTGTGCCCGCCGGCGGTGAGCGCGACCGTCTCCTCGTCGTTCATCGCCATGCGCTTGAACGTCTCGCGGATGTCACGCGCAGAGGCGAGCGGGTCCGGTTTGCCGTTGGGACCTTCGGGGTTCACGTAGATGAGCCCCATCTGCACCGCGGCGAGCGGATCCTCGAGCTCCCGCTCCCCGGAGTAGCGCTTGTCACCGAGCCACTCGGCCTCGGCGCCCCAGTAGATGTCCTCCTCCGGCGCCCAGATGTCGGCGCGACCGCCGCCGAAGCCGAACGTCTTGAAGCCCATCGTCTCCATCGCGACGTTGCCGGCGAGGATCATCAGGTCGGCCCAGGAGATCTTGCGGCCGTACTTCTGCTTGACCGGCCAGAGCAGGCGGCGCGCCTTGTCGAGGTTGCCGTTGTCGGGCCAGCTGTTGAGCGGGGCGAATCGCTGCGAGCCGTTGCCGGCGCCGCCGCGGCCATCAGCGGTGCGATAGGTGCCCGCGCTGTGCCACGCCATGCGGATGAAGAGCGGTCCGTAGTGCCCGTAGTCGGCGGGCCACCACGGCTGCGAGTCGGTCATGAGGGCGGCGAGGTCCTTCCGCAGCGCGTCAAGGTCGAGCGTCTCGAACTCGGCCGCGTAGTCGAAGCCGGCATCCATCGGGTCGGAGAGCGACGAATGCTGGTGGAGGATGCCGAGGTTCAGTTGCTCGGGCCACCAGTCGCGATTGGTCGTGCCGCCGGCGGTCGCCGCCTTCGGGGCGTCATGCATCACGGGGCACTTGCCGCCGTTCTCACCGCTCTTGCCGTTCATCGTTCGCTCCGTACGGGACTGAGTGTCCATCCTCTCACTCAGTAAAGCTACGCGAGCCCTCATCGGTTTCCCGACGGTTCACCGATCCAGCATCTCCGTCATTCGCGGCGGATCGTGAGTTCGAGCATCTCGGCGGGCAGTTCCCGTTCGAACACCTCGCCGTCGACCGCGCTCACGTGGTAGACCTTCGCGTCCTCGCGGGTGTGCACCACGCGGGCGACCGTCTGGCCCTCGAAGAG